>CAZMXY010000084.1:14048-15574 GCA_964570345.1 uncultured Rhodothermales bacterium | reverse complement strand
CTGGAGCGCCTCGGCGGGCAGGTCGAGCGGGCCCTCCGTCCGCTCGACGGCACCCTCTCGGCCTATGCCGAACGCACGATGGGCGGGTCGTTTCTCGACATCGACGTGGATCGGTACGAAGCGGCGCGCCACGGGCTCACGACGGGCGACGTGCAGGACGTCGTCGCGAGCGCGGTCGGCGGAATGAACGTGACGACCACCGTCGAGGGTCTGGAACGCTATCCCGTAAACGTCCGCTATCCGCAGTCGCTGCGCGGCGATCTCGGCGCCCTCCGGGAGGTGCTCGTTCCGACGCCTTCGGGAGCGCAGGTGCCGCTCGGCCAGGTGGCACGGTTTGGGATCGTGGGCGGTCCGCCGATGATCAAGAGCGAGAACGCGCGTCCGAACGCGTGGGTTTTCGTCGATCTGAAACAGGGAATCGACGTAGGCTCCTACGTGCAGGAAGCCCGCCGCGTCGTTGCGGAACAGGTCGTGACGCCTCCCGGGTATTCGATCACCTGGAGCGGCCAGTACGAATACATGCAGCGCGCGAACGAGCGCCTGCGGGTGCTCGTGCCGATCACGCTCGCGATCATCTTTCTGCTCCTCGTTCTTCACTTCAAGAACGTGTGGGAGTCGTCGTTACTGATGGCGACGCTTCCGTTCGCCGTCGTGGGGGCCGTCTGGCTGATGGCCGCGCTCGAGTTCAACATGAGCATCGCCGTCGGCGTGGGATTCATCGCGGTGGCCGGACTCGCCGCGGAGACCGGCGTCGTGATGCAGGTCTATCTCGACGAGGCCGTCGAGCGGTATCGCCGCGAGGGCCGTCTCACGTCACGAATCAGCCTGAACGCGGCACTGGAGGAGGGCGCCGTAGATCGCGTTCGCCCCAAGCTCATGACGGTCTTCACCACGTTGATCGGCCTCATGCCGATCATGGTCGGCACGGGCACGGGTAGCGAGGTGATGCGTCGGATCGCGACGCCGATGGTCGGCGGGCTCGTCAGCTCGACCGTCCTCACGCTGGTCGTCATTCCCGCAGCTTACGCGCTCGTGCAGCGCCGCCGCCTGCGAACCGTCCTCGCGGAGGACGCGAAAGAGCGCGGGAAATCAATGGAGACCGCGCCGGTCTAAGAATACGTTTGACGAACCGCTGGGGGCGCCATGTCTATCGCTTCACAGTGAACCGATGCCTTCGTTTTCCTTGACAAGGAGCATGCTCGAACCTATATTTAGTCTTGACTAAATAAAAATATAGCTTACTACGACTTCGAGGTTATCTAAATACAATTCCGTGTGGGGCAGGGGAATCGAGGGGAGAAAAACGCAGCCGTCGGGCTATTGCGCCACGATGCTTAGTTGGGCGAGGATGCTGTCGCACGCCGTCGTCGCGGCCATGCTCGTAGCAGGCTGTGAGCTGCTTCCCGCCGCTCCGCCGCAGAACGAGATTCTGGACGGCCCGCTTGACGGGCTAACCTCGAGCCAGCTGGCCCAGTTCATGGCCGGCGACGAAGCCTTCAACCGCGTGATGTCGCCGGAAGACGGCG
>CAZMXY010000084.1:11103-13948 GCA_964570345.1 uncultured Rhodothermales bacterium | reverse complement strand
CAGTTCATGGCCGGCGACGAAGCCTTCAACCGCGTGATGTCGCCGGAAGACGGCGCCGGGCCGCTCTTCATCGCCTCGTCCTGTGCCACCTGCCACCCCGGAGACGGCAGGGGACATCCGGTATTCAACCTCACGCGATTCGGCCGCATGGAGGCCGGTGTCTTCAATCCGATGAAATCACACGGCGGACCGCAGATTCAGAACCGCGCCGTACCCGGATATCCGCCCGAGACGGTCCCCGAATCGGCCACTGGCGTCACCCGACTGACGCCGCCCGCCGTGACCGGCCTCGGCTATCTTGAAGCCGTCGACGACGCGACTCTTCTGGCGCTGGCCGATCCCGACGACGCGGACGGCGACGGGATATCGGGTCGCGTGCAGCGAATCGATTCCAGCGATTTCATCGCCGAGATCGTGTCCATCGAAGCGCTGGTCGCCGACGACGCCGGCGGCCGCACACGTTTTCTTCCGGAGGACGGCAAGTTCATCGGCCGCTTCGGCAAGAAGGGACTCACGATCAACCTGCTGCATCAGACGGTGCAGGCGTACATCCAGGACATGGGGCTAACGACCGATCTCGTACCGCAGGATCTGTTCAACGTCCAGGTCGGCGGCTTTTCCACGGACGACGTGCCGGATCCGGAAATAACGTCGAACGTGGTCAACAACGTGGTGTTTTACCTCAAGACGCTCCGGCCCCCGGAGCGGCGAAACGCGGACGATCCGGACGTACTCGCCGGGGAGCAGCTCTTCGCCGAGATCCAGTGCGCCGCGTGTCACGTGCCGACGCTGCGTACGGGAAGATCGGAGATTCGCCAGCTGGACCAGGCGGAATTCCATCCCTACACCGATCTCCTGCTGCACGACATGGGCCCGGCGCTCGACGACGGGTACACGGAGGGCATCGCATCGACGTCGGAGTGGCGTACGCCACCGCTGTGGGGCATCGGCCTCGCCCAGGACTTCCAGGGCGGGATCCCGTATTACCTGCACGACGGCCGGGCGACGACGCTGCGCCAGGCGATCCAGTACCACGGGGGCGAGGCTGCGCAGAGCCGCGAAGCCTTCGACCGCCTCTCGGAGGCGGAGCAGGAACGGCTCCTTCGGTTCTTGAAGTCGCTCTGACGGCAGGCGGACTCGGCGCAGTCTCACGCGGGGAGCTCTAATGAGATGCATACAGGACATTCGTCTTAAACCATCGCCGTGATGGAACGCCGCGCCTTCATACTGGCCCTTGGATCCGCCTGCGGCCTGCTTTCCGGCGTCGTGACCGGCTGCACCGGGTTCCGCTACGTCCCCTATACGCGGGACGGCCGCCGCCTGGCCGTCCGACGGGCGGATTTCGGGGACGGCACGTACGTCCTGCTCGAAAATCCGCAGGTGCCGAGAGCCATCTTCCTACACCGGCGTCCGGACGACACGTTTGCCGCGGTGCTGACGCGCTGCTCTCATCTCGGATGCCAGGTCGAGCCGGCGGGCAACCGCCTCGTCTGCCCCTGCCACGGCAGCGAGTACGAATGGACGGGCGAAGTGCTGCAGGGCCCCGCCGAGCGGCCCCTGTATCGCTATCGCGTCACCGCCGACGACGAATCCATCTACGTCGAACTCCCCGAAACGCCATGATCGGCAAGTCGTCCCTATCGATCATCCTGCTCCTGTTTTCGGCGGCCGCAATGCTTCCGGCGATCGCACGAGCGCAGGAAGACGCCGCCGTCGCGAACGCGGACCGGGACACCTCGGTCGTGCAGGACGCGCTCTACACGCGTCCCTTCATCGGCTCCGCGGGAGCCACTTCCATCGGCGGCTATCTCGAAGGCAACACGAACTACTTCGTGGAAGACGGAATTACGGACGGCTTCTCGATGGAGCTCCGACGGTTCAACGTCTTTCTCTTCGCGGCGATCAGCTCGCGCATCAAGTTCATCTCGGAGCTGGAATTCGAGCACGGCACCGAAGAGATCGCCCTGGAGACGGCCCTCCTCGACGTTCAGATCGACCCGGCGCTCGTCGTGCGGGGTGGGATCGTACTGCCTCCGATCGGCGCGTTCAATCAGAGTCACGACAGTCCGCTCTGGGAATTCGTCGATCGACCACTCGTCTCCACGGAGATCATCCCCTCGACCCTGTCCGAAATCGGATTCGGGATCTACGGAAAGGTCTACCGGCGGCCGGTTTTCCTTACGTACGATCTCTACATGACCAACGGTCTCGGTGACGGCGTGCTGTCGAATCGGCAGGGGCGCACGCATCTTCCCAGCGGCAAGCGCGCGGAACAATTCGAGGAAGACAACAACGGCTCGCCCGCGCTCTCGGGACGCCTCGCCGTGCGGCATCGCACCGGAGAACTCGGAATCTCGTTCTATACGGCCGTCTTCAACACGTTTCGTATCGAAGGCGAAGAGATCGACGACCGGCGTCGCGTGTCGCTCGCGGCGCTCGACTACGCCGTGGACGTGCTCGGCGTCGTCCTGAAGGGCGAGACGGCCCTCGCACGGATCGACATTCCGGAGAGTCTCAGGGACGTGTTCGGCCACCGGCAATGGGGCGGGCACCTCGACGTCATCGTGCCGATCTGGCGTCCACGGGTTCTCGGCTACGAGCGTGCCGTAGTAAACGCCAACCTTCGCCTGGAAGCCGTGGACTTCAACGTCGGCACGTTTGCGTCGACGGGGCAGCGCATCTACGACGAACTGTACGCGGTCGTATCCGGCCTCAGTTTTCGGCCAACGCCCGGCACCGTGTTCCGGGCGAATTACCGCCGCCACTGGTATCGGGACCTCCCCGGCAATCCGTCCGCCCATACCGGCGGCTTTCAAGTCGGCTTCGCCAGCTACTTCTAGGCCGG
>CAZMXY010000084.1:6067-11003 GCA_964570345.1 uncultured Rhodothermales bacterium | reverse complement strand
CTTCGACGCAGCCTATGTCGGATCCCTTCATCGGAATCGAACGAGTCCAGCTCGTCGCAGCGTTCGTCATTCTCGTGGCCATGCTGACCTGGGAAACGGCCCATCCGTTTCTCGATCTGTTTCGCCGGCCGCGCCGCGATCGCGGCGTGCATCTCCTGCGCAATCTGGCCGTCGGAGGTCTCAACTCGCTCTTGGTCGCGGTCGTTTTCGTCGGAGCGTGGCTCTTCGCCGCGGCGTGGGCGGAGCAACGCGGTTTCGGACTGCTCAACTGGCTCACGGGCGACGCCGGGATGCCGGCATGGGCCCGCGTCGTCACGGCCGTTCTGCTGCTCGATGCCTGGACGTATCTCTGGCATCGAATCAATCATCTCGTGCCGTTTTTCTGGCGATTCCATCGCGTGCATCACGCCGATGCACACATGGACGTGACGACGGCGTCCCGTTTTCACGTCGGCGAGATCTTCTTCTCCTCCGTGTTGCGGATCCCGCTCATCGTGCTGCTCGGCGTGCACGTCGGGGAGCTGCTCCTCTACGAAACGATGATGTTCGCCGTCGTGCAGTTCCATCACGCGAACATTGCGATTCCGGAAAGACTCGACCGGATCCTGCGCCTTGCGATCGTCACACCGGCGATGCACAAGGTCCATCACAGCCGCTGGCGGCCCGAGACGGATTCGAACTACAGCGCGTTTCTCTCGGTCTGGGATCGGATCTTCGGCAGCTTCCGCACCCGAGAAAGGCTCGAGGACATTCGACTCGGGCTGGATGAGTTCGACACGGACGCCGACGCCACGTTCGTTGGGCTCATGAAAATGCCGCTTGCACCGGCCGAGCGCAGGCAGGCGTCCTCGGATCGAGCGGAAAGTTCGGTGGTATGACGCCGCCGAATCGACATAGCGCTTTGCTCGTCGGTCTGGCCGTCGCGATCGGCACGCTGCTGGGAGGATGCAGGAACGAGGTCGCCTGGCCCGCCGTCCTGCAGGCCATCCGCACGGAGTATCCCGATGTCCGGCGCCTGACGACGGACTCGCTGGCGGCCTGGGTGGAGACCGACTCGGCCCGGCGGCCCGTTCTGCTCGACGTCCGCACGGTGGACGAGTTCGCGGTCAGCCACCTCGCCGGCGCACGGCGCATCGATCCCGAGACGGAGGACTTTTCCGCCCTGAGCGAGCTCGACCTCGACACGCCGATCGTCACGTACTGTTCGATTGGATTTCGCTCCTCCGACCTCGCCGCCAGACTCCAGGCCGACGGATTCTCCGACGTGCAGAATCTCGAAGGCTCGATCTTCCGCTGGGCCAACGAGGGCCGCCCCGTGTATCGCGACGGACGCGAGGTGCGCGACGTTCATCCTTTCGACGGCGTCTGGGGTAGCCTCCTCAACCCACGCCTCCGCGCGGAAGAACCCCGCAACGAATAAGCGCCACCGCATCCATGGACCACACGCCGGAACGGCATCTTCCGAACCGCGGCGAAGGCGTTGCCGAGCACCAGCGGGCGGCGGCTCCGGGTTCGGCTCACGAAACCGAACCGCCCGGTGGCGGCGCGCTTGACGACAACAACGCGCTGTCCGTCGGACATGGCGGCGCCGGGGAGCACGGCGACCCGACTGATCACCATGGTCACGCCGGCCACGGGGCGAGCGGCCGCCGGGACGAGCATGACCGACACGCCGGTCATCACGGCCGTGACCACCACGAGATGATGGTGGCCGACTTCCGCCGGCGCTTCTGGATCTCCTTGGTCGTAACCGTTCCGATTCTTGCCCTCAGCCCGATGCTGCGGATGTGGCTCGGCCTCGAACGCACGCTCGCCTTCCCCGGGGATCAGTGGGTGCTTCTGGCCCTGAGCGCCTTCGTCTACGCCTATGGCGGCCGGCCTTTCCTCGAAGGCTTCGTCGACGAGGCTCGGGAGCGCCGGCCCGGGATGATGACGCTCGTGGCCATGGCGATCACCGTAGCCTTCGGTTACAGCGCGGCCGTCGTCTTCGGCCTCGAAGGCGAGAGCTTTTTCTGGGAAACGGCCACGCTGATCGACCTGATGCTGCTCGGGCACTGGATCGAGATGCGCTCCGTCATGGGCGCGAGCCGCGCACTCGACACGCTGGCCCGGCTCATGCCCGCCGAAGCTCACGTCGTCCGCGACGGGGACGTGACGGAGGACGTCCCGACGAGCTCTCTCCAAGTGGGCGATCGCGTTCTGGTCAAGCCGGGAGAAAAGATCCCCGCCGACGGCCGAATCGTCGACGGTACCTCGAGCGTTGACGAAAGCATGCTCACCGGGGAGAGCCGGCCGGTCGAAAAAGGAGTAGGGGATGCCGTCATCGCCGGTGCGATCAACGGAAACGGAAGCGTCGTCGTCGAGGTCGAGAAGACGGGCGAGGCCGGCTACCTGAGCCAGGTGATCCGGCTGGTGCACGACGCGCAGCAGTCGAAGAGCCGCACGCAGGATCTCGCAAACCGCGCTGCCTTCTACTTGACCCTCATCGCGCTCGGCGTCGGCGGGCTCACGTTTATGGCGTGGCGCCTATTCGCCGGAGCCGATTTGACCTTCTCCGTGGCCCGTGCCGTGACGGTGATGGTGATTTCGTGTCCGCATGCACTCGGCCTCGCCGTGCCGCTCGTCGTAGCGGTGAGCACGAGTCTGAGTGCCCGACGAGGGCTTCTGATCCGAAATCGGGCGGCGTTCGAACGTGCCCGCCTGATCGACACGGTCGTCTTCGATAAGACCGGTACCCTGACCGAAGGCCGCTTCGGCGTGACGGACGTGCTCCCGTTCGGCGACGCGACCGACGAGGAGGTCCTTCGCCTCGCCGCCGCCGTCGAACGGCACAGCGAACATCCGATTGCAGCGGGAATCGTTCGGTCGGCACGCGATCGAGGCGTCGACGTCATCGCCGCCGAGCACTTCGAAGCGATCCCCGGCCGTGGGGTTCAGGGCGAGGTCGAAGGCCGGCGGATCCGTATCCTAAGCCCAGGCGCGCTCCAGCACGAGGGATTGCGTGCTCCGGCGCACGGGGGCGATCAGCTGGCCGGAGAGGGCAAGACCGTCGTATACGTCGTTTGCGAAGAGGACGTCGTGGGCGCGTTGGCGCTCGCAGACGTCATCCGCCCCTCGTCGCGGGAAGCCGTGCGGATGCTGCACGACATGAACGTCGACGCCGTCATGCTGACCGGCGACAAGCGCGAAGTGGCCGATTGGGTGGCGGCGGACATCGGGTTGGATCGCGTCTTTGCGGAAGTTTTGCCGGATCAGAAGAGCGCCAAAATAGCGGAACTGCAGCAGGAAGGGCGAACGGTGGCCATGGCCGGCGACGGCGTGAACGACGCACCGGCGCTGGCGCAGGCCGACGTCGGCATCGCCATCGGCGCGGGAACCGACGTCGCCATCGAGACGGCGGACGTCGTGCTCGTCAACAGCGACCCCCGCGATGTGGTCGCGGTTATCCGCCTCGCCAACGCAACCTACCGCAAGATGGTGCAGAATCTATGGTACGCGGCCGGCTACAACGTCGTCGCGATTCCGCTCGCGGCCGGCGTGATGGCGTGGGCGGGCATCATCCTCAGCCCGGCCGTCGGAGCCGTCCTCATGAGCCTGTCGACGATCGTCGTCGCCATCAACGCGCGGATGCTGCGGGTGGATTCTGCCGGCCTGATACCGATGGATAAGCACCGAGGTGGAGATTCTCGCGTTGGCTGACGGAGGATTGCCCCCAATCGACATCAAGCGCAATGCGTCACGGCTTTCTGGACAAAACAATTTTCTTCAGGAGGGTATCATGAAATTACAGCGCAAATGGAGGAGACTCCTATCGAATGTTTCAAAGCCGGTCCGCGTAGCTCGACGACGACAGCGGGGGGCCGAGAAGGAGCACTCCACGATCCGACACGCTGCGACGCTCCTGCTTCTCTCCTGCGTTGCCGGCTGCGGCCCCGGCGCGCCGGGGCCGACCGTCACAAGCGGCGAAGCGCGCTCCGCCGACGGCGTGGCGATCCGCTACGAGGTGCGCGGCACCGGCGATCCGTCGCTCGTGCTGGTGCACGGCTGGACGAACAGCCGCGACGTCTGGGGCGAGCACCCGAAAACGCTGTCGCGCACGCACCGCGTCGTGGCGCTCGAGCTGGCCGGTCACGGCGAATCCGGCGCCGACCGGGAAGAGTGGACCATCGACGCGTTCGGCGAAGACGTCGTGGCGGTCGTCGAGCAACTGGCGCTCGAACGCGTGGTACTGGTCGGTTTCTCGATGGGCGGCGGTGTGGTGCTCGAGGCGGCCGAGCGCCTGGGCAACCGTGTTCTGGGCGTGGTGTTCGTCGACACGTTCAAGGACCCGGACTACAGGCTGAGCGACGCCGAGGCCGAGCAGATGCTGGCTGCCTTCCGTGCGAACTGGGGCGACACGTCGTTCGTGCGCGCCTTCGCGTTCACGCCGGACGCGCCGGACTCATTGATCGAATACGTCGCAGCGAGGATGCCTGCGCAGCCGCGCGAGCACTGGTTCACGGTGTTCCGTTCGTTCCGCGCCTGGCTGGCGTCCGAGTTCGAGCCGACACTTCAGCGAATTGAGGTGCCGATCGCCGCGATCAACACGACGCTTACGCCGACAAACGTCGAGGCGATGCAGCGCTACGCACCGTCCTTCAGCGTCGATACGATCGACGGTGTGGGTCACGCGGGCATCCTCCTGCAGCGGGTCGAGGACTTCGACGCAAGGCTGCTCGCGATCGTCGAGCGATTCGCTTCTGCGGAGGCAGCTATTCGAGACCGGTAGCCTTCGATAACCGCGCACTGGGCAGCCGGGATCAGGATGAAATCGTCACGTTTGGATCGGCCCGCGCGATGAGTACGAGCGGACGCGTCCGAATTACCGTAGATTGGCAAGCGCGGCATAACAATGACGCTGCAGCCGGCGCTGCTCGGCGCAGATCCGCGATCCGAT
>CAZMXY010000084.1:0-5967 GCA_964570345.1 uncultured Rhodothermales bacterium | reverse complement strand
GAGGTGCTCCTGGAGATCCGTGATACGCTTCGCCGTATCGAAGGACACCTCGGACGCGAGCGCGAGATGGCACAATGAGCAAGTAAAGGCGCTTGTGCATCACGGCCCCGATCGATGCGCATCCGCTCGGGTCGCGCTCGACACCACTATAGCCCGCCATGAACCAGCAAGTCACCACATCGCCCCGGCCGACGCTGCTCTTTGTCCCGGACATTAGCGGCTTCACGCAATTCGTCAACCAGACGGAGATCTCTCATAGCCGACACATCATCGAAGAGTTGCTTGAGGTCCTGATCGACGCCAACGAGATCGGCCTGTCCATATCAGAAATTGAGGGCGACGCGATCCTATTCTATCGAGAAGGACAGGCTCCTTCGGCGGCGGCACTCCTGGCACAGGTGCAGCGAATGTATGTGGGATATCACGCCCACCTCAAGAAGTACGAGACGCATCGGATCTGCCAGTGCGGCGCCTGCAGCACGGCCAACAAGTTGATGCTGAAATTTATCGTCCATTATGGGGATGTCGGCCGTCAGCACGTAAAGGACTTTTCGAAGCTGTTCGGAAAGCACGTCATTGTAGTCCACCGGCTGATGAAAAATGGGGTACCGCACAGGGAATACGTCCTGCTGACGCAGCAGCTCGTCAATGCGTATTCGAAACGGGTGCAAATCGAACAGGCTGCCTGGTCGGCGATGGAGAACGGAGCAGAGCAGTACGATTTCGGTTCCGTCGACTACTGCTACATCGACCTCGCGCCGCTCATGACGCACGTCCCGGAGCCAATTATCGAAGATTACAGCCTTCCGGGCGCTACGGTGAAGGTTCTGGAATATGATTCGGTCATCGAGGCCCCCATCGACATGGTTTTCAACGTCGTCTCCGACCTGTCCGCCCGGCACTACTGGATGGTGGGCTTAGTGGGAAGCGACAAACTCAACGGCAAGATTACGCATCACGGATCGACCCATCGCTGCGTGATGAAAGGCGACGAGAGTGATCCTTTTTTCGTGTCGCACGACTTCCAGACGGGCAAGGATTTCATCACGTTTACCGACACGGCAAAGAAGCAGGGATTTTGTACCGTGTTTACCCTGCGCCGGATCGGTGATCAGGTCACCCGCCTTCAACTGCATTACTTCATGAAGCGAAATCCGTTCATGGAGGTACTCTTTAAGTTGCTGATGAGAAAGAAGGTCGCCCGGGACACGGAGGCTTCCTGCGCCAAACTGGAAACCTACTGCAAGGACCTGCTTCGCGAGAACAGGAAACACCCGGCGCAGATCCTGTTCGAGCCTGCGAAGGACTAGGTTCTACCGCGCAGTTTTGGTCGCGACTTAGACGGCGACGCCGCGATGCGGTCGCGGTGATCCACCTGGCTACATAACCTGTCGGAAGATGGTGCAGAACCTGTGGTATGGAGCCGGCCACAACGTCGTCGCGACTTCGCTCGCGGCCGGCGTGCCGGCAGGTGCCGACATCACGCTCAGCCCGGCCGTGGGCGCCGTCCTCATGAGTCTCTCGACGGTCGTCGTCGCCGTCAATGCGCGGATGCTTCGAGCGAGCTGATCGCCGTAGACGTCCGCCGACACGCTCAGGCGTTGTCATAGCCCTGCTTAACGACTGACATTTGATGCTTTCTCTTCGCACCTATATCCTTGTCGTCGCCGTCGCGGCCCTGGACCCCGGCTCCGCGGCCATGGCCCAGACCGATTATTACAACACGGATGCAGGGCGTCCCCTCCGCATCGAAGACGCCAGTCCGACCGAGCGGTATGCGTTCGAGCTCAAACCGGCGCCCGTCCGGCTTGAACGAGCCGCGCCGGGCCGATACACGTGGGAGGTCGAGCCCGAGATAGCCTACGGCCTCTTTCCGCGTACGCAGATCGAGTTCGGACTTCCGATCGCTTTCGTCGACGCGCAAGACCTGCCGGCCGGCGAGCGGTTGGGCATTGCCGGCGTCGAGGCCTCTGTCATGCACAACCTGAACGTGGAGACGCGCACGCTGCCGGCACTCGCGATCCGTGCGGATGCGCTGCTTCCCGTCGGCCGGTTCGCCCCGGAAGACGCGTACGTTTCGCTCACGGGAATCGCGACGCGCACCTATCGATTCGCGCGGTTTCACGTCAACGGCCGATACACGTTCGGTCCGGAGGCGGAGCACGCCGAGGACGTCTCCCGGTGGCTCGCCGGCGTCGCCGCCGACAAGGCGTTTCCGCTTCGAAGCACGCTCCTGCTCGCCGAGGTTTACGCCGAACAGCCGATTGACTCGGAGGCCGAACCGGTGTGGACGGCCGGTGGAGGCGTTCGTTACCAGGTCAACCCGCGGGTCGTCGTCGACGGCGGACTCGGCCGCCGCTTCACCGGCGACGGCACGGCCTGGTTCTTCACCTTCGGGCTGGCCTATGCCTTCGCCGTGCGCAGCCTGATTCCGATTCCGCGCCGATAGAGCCACGCCATCGACACCTGAGATCACGCCATGCCGTCCACTTATTCAAGAATCCCGCTCCGCGTCTCCTTGGTCGCCCTGGCCGTACTCACGGTCGTGCCGGCGCAGGCGCAGTGGTTACAGACCCACGAGCAGTTTTATCTGCCGGCGCGACACAACTGGACGTTCCGCAACGTCTATCCCGTCGCCGACCGGCTGTTCAACGCGTTCGATTACGGCCATTCCATTCTGTACGAGCGGCTGTATCGGAATCCGGATGCTCCGGCTGCCGTCCTCGAAGAGAAAGAGTACCGGTTCATCACGCAGCGGCTGCTTCCGAACCCGCCGCACGTTCCGCTCGAAGAGGCGGCGATCGAGGTCGCCTATGTGAAGCTCGTACCCGAGGCGAAGCTCATGTTCGAATGGGCGCACGTGCTGCACCGCCAGATCTACGACGTGCTGGCCGACGAGCGCCTGACCCTCGAAGAGAAGGACGAAGCCGTCGCGGAGATCCTCCGATACTACAAGTCGCGACCGGACCTGGCCTTCTCCTCCCATCCGAAATCCATGGAGCTAATGGAGGGCCTCGACTACTCGCTTGCGTTCCGCGAGCGCTATCCCAAATTCAACGGACTGATCTGGGCCTATCACTGGCTTCAGGTCGGACTGTACGAGCCGCTGTTGACGGGACGCCATGCGGACGAACGGCAGGCCGGCGTCACCGCCGCCGTGGCGCGCTTCTGGCAGATGCTCGAAGATCCACCCGAGAGCATGCCGCGTGTCATGCCCATGACGGCGGCCGTCGCCCCGACGTTCAGCGCGCGCTATCCCGAGGCCGCCATCATCTTCGACAACCTCCACTCGATGCACGACGTGATCTCCGACATATTAGCCTCTTCCGTCGTGCCGCGACGGGGAAAGCGGGCCGCCATTCTCGAGGCCGCCAACCGCTATCGGGACGACGTCTCCTACGTCATGTCGAGGTCGGACTGGATCGAAATGTCCCGGATGATGGGCGTGCACAACATGGGCGGCGTCTCCGACGGCCTGATGACACCTCTTCCCAAGCCGACTGCTCCCGTCGGGGCCACCCACGAGACGGCCATGCAGCATGGCGAGCAGGGCGACCACGGCGAGCATGACGTTCACGGCGACGAAGGCGACGATGGCGACGAGGTCGACGAGCTCGACGATGGCGACGGTGACGACCATGGCCACCATGGCCGCCACGGCGAGCATGACGCGCAGCGTGAGACTCAGGAGAGCGACGACCCGTCGGCCGATGTGATGGACGTCCTGATGGAGCTGCACGACCGAATGACCGCCCATCCGGCGATTCACCGGCGCATGATGGAAATTATCGGCGAGGACGCGCAAATACGGCAGTGGATGGAGGAGACGGAAGCGGAAGGTCCGGCGCGGGACATGAGTGCCGCGCAGCACCGGGAGATGATGGAGCGGCATCACGCGGCCGTGCTCGAAATGAGCCCGAGCACGCGCCGCGCCCACACGGCGCAGATGATCGACCTCCACCGGCAGATGATCGATCGGATCGCGAACGACGCCGACGTGCACGACCGGATGATGCAAGTGATGCGTGAGATAATGGCCGACGCGGATCCGGCGGACCGAGAACACTTGATGCGCATCACGCCCCCGGAACACCTCGACATGATTAGTCCGGGCACGTCTCCGGACGACGCGCCGGATAATGAACCTCAACGCTAAAATGGCGCGGTTGAGATGTGTCGTCGCGGACCGGATCCATTGTCCGGAGGCGAGGATCGGAATCGGATGTGGAATCCAAAGGGCGCCGCGAGTAGATTCGACGGGGATGGCGTTGGTTCTAAGATGATGGAGTAGTATGCCTCGACTTAAATCCACCGAGCGCGCCGGCCTTCCGGATAGCGCCTTTGCTTACGTCGACGCACGGGGCCGGCGGAAGCTGCCGATCCACGACGAGGCGCACGTGCGGAACGCCCTCGCCCGCTTCAGCCAGGTCGCATTCGAAGACGATGCTGCCCGGGAGCGAGCTCGCCAGCGGCTGCTGAAGGCCGCGAAGAAGTACGGCATCGTGCCCGTCGGTTTCATCTCCGGCCAGTTTCAAAAAGAGCGCCTCAAGACGGAGCCGGTGCTCAAGGAAATGAAGGAGGCGCAGAAGATTCAGGCCGGCCTCATGCCGCGCCGAGCGCCGGACCTGCCCACCTTTAAGATGACGGGCGTGTGTCTCCCATGCCGGACCGTCGGCGGCGATTGGTACGACTACGTGCCGCTTCCGGATGGCCGTACGGCCGTGGTTCTGGCGGATGTGTCAGGCAAGGGCATGGGGGCTGCGCTGCTCATGTCGTCTACGCGCAGCATTCTGCGGATGGTGGCTCAGAATGGATGGTCGCCGGGAACCGTGCTGGCCGACGTCAATCGCGTGCTCGTCGGAGATCTCCCTGCCGCAAAATTCGTCACGATGATTTTTGCGGTGCTCGACCCTTCGCATCGTAGAGTCACTTTCGCCAATGCGGGGCACCTCCCTCCGATATTCGTGGACGCGACAGGTGTGCGCGCCATTAGGGCTAAACCGGAGTTGGCGTTGGGGATCAGGGAGGGAACCTACTCGGATCATGAGCTGGAGATGCCGGAAGGAAGTCGGCTATTCCTGTATTCGGATGGCGTTGTCGAGGCCAGGGATCCCGCGCTAGAAGATTACGGGGAAGCCCGGCTACTCCACTATGCAGGCACCCCCTCTGCCACCGCGCAAGGCCTCCTGGATGACGTACTCGCTTTCACGAAGGACCGGCCGGCCATGGATGACGTCACCATCGTGACGGTCGAGGCACTCAAGTAGCGGGGTGTTTCGACCGTCATCTTCCCGGCGCCCGTACCATACGAACACCTCGAACGGGACGATTTATCGGTCCATAACGCGTAAACCCTGACCGCGCGACACTAACCCAAAAATAAAAAATGGCTCATTCGGCATCGGAATGAGCCATTTAAGAGGGTCTTGTGCCCGGGACTGGATTCGAACCAGCACGCCCTTTCGAGCGCTGCCCCCTCAAGACAGTGCGTCTACCAGTTTCGCCACCCGGGCTGAGAGATTCTGGGCACGTTCAGGGCGGATTTCTGTTCCCTTCCCGTTCTCAAGCGATATGATACAGCCGGCACGAAGGGCAGTTGCGTCAAGAGTTCGCGAAGCCGCGAGAGTTGGACGTTCGGCACGCACGGGGATTGAATCGTGGGGGTGGCGTGCACGTGGGGCCGCAGGCTCGTAGGCGCGGCACCTGCTCGACATCCAAAATCGAACGTCGAGCGTTCGCAGGCGAACGGTTCGCGTCGGATCGGTCAATGCGATTCACGCCCGCAGGGTGGTTTTATGGTCGTCTCCACCTACGTCCGACGCCTTTTGAGCCGGCGGCACGGCTTTTGATTTTGCGTGGGAGACGAAACCGACCGATCGATGCTCCACAATTACCTCACGGCGTCCTGGCGTCGAATGAGACGTCATCCCGGCCAGACGTTGATCAACGTCTGCGGACTCGCGGCCG
>CAZMXY010000083.1:3130-15909 GCA_964570345.1 uncultured Rhodothermales bacterium | reverse complement strand
TGTCCGCCACGACGCGGTCGCCCAGATCATCCTCATCCGCAGGATCCTCCTCGAGAAATAGCGACCTCTTCATGTGTCCGCCCCGCGTGACGAGCGCCCGCGCAAGGGTCGAGCCCGAAAATCCCCAGGCCACCTTGCCGTCTTTGAGGAGAACGCTTCCGGTGATACCGGGCAGGAGGACGATCAGGTCGGGCATCGGCTGACGTGGCATAGCGGCCTCCGGCTGGTTCAAAGTGTTAGCAGAAGATCGGAATGACGGGAGACTGGATCAAACGTACGGCGTAATCGATGGACCATTTTAGCGGATCCAATCTATTTGCTATGTTGCATACGTGCAGGGACGATCGAGGCGACGCGATGAGCAACCTCTCGAGGACCCTACGGACCAGGTCGCACGCATCGTCCCGTCGTTTCTGAGCTTCAACGGCACCATGGAAGCGGCCGGCTGCTGCACCCCACCAAGCGCCGGACGCGACGTCGGACAAACCGTGGCACGTCGCCGAAGGGTAGCATGCAATATCACAATCTTGATCTCTGGATCGGAAGGCGTCCCGACGGCGGCTATGCCCTGCACGCTCGCTGCGCAAACCACGGCGAGACGAATGCCGTCGCCGCGCCCGACCTCGTCGCTCTGCGGCGGGATCAGGAATATTTAGAAGATGGAACGGCAGATCGTGCATTTCTCGTCCGCTTCGGCTCGATGCTTTACGAGCACCTCTTTGCAGCGGGCAACGGCCGTATCGGATTGCATTTCGGCCGCTGCAGCGAGATGGCCCGCGTCACCAAGTCCGACGGCGTACGACTACGGCTCAGAATTGAAGACCCGGAAATATCGGCCGTTCCCTGGGAGTACCTGTATTCCCCGATCCGATCGGACTTCCTTGGCGTCTCAATTTCGACCCCGCTCGTGCGGTACCTGGAGCTCCCCGAACCGCCCCGGCCGCTCACGTCGAGGACTCCTCTCCACATGCTCGTCGTGATACCCGAGCGAACGGGACTGGATACGGAAACGGAACGGCAACATCTGTTGGAGGCGCTGAGCGACCTCCGGAAACGGCAGCGGGTCCGTCTTCACGTCCTCGACGAGAAGGTGACCCGTACTCATATCAGCGATGCCCTGCTGGCCCGGCGATTCGACGTCTTTCATTTCATCGGTCACGGCGACTTCCAGGACGACGAAGCCTTCCTCGTCGTCAACGGAGAGAACGATCGAGACGACTTCGTCGACCACGAGTGGATGGCCCGCCTGTTTTCGAATCACCCTTCGATGAAGCTCGTCGTCCTCAACGCGTGCAAGGGCGCGCAAGTCTCCGCCACGAAGCCGCTGGTGGGCATGGCACCCCAGCTCGTGCGCAGGGACGTTCCCGCCGTCGTGGCCATGCAGTACGCGATTGCCGACGAGGAAGCGCTCTGTTTCGCCCGAACGTTCTATCGGAGCCTGTTCAGGGGGTCTGATCGAGGCCGCGTAGAGGTCGCCGTCTCCCACGCCCGCAACGAGCTGTTGAAGGAATTTCCCGACACGGGCGCCGTGGGCGCACCGGTACTCTTCATGCGCGGTGCCGAGGGTGTGCTCTTCAGCTTCGAATCCCGCGGGCGCCTGCGGGACGTCCCCTACGACCGGCGGGCCCTCGATACGGCGAGAGCCGTCGTTCGAACCCACGAGGAGCGGATCGAATCGGGACGCGAACGGCAAGACGAGACCTTCGTCGTCAACGAATTACGAGAGCTGGCCCGGGTGAAAGAGCAGCTCCGGTTTCGCAACGCCTCCCTATCCGCGGCAATCGGAGTCGCACTGCTGGCATTCTTCGGTCTCTGGATGTACGCTTTCGACTGGCTGCCGTGGCCGCTCAAGCCGGAGTACTACACGATGGCACTCGGCGACCGCCTGGCCGACGGGTCGCTTCACGAGACCGTCGCCATCGTCTCGATCGATCCCGAAACCGAGCGGACCGTGGGACGGGCGTTTGATTCGAGCTGGCGCGCCGAGCACGCCCGGCTTCTTCGAAACCTCGCTCGCGCCGGCGCTGCGGTCGTCTCGTTCGACCTGTACTTTCCGCGCTCTACGGATCACGACTCGACGTTCGCCGGCGCAATACGCGAGGCGAGAGAGGCGGGTACGCGCGTGGTTCTCGGTGCGAACGCGTGGGCCGCGGACCGCCGGCCCGAGCTGGCCGAGACGCTGCGAGAAGCCACGAGCCTGTGGGGGTCGCTGTGCATAGGCCTCCCTCGCCACGCCCCGAACGTGGTGCCGCTTCTGAGCATCGGCATCGACGAGACGCGCGCGCCTTCGTTGGCGCTCGCCTCCGTGGCCGCCTTCGACGGTGCCGCGAGATTCGATCTCGACGCGGGCAACCGGCAGGTCAACGTATTCGACGAACACGACGCAGCCAGGCGTCGCATTCTCGTGGCCGACGTGGACTTTCACGGCAGAAGGCCGGGGGACTGCACGATCATCGAAAAGAACGATCCGTATGCGGAGCTCATCATCAACTATACGCCGCTCGAGGAGCTGCACGAACGGCGCGTCGCGTACGAGGCCGTCGCCCTCTCGGCCGAGCCCGATACGCTTCGCGCGTTCTTCGAGGGGAAAATCGTCCTCGTAGGACTCGAGCTGGGGCAGGAAGACCTGCGGTCGATCCGGCGGGGCCTGCGAGCCGAGGCGCGCTACGGCGTCATGCTGCACGCTGACGCGGTGAACGCTCTCCTGAAGGGCGTATCGATCCGCTGGCTCGGCGGCTGGGGCCAGTTCTTCCTCATCGTCTGCATGGCCGTTATGGGGGCCGTGCTGCGATACGCGGTGCGGACGAAGAGTCCCATCCACCGCGCCGCGCTGCTTGCCGCCGTACCCGTCGTTTACGTCTTGGGAACGGTCTATTTCTACCTGGCCCACCACGTCCTCCTGAACGGCATTTACCACGTCCTGGCTTTCGTCTTAAGCTACTGGATGGTCCAAAAAATCAAGCGGAGGTTTTTCCCATGAGCACCAGTCGACCACGCCGACCCCAACCGGATCCGCTGCACGGTCTCTGTCGACGCTTGTGCGTTCTCAGCCTCGGCATCGTCCTGGCAAGTTGCGCGACGCCGTACGGGACGCTCGAAGGGGTTGTGGTCGAGAACGAGGCCGTCGCCGGCGCGGAACTCCGGAGCATCCAGGTCATCCGGGATGGTCGGTCGCTGTCGCCGGAGTTGAACATGCTCCTTCGGAAAAATGACGAGATCATCACCTCGGCGGACACGCGAGCCATTCTTTCCGTTCTGGACGACGCCTACGAGGTGACACTCGGCCCGGCCACGGAGATCAGACTCGAGAACCCTTCGATTTTCGTAAGAATCGGCAGGGTGTTCTACGTGATCCGAAAGCGGCTCGAGGAAATCCGGGAGGAGCTAGAGGTAGAGAGCGAATTCGTCACGGCCGGCGCCGAGGGCACGGAATTTTTCTTCGGCGTAGACGCCGCGAACGAGGTCAAGGTCGCCGTCGTTGAGGGATCCGTCCGGGTCTCGCCGAGGAACGAAACGGGCTGGGCTCCTGTCGTATACGGAGCGCTCGAACAGGGGGTCATACGCGGCCCGCAGCGGCCCGAGCGCATGCCGGACCTGACGATGGCAGAGGCCGGAACGCTGACGGCGTGGGCGCGCGAGGTCGATCGCCTGACGGCGGTTGAAGTACCGACCCTCACCGGCCTGACGGAACGTGATGCGCTCGCGCTCCTGGCGGAGCAGAAGCTCGTCCTCGGCCGCGTCCGATATCGAATCACCGGCGAGGTCGACGCCGGGACCGTTATAAGCCAGGAGCCTACGTCCGGCGCCGCGAGTCGCGCGGGCGATCGGGTCGATCTGGTGATCGAGGAGGCGTCGGTCATCGTACCGGACCTCAAGAATCTCTCATTGGAGGAAGCGGAGAATCGACTCGATGAGGCGGGCTTGGAGCGAGGCCGCGTATCGGAGACGCTGGCCCAGGGGCAGACCGATTTCGTATCGGGTCAAAATCCGCGTGCTGGAAGACGCGTAGAGCGCGGCAGCCCGGTGCATCTCGAAGTGACCGTTGCGGGCGTACGCGTGCCGAATCTCTCGGGAACGACGCGCGAAGAGGCCGAGCGCCTCCTGAGAGCGGCCGGCCTGCGTGTGGGCGAGACGTCCGAAGAGCGATCCCGGCAGAGAGCCGGCACCGTGATCGAACAGAACCCGGCGGCCCGAACGCTCGTCCGCCGATCCGGCGCAGTCGGCCTGGTGTTCGCACGCCGGTGCGTCGTTCCGGATCTCGACCGACTCACGGAGAATGCAGCCGGCGCGCGGCTGCGCGAAGAAGACCTCAGACTCGGTCAGATCCAACGTTTGGAATCAGGGAGCACGGTAACCCTGCAGGAGCCCGAAGAAGGTACGGAGGTGGAATGTGGCACGACGGTCGACGTCACCATCGGGACCATAGGATGAGCCGCGCGATCGTCACTCACCGGGTCCGCCGCACGTCGAGCGGGCTTGTGGGCCGTTGAGGGGATTCGCAGGCCGTTGGTGCGTCAGGCCGGCGGAATCGTCAGTCGCCCGCTCATGAAGCCGCAAAGGGCGTCGGCATCCCATCCGCCCATCCAGAATTCGATGGGCCACGCCCCGGCCGCGTCGGGCGTCGGAGACAAGATCCCGTCGGTGTCACGGATCTCGGCCGGTCCGTCCAGCTCGAAGCGGCGGGTCTGCGTGAGGATCATGCTCAGCGTTCGCATGTCCGACGGATCCGACTTTTCCAACTCGCTGATGCGCTTCGCGAGTGCGGCCCGAGCGGTCGGATCGACGGTGGAGCTCAGGTCCGCTTCGAGCCGGCTCATGCGTTCCTTTCGATAGGCGGGCGGACTTGCGATCCCCGCGTCCCGGGCAATCCGTACCGGATCCAACGTATATCCGTTTGGATCCACTGGTGCGCGGCGATTCAAAAACAAAACGGGGACCTCGTAAAGCGGGCGGAGCGGATCCGGGGGGAACAACGTCGCCGGCCGTTCGATCGTGATCCCGTCACCGTCGATCACCAGATGAAACGGTTCGATGAGGCCGGTGCCCGACGGGTCGTCCGTCAACAGTTGATTACGCGACTCGAACTTCGGCTCGCCCGCCAGACGAAGCCCAGCGCCCAGGAGCGGATGACCGGCCTGCCGCTCACCGTTGAGCGCAACGCCGCGGATCGCGACACCGACCTCCGGCGCATGGGAACGGGGGTGAGGGGGATTCTGAAGGCGGATGACACGGTCGAGATCCGGCTCGCCGGCCACCGCGAACGTGAAGCCGCTCACGCCGCGCGGCTCGTCGGTCGGGTCCGGATTCGTCGGTAACCTGCACTGGAACCAGCCATCGAAGTAGAGTACGAGCATGCCTGCCGCCTCTAGAAGACCTTTTTGAACAGGTGGTGAACCTGAGCGGGCCGCAGGCCCACGTTCAACTCGAAATTCAGCGCGAGCCGAGCCAGGTTCTCGTGCAGGAAGGCCATGCGACCGTCGACGTGCCGCGCCCACGGCTCGTCAATCGCGTGCACGTCGCGACTCAGGCTTTCAGCGCTCTCGGCGAGAAGTCGCAATCGCTCCTGTAGGACGGTCCACGCACTCAACGAGTGCGGAGGCAGCACGAGGTCGCTGCGGACTTCGAATCCCGGGCCTGCCGTCATCTCGGATCGACCATCGTCGAGCGGCATGCGCGTCAGCATCTCCCCCAGCGGGCGGATGACCGTCGTCATCAGGGGGAAGAAGAGGCTCTTCTGCAGCGCGGCGCGCTCGCCTGGACCTTCACCGGCCGGGGCATAGAAGCGACCGAGCATCAGGAGCATCGCTTCGTACGATGAATTGAAAAGCGCGGCGGCCCGGCGCGTAAGGGGATGCCGGATCGCTGACCCGCGCCGCTCGTCCGCGACGGGAACGCGTACGGTTGGATTGGGTGCGACGGGCCGAGCCGGCTCGAAATCCGGGTCGGCCTTTCGCATCGCGCGAAGCTCCGACACGACGTCTTCGAACGCGTCGGCGTGGCTGGCGCCCACCGGCCGAGTCGAATCTTGGCTCGCTTCGACGATCTGGTCGATCGCCTCCACGGCCGTGCTCAAGTCGTTGACTCGGTGAAGGTTGAAATCGTACCAGCCCGGCGGGAGGTTGAGCGTGTCGTTGGAGACCTGCGCATCCTCCGGCCCCACGAAAAGGAGACTGTTATGCCGACTCAGCTGATCGAATCCCTCCCGAATCCTCGCATACAGAACGCCGATAGACTCGTCCGTGCCGGCCTCCCTTAGGTCGTCCGCGACAGTGGCCATAGCCGTGTGCGCGCGCTCCAGCGCCGCGAATTCCGCGACCGTCGCCTCATCGAATCGACGCAGGTCGGTACCGGCGCCTGCCGACTCGTCGTACGGGCGCCAATCCGGACGCTGGACGTGCCCGGCTCCGCCGACGGCCGTGAGCAGGTTGCAGACGAGGCCCATATGCTCCATTTCCTCGCGCGCGACGCGAAAAAGCGTCGTCTGCCACGTACGGACGCGCTCCAACTGGGCCGGGGTCGCCCCTCCCTCCGCGGGATGCGTTTTCAGCGAGAAACCAGCGAAAAGATACCGGCACACGACGCCGTGCTCCAGCGCCGCGGCCTTGTGAAGTGCCGAAATCAACTCGTACCTGGAGTCGATCTCGGTCATCGCTCATCCCCGAAGACCCGCTCCACGTCGTGCAGCGACAGGCCTAGGCGCTCGACCATGTCGGCGTCCACCGGCGCGGCCTCTTTTGGTGGAACGTAAAGTGTAGAAAGAATGGAGATCGGCGTCTCAGGTAGCTTGCGAATCGAGGTCGGTCGGATGACGGGCTCGAGAATCGCATACTGTGCCGCCTCGTAGACCACGACGCCGTAATCGGCACCGTACCATTTTTCCAGCAATTCGGACAGCAGACGGAGGCCTTTCGAATCCTGCTCGTCCGGGTAGTCGAGGCGGCCAGCAATGCCGATCTGCCAGAGCAGGAGGCCGCTGGTGGGATCGATCGTCCGCCGGCGGAGGAGAAAATCGGTGGCCTCGTAGCTCTGCATGCCGTCTCGCGACGGCTCGATACCCAGGTCGGCGAACAGGCAGTCCTCCGCCGATATGCCCGGCAGCATCCGCGCCTTGAAGCCTTCCGACCGAGCCCGGCGAATCGCTTCGTGCGACGGATAAACGAAAACCCCGGGGTGCCCGTAAAAAACGACGCACACCCGCATTCCGCTTCGCACGCAATCGAGAATCTGATCCACCCACTGATCGTACGTGTCTCTGCGCGGCCGACCCTTCAGATACGGTGGCAGCGATTCGGCCGTCTCGTTGATCTGTCCGAGCGCCGCCCAGGAAACTGCGTCCGCCACGCCGTAGAACACCTTCTCGGCGGCTTCGACGTGATGCCACGTCTCGTGAGTGACGTGGCCGCCGAACATAATGCCCGTCCCGACGATGACCAGAGAACCGGAAGGCTTTTCGGGCTCCTCTGACGCGGCCGAATGCCGTTTTTTGCGAACTGACACCGAATCGCCGGTCAGCAGATTGGAGGTCTGAGCGCGAGGGCCACGCTTCCGAACTGGCTTTCGACGGCCTGCCCTACGGCCCGCTGCCGTTCGGCGTAGGGACGATTTTCATCGATGGCAAATCGGATGAGATTGATCTGCTCGGCGCTGAGGTCGTATTCAGACAGTATCTGCTCGCGTCGGTCTTCGTACGTCCACGCCTCGCGGAGATCAGGGTCGGTGGCCAATCTTTGGAGCAGGTCGACAAGAGTGGGCATGGCTGATGTCACTTGAGCATCCGAATTGTCTTCCGTATTCACTCGACCGCACTCTCATTGGTGGATTCAGACTGCCGCCGACATAAGGTCGGCATTAATTAAAGCTAATTTGGTTAATCGACCCAACTACTTTGGGAGCATATCCGGTCTGATATTTGGCTCTTTTTCCCAGTCGTCGAAGTGCTCCCATTCCTTTTCCACGCGATCCATCAGCCGGATGAATCGATCATCTGAACGAACGTTTTCCAAAAACGGGTCGATCCGCGACAAAAACGGATAGTTCACGAATCCCAGTTGAACGGATTTTTCGAGCCAATCCATCGATTCGTCCTTTTCACCAACCAGCGCGAAGCAGTCGGCCATGAACCACGCGTAGCCCAGGTCTTTGGAACACGTCGCGCGCAGTTCCGGCGTCACGCACGCCACGACGTCCTCCTTCTCCCCCTTCAGTGCGTGCTTGAAACAGCGACACAGCCTCGAGAAGGGATGATCGGGGGCGAGGGCCACCATACGGTCGATCAGTCGAAACGCTTCGTCTCGTTCATTCGTGCAAGCGAGGATCTGAGCATAGAAATAGAGGTGCGCCGGATTCTCGGGATCCATCTCGTACATCTTCTTATACCCGTCTCGGGCGCGGTGGAATCGCCCTTCCAGAAAGTCCAGCCAACCTCGAACGCCGTAACTGATCGGGTTCAGGGGATCGATGCCGAGCAGCTTCTTCGCCAGTGGCCGGGCGTCGGCCGTCCTGCCCACGTATCCCAGGAGGTGTGAGAGAAAGATGAGACTCTCGGGATCGCGTTCGTCCAGCTTCACGGCCATGTTGAGGTCGCGAAGGGCCTGACGCTGATCCCCCTTGAGGAAGGCGATCAAGCCCTGGAGACGGTAGCCGTGCGGTCGATCGGGTGCCATCGATAGGGCCCTTGCGGCGAAGCCGCCGGCTTTCGTCAGGTGCTCGTCTCGATCGACGCCCAAATTTGCGTATCCCCAGTGGGCATATCCCATGCCGGCGTAAAGAAGCGCGTTCTCGCCGACGATGTCGAGCCCGTTCTGAAGATACAGGAGCGCGCGGCCCAGGGAATCCTCGGTGTACCGCAGCATCTCGCCCCGTGCTCTGAGGTAGCAGTCGTAGACGGTGACGTCGTCGATTTCGTGGAACGCGAGGCGCTCCCGTTCTTCACTCGAGAGACTCAACTTCAGCTCCTCGACGACCGAGCGCGCCACGTTCTCCTGCATCTCGAAGATGTCGTCTAGCGTCCCGTCGTGTTTGGTCGTGAAGATGCTGCTCTGCGTCTCCGTATCGATCACCTGGGTCGTGATCCGAATGCGATCGCCGATTTTTCTTACGCTGCCGTCCAACAGGTAGTCGACGTCCAATTCATGCCGCAGCGTGCCGACGTCTTTTCCCGAGGCTTTCGCCTGCCACGCGGACGTCCGGCAGATGACGCGGAGCGCTCGAATTTCGGAGAGGCTCGAGATCAACTCCTCCGCGATGCCGTCGCTGAGGTAGGCGGCATTACGGTCCGGGCTCATGTCTTGAAACGGCAGGACGAGAAAGGACTTTTTCCTTTCCTGTCGCAGCGGCCGTGCGAGGGTCGATCCCGATTCCAGATCTCGTAAGAGCTCGCCGACGTCGGAGTACCGGCTCGCCGGGTTCTTCTGAAGCGATCGATTCACGATCCGTTCGATCTGCGGCGTCACGCCCGTAGACAGCCGGCCCAGCGGCTCGGGCTCCGCATGCAGAATCAGATATATGATTGCGCCGTGATACTCCCCTTCGAACGGCTTTCGGCCCGCGATCATCTCGTACAACACGACTCCCAGGGACCAGATGTCGGTTCGATGATCGACGGCCGATCCGCTCAGCTGCTCCGGGGACATATAGGCGGTCGTGCCGAGCACCGTGCCGGCGCGCGTCATTTGCGAATCGCCCACCAGCTTGGCGAGTCCGAAGTCGACCAGTTTCACCGTGCCGTCCAACGTCACGACGACATTGGCCGGTTTTACGTCTCGATGGGTAATCCCCCGTTCGTGCGCCCTGGCGAGGCCTCGCGCCATCTGCGTGGCATAATCGAGGGCTTGATCCAACGGCATCCGGCCGCGATCGATTTTCTCCTTCAACGACTCTCCTTCGAGATACGCCATGGCGATGAAGAGGCGGTCGTCCTCCGTGCGATCGATGTCGTGGATCGTGCAGATGTTCGTGTGATCCATGGCCGATGCCGCCTTCGCTTCCCGAATGAAACGCCTCGTCGCGGACTCGTCGGCACTCAGACGTGAGGACAGAAATTTAAGCGCGACATTCCGAGTGAGCTTCGTGTCGAACGCCTTATACACCACGCCCATTCCCCCTTCGCCGATTCGCTCGAGGATCTCGTAGTGAGAGATCGTCCGACCCACCAATCGATCGTCAACGGAAATATCCATCTCTCTTCGGCAATGTGTCGCCGCCTGATTACGCACGCCCACCGTCCGCTCCCGCTGGTTTGCCCGGAATGTCGCCGAAAATCGTGCGGCGGCGTCGGGGAGGGAAATCGGCCTCGGACGGCCAGCGTTACTGCACGATGTCCTCGTGGGATGCGTTTCAATCCGCTTAGAATATACGTACGACGAAGCGGATCTCGTCGCAGGTCTTGCGAGCACGCCCGAGGAGCGTAGTCCTGTGGCGGGCTTCGCGGGGAGGATGTGGGTGCAAAATCGGGCCTAAAGGTCAGAAAAACAACCCTTTCACTCGAGGCGATGTTGGCGGGGCGTCCGTGTCAACGGACGATTGTCATCGTCCGCGCAGCCTGAAAGGGTCCGGCCTCGATCGTATAGACGTACGCCCCGCTGGCCAAATCGTGCGCGCGTACCCGAACCTCATGCCGACCGGCCGGCATCGGACGCTCAACCAGGGTCGCCACTCTACGCCCGAACACGTCGTACGCGGCGAGTCGAACGTCGGGATGCGGGAACCACGCCGGCGCCGGCGATCGTAGTCAGCTTCGAGACGACGGGGGGATTGCCCGAAAACACGGCGGGCGGACGGTGCGCGAGGCGGGAGCGCGAGCCGGAACCGGCCGGCAGAGCGACTTTCGCGAATTAGAATTGGGATGACGATGCCCGGACGCGTGTTCATCGGTACCAGCGGGTGGAGTTACGATGGCTGGAAGGACGGCTTTTTTCGGGACGTCCCGCGCACGTCGTGGCTGGAATACTGCGCCGACCACTTCTCCGGACTCGAGATCAACGGCACGTTTTATCGGCTGCAATCGGAAAAAACCCTTCGCCGGTGGGCCGAAAGGACGCCGGACGACTTCACGTTCACCGCGAAAGGACACCGCTACGTCACGCACAACAAGAAGCTGAAGGACGCGGACGAGACGGTGGTGACCTCCCGCGACAACATGCGACCGCTCGGGAAGAAGCTCGCGGTCGTCGTCTGGCAGTTCCCAAAACAGTTCTCGAAAAAGCTGGAACGGCTGGAAGATTTTGCACGCGCGCTCTCCAGGCGGTGGACGGCCGTGCGCCACACCATCGAGTTCCGGCACGCGTCCTGGTTCTCGGATGACGTTGCGGACGTACTGTCGTCGCACCGTCTGGCCGTGTGCCAGTCCGACGCCGCCGACTGGCCGATGTGGGACGCCGTGACGACGGATCTGGTCTACGTCCGCCTTCACGGCCACACGCGCACGTATGCCTCCAGATACAGCGCGGGCTCACTTGACGCTTGGGCCCGGAAGATTCGCCGCTGGACGAACGACGGCCACGACGTCCACGCCTATTTCGACAACGACGCCGAGGGGGCCGCGCCATACGACGCCCTCAAGCTAATGGACCGCGTTGAGAACGATAGGACGATAGGACGATAGGACGAGGGGACGTTGGGACGTTAGGACGTGGGGTCGGGGGACGATTGAGGACGGGAGCTCGCAGCCGCGCTCGCAGGCCGCGAGCGGCCTCGATGGTTTTCGCCGCCGGTCAATCCGGCCGAACGGGATCCTCTTGAGGAACGCCCAGCTCTCGCCGGATCACCGGCGCGACCTCGGTGCCGAACAGCTCGATGGAACGCATTACTTTGTCGTGCGCAAGCGTGCCCACGCTAATCTGGAGGAGGAAGCGCTGATGGTCGAAGATCTCGTGCTGAAAGAGGATCTTCTCGATCACCTCCTGTGGGCTCCCCACGAAATTCGCGCCTCGGAGCGTCCTGGAGGCCTCGAAGGCCTCCCGAGTCATCGGCGGCCAGCCACGTTCGCGGCCGATCCTGTTCATCGTTGCCGCGAACGGCGGATACGCCTCGGCGGCCGCCTGCTGCGATGTCGGCGCCACGTAGCCGTGTGAGTTGATGCTGAGGGGCGGGACGTCGTGTCCGGCTTCTCGGGCCGCCTGCCGATGCAGCTCTGCGAACGGGGCGAAGCGTTCCGGAAGCCCGCCGATGATGCCGAGTGCCATCGGCAGGCCGAGTCGACCGGCGCGTTCCGCCGAGGCCGGCGTACCGCCGACGGCGACCCAGACGGGCAGCGGATTCTGCAAGGGACGCGGGTAGACACCCTGCCCGTCGAGCGGCGGGCGGTGCTTTCCGGACCAGCGGATGCGTTCGTGCTCGCGGAGCTTCAACAGCAGATCGAGTTTCCCGGCGAACAGCTCGTGGTAGTCGTCCAGATCGTACCCGAAAAGCGGAAACGACTCGACGAACGAGCCGCGGCCGACCATAATCTCCGCCCGTCCCCCCGAAAGGAGATCGACGGTAGCGTACTGCTGAAAAACGCGGACCGGATCGTCCGAACTCAGCACGCTGACCGCGGGCGTCAGGCGGATGCGCCGCGTGCGCGCCGCGGCGGCGGCCAGTACGACCGCCGGCGCCGAGACGGCGAAGTCCGGCCGGTGATGCTCACCGACTCCGAACACGTCCAGCCCGACTTGATCGGCCAATTCGATCTCCTCGAGCAGGTCGCGCAGCCGCTCGGCGGGAGTTACGATCCGGCCGGAATCCGGCTCCGGCGTCAGCTCAGCGAAAGAGTAGATGCCGAGAAGCATAACGTTGGGACG
>CAZMXY010000083.1:0-3030 GCA_964570345.1 uncultured Rhodothermales bacterium | reverse complement strand
ACGTATGGACGTTGGGACGTTGGGGGCGGGCGAGTGGCGGCATTGAAACGTGACGGTCTCGCATCGCTGTCTTACATTGGAGCAAAGTGACGGGCGGGGAGATAGTATACTACACGTACTCTATTCGGCCAGCCTATTGGCGAGGTGAGAATGATGAAATGGACTGTTTCGATTTTGATCGCGCTTGGATGTACGATTGGATGCTCGCCCGCGTACGCCCAGTTCCATGATCCCGGAGAGATGCGAGCCGACGTACACGTCACGCTCGGCATTCCGCAGGGTGACCTCGGCGATCGCATCGATCGCAACGCGTACGGCGTAGGCGCGCTCATCGGGGGGCGCGTACCCGGATTGCCGCTCATCCTGGGATCCGAGCTCGGATTCTTGAACTACGGTACGGATTCGCGCCTGAGCATCCACAGCACAGTGTTCGACGCCGGCGTCGACCGAGATCTGGCCGTTCCGGTGGAAGCCATGAACGTGAACGTAGCGAAGAACGTGCTGCTTGGGCACTTCGTCGCTCGGCTCCAGCCGACTGAGGGCGTCTTCCAGCCGTACGTCGACGTGCTGGCTGGCGTCAAGTCGTTCGTCACGCGCGTGAACGTCGACAGCGACGTCATCGTCTTTCGCCGCGGGCTCTCACAGGACTCGCGGATCACCGACCTCGCCTTCAGCTACGGCGTCGGTGGGGGACTAGAGCTGGCGCTGTACGAATACAAATCCGGTTGGCACGACCGGCCGGCGAAAATGTCGCTCTACGGCGGCGTCCGGTATCTCTTCGGAACGAAGGCCGAATACGTCGGCGAGGGCTCGTGGACCGAGGTCAACGGACGTCTGGTATTCGACACGGTCGAATCGCGCACGGATCTGCTCGTGCCACACTTTGGCATCCGCGTGCGGCAGTAGGCCGAATGGGCTAGCCGTGTTTCGCCACGGCCTCCATCAGACCTTTGATGTAGCCGAACGCGAAGAGGGTGCCGAGATCGTTGTAGCCCGGATGTGCATTCTCTTCGTACCCGGTAATCGTCGGGACGTGATCGGGGCGGATTGGGCCGCTAAATCCGACGTCGTAGTAGGCCTGCATGGCCGCGTACATGTCAGTGTGACCGTCGTCGTGCCACGCCTCGACGAAATTACGGGGCGTTCCGCGGACGTCACGGAAGTGGACGAAGTGGATCTTCCCCCGCTCTCCGAAATACCGGATGGCCGCCGGTACGTCGACGTCTTCTCCCTGGCTAGCAATGCTGCCCTGACAAAAACAGAGGCCGTTGTTCGGACTGGGGACGATTTCCGTGACGCGCTTGAGCGCGTCGATCGATGTGATGATGCGAGGGATCCCGCGCAGTCTCTCCACGGGTGGATCGTCCGGATGCAGCGCGAGCTTGACGCCGAGTCGTTCCGCCTCGGGCACGACGGCGCGGAGGAAGTACTCCATGTTCTCCCAGAGACGATCGTGGCTGAAGTCGTCGCCGAACTCGGTCGGCGTTTGATCGAAGTCCTCGTAATCAAACGCCGTAACCAGCGATCCGCCGCGGTCGATTCTCGCGGTGTCGCTGCGAGACCAGCTTACGGCGGGCATCCAGTTGTAGCATAGGACGTCCACACCGGCCGCCGAGCAGTCGCCAATCAACGTGATGAAGGCGTCGATATTCTCGTCGCGTCCGTCGATGCCCAGCTGGGCCCTCGTGAGGTTGACGCCTTCCAGTACAGTCCACTCGAGTCCCGCGTCTTCGTAGGCGCGTCTGGTCTCGGCCACGTCTCGCCCTGCCCCGCCGACGCCCCCGAGGACGCCCATCTGTTTGGCAAGAGCGACCCGCTGGGGCCGCCCCGCGACTCCGCCATAAAAATAGGCGAGCGACAGCTTCATCCATTCTCGGTCCACGTCCTTCGACAGACGTGCGGGCGCCGCTTCAGACCGTCCGGTCGGCGCGCCGATTCCGACGGCCGCAAGGGCGACCGCGGAGGCACTCTTCTTTAGGAAGTCTCTACGTGAGTCGTTCATGGTCTCCCGGATTGGTGCGAGGCGCTTTCGTCCTGGGGACGAAATGGCGCCTTCGTGTGGATGGCCGTGCAGACGAAGCTACTACCCTACTTGGCAAGTCGCCATTCGATTTCGGTCAGAGCGAGGAGTCCCTTGAGGGAGGCTCCCTCTACCGTGATCGGCGACCAGCGGTCGCCGCGATCGGAGCTCGCGAAAAGCCTCCCATCACGCAGACCGGCGAAAATCCGTCCACCGGCCATACAGAGCGCGTACGGCATGCTGGTCAGCGGCTGCGGCAGCCCGCCGCCGAGCGCTTCCCACGGCTCGCTGGCCCGTCGGCGGTAGATGAATGCCCCTGCGTTCCCGTCGGAGTGCGCCTGCCGCGGACCGGGAGCCGCCGAGACGAACCAGAGATCGGGATCCTCCGGATCGACGGCCAGCGCCCACGTGTAGTGGCGGTCGCGTCCCTCGTCGGTCGGATCCCACGTGGCACCTGCATCGCGACTGTAGGCAGCGCCGCCCCCGGCGGCCTCGTAGGCACGCTGCGTAGCTTGCCGATGCCAGGCGAGCGCGTGAACGTCTTTCTGTGCACCCGGACGGTGGTCTTGCCACGTCTCCCCGCCGTCCGTGCTCCGCATCAATCCGCCGAGCTCGATTCCGGCGAGCAGCAGCCCGGGATCACGCGGATTGGGAGCGATCCACCGCACGTGAGACGTCCATGGCCGGGGCGGAAAACTCCACGAGGGCGCCGAGGGAAGTCTTCGGAGTGCCTCCATCTCGCGCCACGTGGCGCCGCCGTCGACGCTCTTGTACAGCTTGCTCGGCTCGGTTCCCGCGTAGAGGCTGCCGTCGGCCGGACTCACGGCGAGCGAGAACACGTCAGGTTCTGGCAGCTCGAGGTCTTGCCACGTCGCGCCGGCGTCAGCGGTCTTCCATACGCCGGCGCCGCGCGAGCCGACGAACGCCGTGGCGGCATCGTTCGGGTGGGCCGCGACGCACGTCATTCGCTCGTCCGCACGCTGAAGCACGGCGGCCGCCGCGTCTTCTCG
>CAZMXY010000082.1:2893-16000 GCA_964570345.1 uncultured Rhodothermales bacterium | reverse complement strand
AGTACCGGTAGCGAACGCCCACGTCCGTCGTCCAGCCGTAGTACTGCTGCGACGTCGGGAAGCCGATCCCGATCGACGAGACGTCGGGCCGGTCGCCCAGATTGTTCAGGTTGAGATAGACGCTCAGGTTTCTGCCGAGCTTCTGCCGCACCATCGCATCCCAGCGAAGATACGTGTCCGTGAAGGAGTCGCCTTCCGGATAGGCGGCGATGCCTCTGAGGCTGCTCTGCTGATAGAGCATCGAAATCCGTCCGGAGAAGCCGCTGCGGTCATAACCGATCGACAGGTTCGCGATGTGCTCCGGCTGGTCGATCATCCGCCCGACGCGGAACGTGTCGATCTGCGTCTGCCGGAACGGCGGCGTCGGGTCCCGCCGGAGAATCGTTTGGGGATAGCGGGTCTCCGAAAAGATCCGAGCGTAGTTGACGTTCAACACCAATCCGCTCAACAGGCCCGGCAGGTAGGTGAAGTGGGTCTGCCACTCTACTTCGTATCCCTTGACGGTCGTGGAGTACGGGTTGTTGATCGGCTCGCTCAGCCTCGAACCACGCGTGTGCGGCGGCAGGTTCTCCGCCTCCGGATCGAGGATCGTTTTCGACCGGTTGTAGATGACGTCGTCGATCTCTTTGTAGAACGCGCCGATCGAGAGCAGGCCCAGGCGGTTCGGATAGAGCGAGAGGATCGCATCGTAATTAAGCGACGCGGCCGGCCTCAGCGACGGGTTGCCACGGTCGACGGCGTTGGCCGACCCCGATCGGATGCGCTCTCGCGGCGAGAACTGCGTGTAGTTCGGACGGGAGAGCGAGCGCGTGCGCGCCAGGCGGACGTCGAGCCACTCGGTGAACCGGTATCGCACGTGCACGATCGGCAGCCAATGGTCGAAGTTCTGCGTCGAGGTCGTATCGGTGAAAAAGCCGATCTCCGAACGGATGTTGTCCGACTCGCCCTTCGTGGCGTCGAACTCCGTGTGGGTTTTCTCGTAGCGCACGCCCGGGAGGATCATGAGCCGGGGGCCCAGGTTCAGCTCCATCATGGCGTAGCCGGCCGTGACGTCCTCCTGCATCTTGAAGTCGGCCATGTTGGCGAACGGCGTGTCGAAATACCGATGGCGCACGCGATCGTAGACTTCGGCCATCATCTTCCGGTCGAGTGCGGCGGTGATTTCGTACTGCCCGCCGAGAAAGCCGTTGCCGTCGAATTCCGGGTTGAGAAAGTTCGTAACGGCGAGGTGGCCCTGGCTCGTCGGGGTGAAATCGTTTTCAGGAAATGCGCCGCGGACGTAGTCGGGCCCGTTTCCGTAATAATAGGGCAGAAACGAACGCGAATCGTCGTTGAAGCGCTCCTTGCTACGATACTTGCCGCCTATCTTCGTGTATCCCGTGATCTTCCGCCCGATCGCAAAGGGGGTTCTCAGGTTCAGGCTCGCGCTCTTGTCCCGCTCCCGGTTCTCGACGGCGTAGTGGTCGCCCCACTGCAGAAACGTCTCTTCCAGACGGTTCTTCGCCGACTGCGGAATCATGGAGGGTCCCTTGTCGAGCACCAGGTCCTCATTGAAGGCGGCGACCTCCTGGAACGTGAACTCGTTGTCGTACGGACGCTCATGATGGGCTACCGAACGCGACGCGGAGAAATCGAGGAGGCTGCCGGCCAGATTGAGCTCTCCCTCGAACGTATTCGCCAGCACGTCGACCGTGATGTCGCGATCGCGGATGCCGTAGGAGACGGATCGGCCGCTGAGCCCGTAGCTTTTTCGCAACTGGGCCTCGTCCCGGTTCAGGCGGCTCGCGAAGTTGCTCAGCCGCAGCCGCCCGAACGGGAGCCGGTAGTCGAAGATGGCGCTGCCGCCGTAGCGATGCCTAACCTCTGAACGGTCGGTCAGCGTCAAGCCCCCGATTCGAAACCGCTGTTCTTCCCCCTCTCCCACCGTCACCTGCTCGCGATCGTAGCTGGCGCTGAAGACGTCCGAGCCGCGATCGGCTCGCTCGAGGTTCGCCTGGCCCATCACCCCGAGCCGATTGGCGAAAAAGCGTCGGCTAACATTCAGGTTGCCCTTGTAGAAGCCCATGGTCTCCTGCTGACCGCTGTAGCCGGTCTGCAGCCGGAAATCGGTGTGGAAACCTTCGGGCGCGTCCATCAGGCGAAAATTAACCGTGCCTCCGATCATGTCGGCGTCCCGATCCGGCGTTAGCGCCTTGATGACTTCGATGCCTGAGAGCATGTCCGAGGAGATCATGCTGAGGTCCGTGCTCCGGTCATTGAAGTCCGTCGACGGAATCTGCTGCCCGTTCACGAGTACGTTGTTGAACTTCGGCGAAAGGCCGCGGATGACCACCTTCTGGCCCTCGCCGGCGTTGCGGACGACCGAGACGCCCGGAAGGCGACCGACCGACTCGGCCGCGTTCACGTCCGGCAGCTCCTGGATGCGCGCCGCCGAGACGACGTTCACGATCGTGTTGGAAGCCAGCTGCTGGTTGATCGCAGCGACCTGTCCCTCGGCCTGGGCGTGGATCACGACCTCGGCCCCCTCGATCACGTCGACCGTCAACGCGACGTCCTGCTCCAAAACGCCACCTGGGGGGACCGCGACCGGCACGCGGGCCTGCTTGTAGCCGATGAACGAAACGACGAGTACCTGTTCGCCCTCGGGGACGTTTGATATCCGGTACCTGCCCTCTAGATCGCTGGCCGCACCGAGCGCCGTGCCGTCGATGCGCACCGAAGCTCCCGGTAGTGACTGTCCCGTCTCTGCGTCCGTAATTCGCCCGGCAACGGCTCCGGCGACGACTCCCGCAACGGACGCTTCCGTTGCGGCGTCACGATGCCGTTCGACGTTCTCGCCGGCATGGGCCGGTTCGAGTGCAGGCGCGGCAGCTCCGGCGGCCGATGCCGTAAGTGCGAAGATCAACACGATGAACCGGAGCATTCCGATCGTTAGCGTGGGGGTCGATTCCATCACGAGTTGGATCTGGTTTGTGTCACGAGGCGAGCCGGCGAGGCGTGCCGGCGGACGTTCAAGGGAGGGTCCACGTCCGGCTGAGGCGCGCCTCGCCAAGGCATTGTATCGCCTCGGGTGAAGGTCTACTTTATCAGCAGCATGGTGCCGGTCTTCGTCTGGATTCCGCCCACCGTCTCCGCCGTCACCCGGTACAGGTACATGCCGGAGGGAAACGTTTCCGCGTCGACCATGATCGAACGGTCGGTGCCCGCCGTCATCTGCTGAACCGGCGTCGCCAGCAGGCGCCGGCCGAGCAGGTCGAAGACCGCCACGTGGACGTCCGACGACGCGGGCAGGTCGAAACGGATCGTCGTCGACGGATTGAACGGGTTGGGATAGTTGCCCTTCAAGACGAGACGGCTCGGCAGCTCCGCCTCCTCTTCGCGATCGACGAGAACGCCCGTCCCGCCGCCGGCCGCGATCCACGCCGCCTTCTGGTCCGGGAACCAGTTCAGATCACCGAGCGGGAAACCTCCACCGGCGGCCGTATAGGAGGCCTTCGTGGTCGGATACGTAAAGTCCTCCATCAGGGGCCATATCGTGACGTCCTGCGTGCCGTCCGGGTCGTAGATCAGCATGTCCGCGCTGACGCTCGCCGGGTCGGTCCAGTAGCCTTGCGACCATTCGATGTGGCCCGACACGCCCGACGTGTGCGCGAATTCCGGGTTCTCTTCGATCGTTAGCTCGTAGCGAACGAGTCCGGCGTCGACGAACGACTGTGCTCGCGGATTGAAGATCGGATACTCCTTCACGGTGCCTCCGTTACACAGCTCGCACGTCGCCTGAAAATTCGAGTCGAAGTAGTCCTGTAGCTCCGGCTCGAGGTAAAAATTATTGCGGCTGATCAGGACGTCGCGATCCGTCTCCTCGAGGCCCGGAACGACCGAGAGCGAGTCGAACGTGAAGATGCCGGCTCGCCAGTGCGGGGCAGGATCCGAGACGCTGAGCGTGTCCCCCACCCAGCCCATGTTCACGAACAGGTTGTTCGTAACGCGTGCCTCCACCAGCTTGCTTCGGTGCTCCTGCACGTCGTCGCGCACGAACCCGTGCATCGTGTACACGGTGTTGTGATTGAAGAAAAGGGAGTTGAAAATGCCGCCCGAAAGCCGCACCAGCTCACCGGTGACGCCCGCGAAGGTCGTGTTCTCCACGTAGACCGACGCGAGGTTGTTGCCGCGGCCGTCGATGATCTTGCCATTGCCCGGGTTGTTCGTCGTCAGGACGTTTCGGAGAAAGGAATTCGTCAGGCGAACGCTCCCGTTCTCCCCGTTGAGACGAAACACGATGAAGCGGTAATACTCGACGAAGCAGCCGTCGACGACCAGGGTCTTGTTGTCGCCGTTCATGATGGTCACGTGGTTCCTGGGCGCGTCGAGCTCGTTCATCCCCAAAATGTAAAGACCACGGAGGGTGAGATCGCCTTCGGCCTCGAAAAAGGTCGGGGGGCTTGCGCCCGTCTCGTCCGTGAGGACCTGAAGTACGGGGGGCTCGGTGGCGCCCTCTTCGGCCACCACCTGCAGGTGATAATTACCGCTGAAGACGCGGCCGTTGAAATAGTAGCGATCGTCGTAGGTGAGTCCCCCGCGCAGGACGTAGACGGTGTTCGAGTCGACGCGTGCGCCCGTGGCCGTCGTGTCGCCCATGATGGCGTCGTTGATCGTCCCGAAGCCGGGCTCGACGACGACGGTTCGCTGCGCGCGGGCCTCGGGCGCGACGCTGCCGACGACGAACGCGAGCGTGACGAGCAGGGGAACGAGCGCACGAACGCGTCGAGCGGCGCGTGGGCTGGTAGCAGAGAGATTCATCTCCTCCTCCGAATATTGAGTGGTTGGATGGTGCGGCGTGGCATCGGGGCGGCGAACCTCACCCGGCCCTGGCCGCCGAAACCCCACGCATATCACGATACTCATTTATAAGATGTCATACAACAGACAGGTTGTTTTTTTATTAAGAACCGTTCGGGGCGGAGCCCGACGCCCGTCTTTATCGGGGCTGATACAGATTTTTACCTGGGGTGATACAGAATCATGCGCGAGACGAGCCGGCCTTCGGCGCGCATCGAGAGCGTGTAGACGCCGGCCGCGAGACCGGCGCCCTCAAGCCGCAGCTCCGATCGGCCGATGGGGAGCATCCCGTCGACGAGCGTCGCCACTCGCCGGCCGAGCGTGTCGAGCACCTCGACCTGGACGGGCGCCGCGCGCTCAAGCGTCACGGCCACGGTGGCATGATCGCCGAATGGATTCGGATAGGCCTCCAGGTTCGCTCCCGTGTGTTCCGACGGCGATTTTTCGACCGGCGTAGCCGTTGCGATCTCCTGAATGGTGATGTCCGCGAAATCGACCGTGTCCTCGCTGTTCGTGATCGATCGGTCCAGAGCTCGATAAATTCCCCATTTCGGACGGGTGAAGTTGCTCGTCCACATGTCGATATATTGACGCTCCGTATGCATCACGACCGCACCCGACTCGTCGCGGATCGTCATGCGCAAGTACCCGTAGTCGTGGTACAACACGACGACCTCCGCTTCGAGCCACTGGCCCAGCAACGGCTCGATTGGATGAGAATCCAGAACGATTTCGTTCCTGTTTCGGTTGTCTGCGTCGTACCGAAAGGCAAGATCCGAGTGGAAGCTCTGAATTTTTGCGATCGGTCCGACGTCTACGTTGTGGAGCTGGAAGAAGATGGTGTGGTTTTCGTCCCCGCGATAGGCGGGATCGATCCGAAAGTACCAGTGATATCGAATCCTGTCGCCCTGCCGCGCTTTGACGATGTCCGGCGAGTTGTCGTCTCCTCTGATTTCATTTCGCTGCCTGCCCTTGGAGCCGTCGTCATTTTTGTCTTCATCGTAATCACGATGGATGATAAAAGTAAAGTACGCGCCATGCGGGCCGCCCGTGTTCTCCACGATGTGTTTGCCTTCCTGATGATTGTTCGGGAAGACGTCCGGGGCTTCGATGCAGGTCTCTCCCAACTGACGGCGAAAAATCTCGTACGTGTCCACCCCGTCGGGTCCGTCCGCCTGGATGCGGATTTCCGACAGGACCGTGTACTCATCGGTGGAATCTGCAGCGCCTCCGGCTGCCCCGACGTCTGAAGTGGCGGGCTGAAGGTCGACCGTCGCGAAGCGATCGTGGTCCGGTTGCACGACCAACGGCGTCAATCCTGCCAGGCACACGAAGACGCAGGCGATCGACGTGTGGACGCATTGACCGCGGGAAGGATGGTTCTGATCTGGACGATTCATGTCAGGGCCTCCTGGGATGGATGGTCAAGGCTGAGGATCCGGCTGTTGCCGGTCGAGTGGGTGTGTTCGGTGATTCATAGGCCCAGCAATCGAGGCAGTACGAGCGTGATGTCCGGCACGAACGTTACCAGCAAGAGACTGACGAGCATCGCCAGGTAGAGTGGAAGCAGCGGCTTCACGATGGCCGCTATCTCGACCTTTGCTACGCCCGCGCCGGCAAAGAGCACGGTTCCGACCGGCGGTGTGGTCAGGCCGATGCACAGGTTGACGACCATCAGAATGCCGAAGTGCACCGGGTCCACTCCCAGCTCCATGGCCACCGGCAGAAAAATCGGTGTAAAAATGAGGATCGCGGGTGTCATGTCCATGAAGACTCCGACGACCAGCAGGATCGCATTGATGATGAGCATGACCACGATCTTGCTTTCGGAAACCGCCACGAGCGTTGACGCGATGTTCTGCGGGATGCTTTCGTACGACAGCACCCACGAGAGCGCCATGGACGTTCCGATCAGAAGCATCACGACGGCGGTGGTCACGACCGAATCGGTCAGAATCTCCGCCAGGTCGCGCACCTTTACCTCGCGGTAGACGAGCATCGAGAGCACGAGGGCGTAGATCACGGCCACGGCCGCGGCCTCCGTCGCGGTGAAGATCCCTGCGACGATGCCTCCGATCACGATCACGATGAGCGTCAGGCTCAAGAGTGCGTCGAGGAAATAGCGGGCCACCTCCGCCAGCGGCAGGCGCTCGCCGCCGCCGAACCCCTTTCGGTGCGCCCAAATGCCCGCCACCAGCATCAGGGACGTGCCCAGCAGCAGGCCGGGCAGGTATCCCGCCACGAAGAGCGCGGCGATCGAGACGCCGCCGCTGGCCAGCGAGTAGACGATCAGCACGTTCGAGGGTGGGATGATGAGTCCCGTCGTCGAGGAGGCGATGTTCACTGCGGCGCTGAACGGCGGCGAGTACCTGTTCTCCACCATCCTCGGATGCATGAACGAGCCGATGGCCGCCGACGTGGCAATCGCGGAGCCCGAGATCGACCCGAAGAGCATGCACGCGACGATGTTGACGTAGGCCAGCCCGCCCGGCAGCGCCCCCACCAGGGCCAGCGCGAAATTGATCAGCCGGCGCGCGATGCCGCCCTTCCCCATGATGTAACCCGACAGAATGAAGAAGGGGATCGCCAGCAGCGTGAAGCTGTCGATTCCGGTCGCGATGCGCTGCGCGGCCGTCGAGGCCGCAGGCGTCACGTCAATGCTGACGAGCATCGTGAAGACGGTCGACAACCCCAGGCAGAAGGCCACCGGCACGTTTAGCAGAAGCAGAACGAGAAACGTGACGAGCAGGACGATGAGGGCGGTCGTCATGAGGAGGCTACGACGGCTTCACGACCCGCGACCGCCTCCCGTTCGAAGGGAGGGGACGAATCCGGGGTGAGGATGGCGGCGATGCTGTAATAGATCATCAGCAGTCCGCTCAGCGGGAGGGCCAGATAGACGTAGCCCATCGGGACTTTGAAAGCCGCCGAGAGCTGATTGAGCACGAGGGTCACGTACACGAGTCTCGAGCCGCCGTAGACGAACACGAGCGCGGCGAAGACGATCACCGCCGCGTACGACGTCGTCTGAATGCGTGCCTTTCCGGCGTCCTGCAGCCGCCTGGAGATGAGGTCGATCCCGAGATGCGCGCGCAGCCGAAGCGCATAGGCCGCACCGAGCAGGCTGATCCAGATGAGCAGGAAGGTCGAGAGCTCCGACGTGTATGAGCTGGGCGCGTTGAGCAGGTACCGCGTGATCACCTGCCAGGTCACCGCCACGACCATCACGCTCATCAGCACGACCAGGAGCCGGCGAAGAGCGTTGTCTATGGTGCGGGTCAGATGCGCCATCATTCCGCCGACCCTCCGGTCGTCGGGCCGTTCATCCGTCGAATCTCCTCCGCCAGCGCGCCCATCGCCGTCCCCCTCAGACGCTCGTACATCGGCTGTACGGCTTCGCGAAACGGCGCCTTGTCCGGGAAGACGACCTCGAGCCCGGCCTCGCGCATCGACTCGAGCGCGCGCTCGCTCGACTCGTCCCAGAGCCGTCGCTGATGCTCCACCGATTCGCCGACCGCCTGCTCGAGCCACGCACGCTGCTCCTCGGAAAGACTGTTCCACGTGTGCGTCGAGATCAGCAGGACGTCCGGCGGCGAGGAATGCTCGTCCAGGACGTAATAGTCGCTGACCTCGAAGAGCTTCGTCTGATACAGCGTCGGCGCGTTGCCGTCGGCCCCGTCGACGACGCCGGACTGGATGGCCGTGTAGAGCTCGCCCAGCGCCATGGGCGTTGCGTGGCCGCCGAGAGCATTGATCGTCTGAATCTGCAGATTGCTGGGCATTACGCGGATCTTGAGGCCGCGAAGGTCCTCGGGCACGCCGACGTGCCGACCGCGGACGATGAAGCTCCGAAACCCGGCATCGTAATAACAGAGTCCGCGCATCCAGTAGCGCTCGCCCTCTCGCAACATGCGCCGGCCGAGGTCGCTCTGGAACACCTTCCAGTAGTGATCGCTATCGTCGAAGAGGTACGGCAAGCTGTAGACGGCCATCTCGGGAATGAAATTCTCGATGACGCTCGAGGCGACTTTGGTGAGATCGATCGAGCCCAGCTGGAGCAGCTCCGCCGTCTCTCGCTCGCCGCCAAGCTGGCCGTTCGGAAAGATCTGCACACGCATCGTGCCGCCACTCAGTTCTTCCATTCGCCGGCTCATCTCAGCCATGCCGAGGTGCACCGGATGCGTGACGTCTAGCGAATGCGCCAGGCGAAGGACGCGGACGTCCTCGTCCGACTCGCATGCCGTCAGCATCGACAAAGCGAGCGTCGTGACGACGAGCGCTCTGCTCATTCCGCGATCAGCTTCTACCGTTCGATACATAGTCTTCGCGCATCGGCGCGAACGTGTCGATGAGGGTGCTCGGCTCGAGGGCGACCGCTCCGTGGAGGCAGTCCGACGGAACGTAGAAGGAATCGCCCTCGAAAAGAGTCCGCCTCTTTCCGTCGATCTCGACCTCGAAGGATCCCCTTACGACGTAAGATACCTGGATGTGCGGATGCCGATGCGGGCTGCCGACGGCTCCCTCGTCGAATTCCACGAGTACGAGCATGAGACTTTCGTCGTAGCCGAGGATCTTGCGACGCACGCCGTCACCGGCGGCTTCCCAGGCTACCTTGTTGCTCTCTATGAATGTCTGCAGGTCTTGCGATTTCATCCAATGGTCCGATTAGAAGAAGTTTAGTCCGCCGTTGATCTCGATCGACGCTCCGGTGATGTAGCTGGCCTCGTCGGATGCGAGATAGGCGACCGAATCGGCCACCTCGTCGGCGCGTCCCTCGCGGCCGAGGGCACATGAGCCGGCCACGCGCCGGCGCGCCTCATCGGGCGTAAAGGTGTCATGAAACGTCGTAGCGATGAGTCCCGGAGAGATGGCGTTGACGCGGATCCTGCGCGGACCGAGCTCTTTGGCAAGACCGCGTGTGAAGGTCATCACGCCGCCTTTCGCCGTCGCGTACGCGATGGCTCCGCCGCCCCCGCCGTCGCGGGCCGCTAGCGAGGAGAGGTTGACGATCGCGCCTCCGTCGGGCATGTACTCGAGCACCGCCTTCGAGACGAGAAACGCGCTCGTCAGGTTAAGGCCGATCACCTGCTCCCAGAAGTCGGCGTCCATCTCGTGCATCTTCTTGCGCGCGACGAGTCCGCCCGCGTTGTTGACGAGGATGTGGATCTCCTCGCCAAAGGCCTTGCGTGTCTCCTCGACGAGCCGCCGGACGTCCTCCCACCGAGTAATGTCGCCTTTCACGGCCACGGCTCGGCCGCCCGCGCTCTCGATCTGGCGCACCGTCTCCTGCGCCGCCTCGGCACTGGAGAAATAGTTCACGACGACGGCGGCGCCGGCTGCGGCCAGCTTCAGGCTCACGAAGCGGCCGATGTCGCGCGCTCCGCCGGTGACGAGGGCTACCTTCCCCGTAAGATCTAATGGCATCGTATTGTCGGATGGATGATGGTCGATTACTCTCTCACGGCCTCCCTGTGCACGGAAACGTTGCCGCTTAGCTCAACGCTCGTCCCGCCTACAGGGACCTGACGAATGCGGTCCGTCGACGGGCCGTTGTTAACGGCCACCGTCCACACCACGCCCGGACCGTTAATCCGGACCACGCTTGCGGTATCGTCGTGCGCGAGGACGTACACGCTTTCGATGACGGGACTCGCCCGTATCGATATCTCGCCGGCTTCGTCAAAGGATCCGTGCGGCTCTATGACGGAGGCGAACAGGTGCGTGGCGGCCTCTCGACGAAGTACGATCGCGGGCTCGGATCGGAGGTTGAAGTTCGGATCGTGGGCGCCGATGCGGGCCAACAGGACCTCGGTATTCGGGGCAGGCGCCGCATGCAGCGTATAGTACCGGCCGCCGTCGAGCCACGTGAACCGCACGACCTCATCGCTCAAGCCCCGTCCCTCCTCCCAGAGGTGCTGATATCCGTGCTTGGTTCCGAGGACTCGCAGCATGTCGGAGCGTTCGTACTCGAAGCTCGTCAGCATGGGTTGGCCGTTAAAATGAATCGGATAATCGTAGGTGTGCGTGGCCTCCGACCGGATCCGAAAGAGGTCGATCACGAACGGGTGTTCGAGCGCGTCGTCTCGCACGAGCAGCATCGTACGCTGCATCTCGACCCCGTCGTAGGCGTCGTCGGCACGCGCGCTCATCGCCTGGACGTTCGGATCCGACGTTTCGAAAAAATGCCGCTCGCCGCTGACCGCCTCCGCCGCACGGGGATCGAATCCGTTCTGAGTGCGCTCGTCGACGACCACCGTGTTGTGGGCGATCGTCGCCTTGGCATAACTATCCCCTTCGGGCAGGTAGCGACCGCCCCACTTCGGCTCCACGTTGATCCACCGGCCAAAGCCGTAATCCGGGACGACCTCCCGGTTCTGGTCGTAGAAGATGAAATGCAGCTTGTCGAAGTGACCGTGGCCGCCGCCGTGGACGCCGTATTTCATCAGAAGCATCGACTGCCCGGCTCCCTCGCCCGTGCGCAGGATGCCGAGACCGCCCTGGTCGCCCCGGGGGCCGTCAAGGAATTCTACGCTATCCCAGTTCATCCGCGGCGGTTCGTTGCGGGCGTGGTGGTCGCGGGCCACGGCCAGACCGGCGCCGTTCAGGATGACCCGACCCTGGAGCGTCGCCACTCCGAGCAGGTCTTCGTCCTGGAAGCGATCGTAAATCACGTCGGTCCCGAGCACGACTTCCGGCGCACGCACGTTCATCGTCTTTGACGCGTCGTTTATCGGGGGGAGGATGCCGTTCGGAAATGCCGTCCGGACCGTCGCGCGCACGGCCTTGCGCAAGATGCCGTCGCGATACGCATACACGCGGCGTTCCGGATCGACGCGCTCGATCGCCTCGGCGAAAAAGATGAACGGCATCATGGCATATCGGATGTAGTACGGGCCCTCCATGTAGTATCCGTCCGGCGAGAAAAGAAGGTCGAGCTGCCGAAGGTAGCCGCCGTCGCCGCTCAGATCCGTACCGTAGAGGGCCTGCTGCACGAGCTTGTCGTCGCCGAGGACGTACGCCGTCATCCCCGCCGCCGCGACGGCCCACGTTCCGTGATTGTGAATCTGGTCGAATGCCTGGCGGTTTTCCTCCCGCGTCAGCCACTGAACCATCGGCCGGAAGACGTTCGCCTCGAACCGCTCCCGCTCCGCATTGGACAGGAATCCGTAGACCGTATCGTAGGCGATGCTCGCATGCACGAGGAACACGTTCTCGTTCAGCAGCTGATGAAAAATCTTGCCGGGCAGCTGGTGATGTGAGAGCGGATGAGGGCCGAGCGTCGGGTAGAGATCGGCGTATGCCTCCAGCATGTCGCGCACGAATGCGGCGTAGCGTTCCTCGCCGGTGATGGCGTAGAGCAACCCGCTGGTGAACGCCTCGCGATAGTTCTGCTTGTGCCTCTCGTGCGCATAGCCCCCTGCCTCGCCCGGCTGCGGCACCTCGACCCCGTACGTGACGGCGGCCTCGACGAGGGCGCGCGCCTCGTCGACGGAGGCATCCAGCAGCGGATAGCTGCCCAGGGCGGCACGGATCTCCGACGCCTCCGCCTCGGAAAGGAAGATCCCACGCCGAATCTGGCCTTCTGCGGTCGTTGCGGCGCAGCAGGTCAGTACGAGGAAGACGACGGGGGTGAAAAACCTCATATCGGTTCGGTCGATAGACAGGGACGAAGCAACGCCTTCAGGTCGCGCGTCTTCGGGGTCGCCAACGGCGCTTCCGCGAACGGCGCTTCCGCCAACAGGCGCTTTCTCCAACGGTGCTTCCCTCCGGCGCCCGTCGGCGACCGGTCGCGAAGCGCCCTTACAAGGGTACGTATTTATAAGATGTCATACAACAGACACATCGACTTTTATCCGCCGGCCGGTCGAATCGTGATCGTGGGAGCGAGAAAACTCGCGTGGGACGGCTGGCTGCGGCTCGAAGAGGGATCCGTGGCCCTCGATCGGCGAGGTCCGGCTCACGCACGAAGCTGTGGCCTTCAATCCGCGCGTGCGGCTCGTGGAGGATATGTGGCCTTCAATCCAGGTGCGCGGCTCGTGGACGGAGCCGTGGCCTTCAATCCAGGTGGTGCGCGTGGGTCACGTGTTCTTCGGCAATCTTGAGATGCTCCGTCATGGCATCGAATGCACCGTCGGGATCGGAGCGCTCGATGGCGTCGTAAATGCGTCCGTGCCATTCAATCGCCGCGGCGCGCGCGCCGGAGATCTCGTCGTAGACCGCCTTCTTGATCGACGGCATGAGCTGGTGGATGGGCGTGAGGATGAGCGG
>CAZMXY010000082.1:0-2793 GCA_964570345.1 uncultured Rhodothermales bacterium | reverse complement strand
TCCCGAATGGCCGTCCGGCTCACGCCGAACTGGTCGCACATCTCAAATTCGGTCGGGAGCTTCGCACCCGGTTCATAGATGCGCGCGCGAATGGCCGCTTCGATCTGCGCCTCGACCGACTTACTCAGGAGCTCGCGCTTTCCTACCGGATCGAATATATGTGACATCGAGTCCTCAAGATGTGTGTGACATCATACGTTAACGTTGCGGCTGGAGCGCGGTTTCCAGGCAGGCTAAGTTAATATCCCGAACGACGGCGCCTGTCGATGCTCCTCGCGTCTACGTCGACTGCGCCTCGCGCCAGTGGGTCCTCACGGCCGCCAGGTCACGCCGCATGGCCTCGTACACTGCGGACCGGTCCACCTCCCCATTCGTCCGGCCGTCCTCGGCGCCTCCGATCGGGTATTCCAGATGCAGCGACAGCGGCACGTGAACGCCATAGCGGACGAGTAGGCCGAAGTACCGCCTCCAATCGACCATGCCTTGTCCGATGGGGACGTTCTCGACCTGCCACGTGTCGCCGTCCCGCGTCCACCGAACGTCCTTCGCAATGACGGTGTGGAGGTAAGGACGGATGAGCCGAAGCCCCTCGGGCCAGGACAGGCCCCCTTCGACCGTCGCGTGCCGGATGTCGTACTGGCATCCGAGCCACTCGGGATCGAGATCATGGATGAGCGCCCAGAGCTCCCAGATCGAGGCCCCGACATAGTTTCCGGCGTGGTTCTGATAGCCGCCGCGGATGCCCAGCTCGCGGTTGAGAGCGGCCAGCTCCCGCGCCCGCGCCCGAAACACCTCGAGGCTCTCCGGGATCGGTCCGTCCTCCGGATGCCGGTACCAGTTCATCCGGTAATGTCGAATCCCGAGCCCGGCGGCCGTCTCGAGTACGGTTCGGCTCGACGGGTCGCCGGCATCGCTCACGGCGGTCGTGATCATCTCCGCCTTGAGACCGTGACGCCGGATGGCGTCCACGGCCTTCGGCAGGTCCTCTTCGACGCGCGCAGGTTCGACGTGGCCGCCCGGACGAACCGTCAGATCGATGCCGTCGAAGTCGAGCTCCGCCGCCGCTTCGGCCATCGCAGCGAAGTCCAGAAATTGGAGATGTTTCGAGAAGACGTGCACCTCGAGGTCGCTAACCGCCGCCGCATCACCACCGAATGCCAGCACGGTCGGTGCGAGTCCCGCACCGGCTCCGGCGGCGAGCGTGAGCTCGAGGAAGTCCCTTCGCGTCAGCATAGGCTAATTCTCGGCCGTCGTTACGAATTCGGAGAGTCGCTTGCCGGGGAGCGGGCGAGTGATGTATCCCGACCCCAGGAATCCACGGGCCCTGTCCGTCCGGTATTTTCTGTCCGTCCACAGATTGGGAAGTTTCAGTGCCGGTTCGCCCTCCGGAGTATGGACGATGATCTTATTCTGGAAACTATACATCACTTCTTCACGCCAATCCCCCACGACGTCGGCGGTGAACGAAAATCGTGGCGGATCGGGAACGAGAAACGGGTCGTCGCTTGAGATACCGCCCACGAGCACGGTGGACGTTCGTTCGCTTCCATCCCACCATACCACCTGCTCGGCGGACGTGTTCGCAGGCGCCGTCGGTAGGCCGTACTTCGACGGATTCAATTCCATGCCGCCGGCGGTAAAAAGCCTTCGTCCACCGCCGCCGTGCTCGCCTACGTCCGCTTCCCCTGTGCATTCGATGCCCGGATAGCTCAGATCGACGTCACCGCACGTCCCAAACCCTTGAAATCGAATGTCCTTTTTCCATAGGACTTTCCCCGTTCTGGAATCGACCATGCCCGTGAAGTCGACCTTCTCGGCGCCGATAAACGTTTCGAGGCCCGGGTTGTCCCAATTCAAGTCGCCCGTGAAGCTCATGTCGACGTGCCCGAACTTGCTGGGGAGCAGCGCCCACATTCCCGTCCCGTCGTCGTCCACGACGGCCGAGCCCAGGATGATCTCATCCCGACCATCCCCGTCAACGTCGGCGGAAAACGTACCGTGAGCCCCGGAGCCGCAGAAATTGGGGTCTGATTCATCTTCACAGTTCCACTTCCAATGCAAGTCCAGATTCTTATCGTACACGAACAGTCGATTTACTTCGTACGTGCCCCGCTCAATGACGACGAACGGGTTCTCCCCATCGACGTAAGCGATGATCAGCATATTGCGGCTGGAGCCGCTATACGGTCGGAGCGTATCGCCGGGTTGATCCCACCGTTCTATCCATGGAGCGCGTTTCAGCTCGCTTCCTGTCTCCGGATCAATCTTAACCAGCCATTCCTTCGTCGAATATATCCGATTCGGCCAATCTCCAAATTCGTCGTCGGCGATCTTTGCATACACTTCATCCTTGCCGTCGCCATCCACGTCATAGGCGGTGAAGGGAGCATAATGAACGCCTTCCTCAATTCCCTTTCCCAATGGAAACGTCCACAACAACTCCCCGTCGTGGCGGTGACCCTGAAGTACGACCTCTCCTGCGTTCTCTTTCCACCGATTGAAGTGAGGATCATGGATGGCTTTCGATCGGCCGGTGACGAAATCAATTCTCCCGTCACCGTTTAAATCGGCGGGAACGAAATAGAAGCCGGTCGGGATCGCTCCCTCCGGGGTGTCTTTCAGGACGACTTCCAGAACCTGAGCGCTTATGGGCCACGAGATGAGCATGAACCCCAGGCAGGCCAGGGCGGCTTTCAAATTCCTCATAACGTATGTTCCGGCTATCTCGTCGCCACGGGCTCTTGCGGCCCAACGTAGTAGCTGGTCAGCGGCGGCTGGCCGTATCCCATGCTG
>CAZMXY010000081.1:5834-16093 GCA_964570345.1 uncultured Rhodothermales bacterium | reverse complement strand
TCATGCCGTTCGGGGAGGCGAGTGCCGCTTCCGTATCCTTGAACGTTTCGACGTCTACCGTACCGGATGGGGGCGCGAGCGAGACCTTCTCAAAAATGCTGTCGAGAAGATTCTTTTCCTCGACTTCGGTTGCCGCCTGCTGACTCTCTAATTTGGGATCGGCCATTTCACTTGACACTAGCTGATGATTGTCAACGAAACCTGGTTGCGTCCGCTCAAGAATCCCCCTCCTGCCCTTCTCCAGGGACGATCTTTTTCAGCTCTTCGTTGAGCTGTTTGAGCGCCTCGGGATCCTTGACGACTTTTTCGAGCCCCTTCCGGAAATCGGCGACGCTGATGAGACGGTTGCGGAGATCCTGGAGCAGGTTGCGCGTCGCGAGAAGCTTCTGAAGCTGCGGGATCTGCTTGGCCACCCGATCGGGATCGAAATCGGCCATGCTGTCGACTTTCAGCTGGACCTTCATCTCCTCGTCGCCCCCGCGGAGTTTGTCCGCCACGTTCAGGTCCATCTCAATTTCATGCGACTTCAGGACGTCCTCGAAGTTGTCCTTGTTGAGGTTGATCTTTTCCCGATCCTCCAGCGGGATTCCTGTTTCCCTGCCGGAAAAATTCCCCGCCACGAGCGTCCTCAAGGGCAATTCCACCTTCTTCTTCGCATCGCCCTTGACAATGTCGAGATAGAGATTGATGCGAGCAGGTGGTTTTTCCTTCTGAAAGCTCTGTGCCATGATGCTACCTCTAGGACGTGGTCTTGTGCTTATGCTTCGTTCTACCTTACGGTGCTACGCGATCGGTTGCGGGGTCGTGAGTTCGTTTCCCGCCCTGCATTCTAGTCGGATTGCACGGTAGACGGACGGTACCTGGAAGTGAACTGGCGAGGCCGCTGAGCCATCCCCGGTGTACGTACAGGCCTGCCCGCTTCGTATTTCTACGTTCTTGTAAAGTACTCGACCACCGGAGCTTAGTCAACCGCTTCCCTGCCACCCCGGAAGATTATATTCGTGGGAGTTTCGGCGCTTCGTATCGCGCAGAACGGCACTTTTTGTCGGCCCGTGGCGATTGCGGCCTGCTCCGCCACACCCCCTCCGAATACTTACCTGTCGAGTGCACGAGCGGCATCCACCTGACAGATACGAGCGAACACGCGTTGCGATTGCTCCTCGATGCTTCGCGTTGTCGTCTCGTCATCGGCGGCCAGCAGGCCGTAGCACTGATGCAATTGGCTCCAGACGTCCATGGCGAGGTTCGGCTCCCATTCGTGCAAGGCGAAGGCGTCGATTTCGGCCTCCAATTGCTCCAGAATCGGACGAGCCACGGCTGGTTTGTCCGCCTGCATGCAGATCTGCGCCATGTAGTAGCGCCGAAAAAATCGGCCTCGCCGGGCGGCGTCGTGCCGGAGACCATCCTGCAGGACTCCGATGGCCTCGGCGAGCTTGCCTGCGGCCGCGAGCCGCTTCGCCTCGTCGAATTGTCCGGTCAATTCCTGATCGTCGCCGGCCGTGGCGTTGGACGAACTGGACGCCAGCACGGGTGCAACCGTGTCTTCCAGCCAGAATTTCGTCTTCGCGTCGGCGAAGGGAGCGCCGCCCGAAAACGTCAGCTGCGGCAGCGTGCGCACGCGTTTGACGAGCAGCGCCGTTTCGAGGATGACCGATTGTCTGGCAGCCGCGTACTCCCCTCCCAGTCCCTCCAGGGCGGCGGCGACGAAGCGTTGCAAGTCCAGCCAGAAGTGGAAAGGTAATTCCCGAAACGCCTCCTCCGCGACGTCGAGCAGGGTCTTCCACTCCTTGCCCTCGAGCAGGGTGTTCAGATAGGTGAGACGGTGAGGGGCCGGATCCTGGAACATCGTCTTGCCGCCCTGATTGGTCGGCTCGGCGGTTATGGCGTCCCACCGTACGCAGCGTGCCAGCCGATAGGAGGTCGGGTCGTCGGGAGCCTGTTCACGGAGAAATCCGGCGAGCCCGAGAACGTGCTCGAGCGCTTCGCTCTCGGTCTGAACGTCTGCCGGCGCCGAGGGTGCGGCGGTCGACTGCGGCACGGACGACGCTTCCGGAGTCGCCGGCGCCGACGGCGCCGCGTCGCCGGAAGGAAGGGGCGATTTGGAGGCTTCCGCCGTCTGCTCTTTCGGCACCTTGCGCAGGGCTTCCTCCAGCGCCCTCGCCAGCCCGCTCAATACGGGCGCCTCCTCGCCCATCGATTCCATCGTGAACGCCTGAAGCGCCTTCAGCGTCTCGAGCGCCGCTTCGATGGATTGCCGGTCGCCGGCACGTGGTTTCAGTCCGCGCAGCGTCTCCGTCAGCCGCTCTGCCGAAAACTGGAACGCATTCTGACGCGCCTTCATCCGCCGAATCGGTGGAAACATCGGCTCCCAGAATCGCTCCACCAACAGTTTTTGTGCCAGGAGACCGTCCAGGATTCCCTGATAGCCCGCGGTGCGCGAAAGGGCCAGAGCCAGGTACGTCGCGACGCGCAGGTCTTTGGACTTCCGTCCGAGGATCGCACGACAGCTTTCGACTATGCGCTCATAGTCTACGCCTTCCGGGTTGACGGAGCTAAGCTGATCGACGTCGTCCTTGAGCGACAGGAAATCGTCGTCGTAGGAGACGTCCTCTCCCACCGGACTGTCCCCGGCGAGCGGCTCAACCACGTCTTCCAGCAGAGGCGAAAGTGTCGCTTCCAGTGCGTCCTCGGGCATGAGAGGGATAGATTGGCTGAGAAGAATCCGCAGCCCGATTAAAAGCCCGGAAATTGATCCACTAACTTAATCGTGAAGTCCTCGTCCTTGTCGACGATTTTGATCCTGAAGTCCGGCAGCTCGTCAACGATCTCCCACTTTCCCGGAGCGTCGGCGAGGCAGGCCACTTCTTGAACCCTGAGATCCGCGAACATGTCGACGATGCGTACGGTGAAGTCCTCGAACGCCGTTACGTACTCCACGCGACCGAATATTTTATGGAGGTCGGCGTGGGACATGCGTTACGTAACGTGTGAAGGTTCACGACGTGAGTCGGCCGGATTCTGCGACTGACCGGCACGTCGTAGGATTCAATCCCAAACGTGCTGACCCTTGTTGACTTTTCCGGTATTCATTACGGTCACGCAGCCGGGCGGAACGTTAACGTCCTTCACGGATGCGAGCTGATTGCTGCCGTAGTCGTGGACGTAGGCCTCCGCCCCTTCTCCCGGGTTGCCGCGATTTCTCGTGGAGAGGTGCGCCTTTTCTTCCGCCCCGTGAACCAACGCTGCGAGCTTCTCGACAGTCGAGTTCTCCAGCTTGTTATGCACCTTGCTCCTCGCCCGAATCGTGAAGTTGCCGTAGTAGCCGGAATTATACTGTTGATCCTCCATTATCCGTTTCCAGTTAAGCGTTCGTTGACCAATGGGGTGCGTCGTGCGAGATGCCGGTCACCGCGCCGTGACTCGCCGGTTTCGGGCATCCGGCACGATTCAATCTAAGTGAGACCCGATACGCAGGCAACATGAGGCGCCGGCCGAATCACGTCCCGTCGGACGTCGTGGTCCGGCGACGTTCGGGTCACAAGCTCTCGAGAAACTCCTGCAAGCTGACGTCATGGGACTCCAATAGGGCGCCGATGCGAGGCGGAATGGCGAGGGCCGCCTCGGCTGCATCGCCGTCGCTCATCGTCTCGAGATCGCACACGTGATCTCCGTGGGACTCCGTCGGAAACAGCTGCACCATCGCACGGGGGGGCGGAAGCCGGAAAAACACCACAAACCGTCCGCGGGCGGACTCCGGTGCGCCGGCGGTCCAGAAGCAGACGGGGGCGACGGCCGGAAAACGGAGCACGTGGAGACAGAGGTCCAACCAGAAGGCGACCGCGAGCTCGGTCGAGCCCGCGTCGCCCAGGGGAAAATTAAGTCCGAGCGTGAACCCGGGTGGGACGTGTCCCTGCAGAGGCGCCAGTAATTCAAGCAGGTTACGAAAGAGGAAGTACTTCCGTGAATCATCAAAAAACTCCCAGTGTCCTTCGCACCAGACCTGGAGCGTCGTCTCTCGAAGATAACGTTCGTACGCCGTCGTCGAACCGTCAGCGGCGGCCGCCGGCAGTCCCGACTGTTCCAGCCAATCGCCGACGTCTCGATGCGCCACCTGTCCCGCCACGATCTCCTGCGTAAGACGATCCGCCTGGTCGAGGAAGGATCCGAATCGGACGGGCGTACGTGCGAGCCGGCGGGGGTCGGTCGTCGGTGCGTCCGATTCGGCGGCAATCAAGAATGGAAACGTCCGGCGACTGCGATCCCGGCTCGGACGCAGCACCCCGATGATCGTCGACTCGGCGTCTTCCGGCCGGAATAGAAAGCGGTAGGCGGGCGCGGCGTCATAGGCGGCTTCGAATTGGGCCCCCAGCTGCGCCTTGGCCAGGTACAAGCCGCGTTGGAGCCATTCGTCGAGCGCCCGCACGGCTCGGCCGGTGGCATTGTATCGTACGAAGTCCCCGTGTACCGGGAGCTTCCCGTATCCTATGATTGATGCCGTGCTCGTCTGCATGCCGAAAGGACGTCCGTGCCGGGCCGCCCGTCTGTGAGGGGTCAGTTCAGCGACTCCGGGCAGGTGAAGTTGAAGAAGCCTTTCAGGTCGTTAAACGGATTCGAGCCGCTTCGCGTGCGCAGGTTGTACTGTGCCGTGACGCCGTTGTCGAAAGGCCACGTCAAGACGTATTCCGTAGAGGATTGGCGCCGCACGTTCGCCTCCTGCAACAGCCTGAACCAGGCCCAGTCTCCACTGAATTCTTTGGCGTCCGGCCCTCGCTGGGTCGAGATGCGAAGGCTGGCTCCGGAGCGCCCGGGCCAGGAAACCTGGATCCAGGGACGATAACTGCCCATCGTGTACGCTTCTCCGCGGCCGTGCACTTCGATTTCGACCTGGCTTACCGCCGGGGCGTCCGGGCTCCGGATCGGCTGCTCCGGCTGCAGCTCGAAATCCAGCCGGGCGACGCCTCCGCTGAAAAGTCCGGCACCGATGCGTTCGGCCTGTTCGAGTGAGGCAAGCACTCGCGGCGACACGCGTATTCCGCGTCCTTCCCACGTTCGCACGCTTCTCCCGTCCCGCGCGAGATACGGCGCCATCACGCCCTTGAAGAAGGTCGTGACGATCCCGGTCTGCGGCGCGAAGAACTCCTCGAAATCGCCCAGCGGTACGTCCGGGCGGGCGTTCACGTCGAGCGGATAGCGTCCGGACAACTTGGACTGGAAGGGCTCATAGACGTCCGTCCGCCATCGGTCGTCGAGGTACCGCTGCGTTACGCCGAGAACGGTCTGGAAGGCGGAGTAAACCGGTTCGACGAACAGGGCGTTACGCGTTTCGGGATCGATCTGTGCGAGGGCCGACTGCATGGACTGTACGTTCGCGGACAGCTCGCCCCCGTTCTGATTCAGCACCTGCTCCGCATATTCGGCGGCCTTCGCCGGATCGCCGGCGAGGCCGTCCATCGTGCTTCCGATTTGCGCGAGCGTCTGCAGCGCTCGGGTGAGCGCGGGCGAGGCGGCCCCGCTCTGGGCCTTGTCGGCGTTCAGATCGTGCAACCTCATGAATCGAAGGTCGACCGGATGCACCTCCTGCTCTTCGTTTCTGTCGATTCGACCCTCTTCGCCGACGCGGGCGCGCGCCGCCCGCTCGAGCCGGCGTTCGGCTGCCTGCCCCAGGCGGTCGGTCAGATCGTTGACGAGTCCCCCGCCGAAGGTCGTCTGATTCGTTACCTCGGCCAGAAGGTACAGGATCGGCGAGTCGTATGCGTTGCCGAGATCACTCACGGCACGGGCTGCGGTGCGAAGGTCGCCGAAAGGTGCGAGGCGGACGCTGCGCAGGAAGCGATTCCAGTTCGCCGCGTATTCGTTGAAGTACATCTGCCGGAGCTGTTCGGCCAGTTGATCTTCGTTTTGCATCGATTCGGGCAGGTCCTGTTCTGCGTAGCCCATCACCCAGTCCACCCGATCCGGAGATTTCGTCTCTTCCTCCAGAGCCTCCTCCACGAACGTCGCCCAGCCTCGCTTCGTAAAGAACCCCGGGACCTCGGGTCGGCGTGCGAACAATTCGACGGATCGTCCTTTCAGGGCATCCGCCAGCGTGAACGGCGGGAGGGTTGCCATGCCTTCTTCCCTGAGGCGAGAATACACCCGTTCCACGCTCGGCGGCTCGTAGATCAACGTCCGCATCTGCGCCACCAGGGGCAACTCGCTTTCGAACGGTTCGACGACGCCTTGCATGAGTCCGGCGGTGAAGGCTTCCGCCTGGCGCTCGATCCGTTCGCGCAGCGCGTCGCGCGTCCCGGCCGAGGCCTGCGTGAGCACGGCGGCGGCGGTCTGTACGGCGAGGTAGCGTTCCAGAAAATATCGATCGCCCTCACTTTCGACGAGACGATCGGCCTCGCTCGTCATGAGCAGGTACGCACGGAGGTCGTTGTAAAGCGAATCGCGCTCGGCGCCCTCGGCCCGGCCCAAACGGGCTCCCGTCCGCATACGATCCTGCATTGAACGAAGCGGATAGGCGGCCACGAACGCGCGCGCCTTGTTCGCGTACAGGCGGCGGGCGGGATCGAGCACGGTGCCGCTGCGGTCGAGACCCCAGCTGAGAAACCCCGGTCCCGCTTCCAACGCCGCCAGGCGATCGCGGAGGCCGTCCATTCGCTCAAAGTCGCTCTCGGCCGAGCTCGCGGTTTCCCATCGTACCGGCGCCACGGCCATCGCGGCCTCCTGCAGTCTGCCCAGGCTCTGTTTGCTGCGCACGAGCGCCGGCGCGGCGACCAGAACGAAGAGCATGAGGACGACGAGGGCGCCGACGGCGGCGCCGGCCTGCATCAGGCGTCCTTTCGTCGCCGCCTTCGAGGTCTGTCGGACCATGTATTGATCCGGAATGATCACGTCCGTGAAAAGCTCTTTGATGAAGTAGCTTTTCGACTCGACTTCCGGATCGAAGCCGGCCGAAACGTCCGGCGGCAGGTCGAACTGCTGTGCGATGGCCTGGATGACCCGATCGATCGGCGTGCCTTCCTGGGTCCCGCTCGTGAAGTAGAATCCTCGAAATGCGGGGCTCTCCTGATAAGGGTTCGGCTGAAAGAGCCGCTCCAGGAAGTATCCGAGATGGTCCTTGACGGCCGCGAATTCGAGGGGGAAGATGTGCACCTTTTGACGATCCTCCCGCTTCATGGACTGGCTCAGCCGCATCGTCCGCATACCGAGAAGCGCGTCGTAGAGGCGCTGGAATTCCTGCTCGAAAACGGACCGCACGTCGGAGGTCGCCTGCTGCTCGCGGTCGAGCGTGCAGCCCCAGATCTGTTCGCGCTCCTTGCGTGCCATGTCACCGAAAATCTCCACGAATCCCTGAAGCAGGTCGCACTTCGTGAAGAGCAGGTAGACCGGAAAGCGGACGCCGAGTCGTTTGATCAGCTCGTCCACGCGGCTGCGAATGCTGCGGGCGTGCCGCTCGATCTCCTCCGGCGAGGCGCTCGCGAGTTCCTCGATGCTGATGCCGACGATGACCCCGTTGACGGGCCGGTCGCTGCGATGCTTTTTGAGCGTCTCGAGGAAGGCCTGCCACTCCTCTTCGTCCTCGGGCTCGGTGACGTATCGGCCGGCCGTGTCCAGCAGGATTGCGGAATCGGTGAAGAACCAGTCGCAATTGCGGGTGCCGCCGACGCCTCGGATGCGGTCGGTGCCGAGCGGAAAGTTCAGTCCGGAATTGGCGATGGCGGTCGTTTTGCCCGCACCGGGCGGACCGATGAACATGTACCACGGGAGGGCATACAGCGCGGCCCGTCCGCGGCGGCCCTGGCCGAGCTTGGACTGCTTCAGTCGCTCGATGGCGGATTCCAGTTGTTTCTGAAGCTCCTCGATCTCGCCCCGCTTGTCCGGACGCGTGTTCATCATCTGCTGTGCCGCCTGCGCCTTGATCGACTGCTCGATGTTCGACGCGCTGCGATTGGCCCGGACGAAACCGACGACGAGAAAGAGGATGCAGACGATCAGGATGCCGATCACGGCGAGCAGCTGCGTGATCAACGACCACTCCAGCCACGCGCCCAGCACCAGGACGAGCACGATCAGCAACGTCACGCCCACGCTGAGAATGAAATACTGACTTGTAACGACCTTCTTCAGCCCCATGATAGACCCTCGGCTTTCGATGTTCAGCGAACGACTTCGGTGCGAGGCACGTCGTCGATCGCGCGGACGGTGTCCTGGGCGGCCCGAGAGATGTAGAAGCTCATCCCCAGGTAGATGACGAGGCCCAGCACGGCGGCGCCGACGATGACGATCCAGGCGGGCAGCTTGCTTTTGACCTCCGTAGCCACCTGGTCGCGCGGTTTTCCGTGCGTGGACAGCACACCGACGCCCATCCCGGGCGTGCGCTTGAGCTCGGCATAGGTTTCCTCGATGAGCAGTCGAAGCCGCTCCTGGTCGTGCAGCTGGTAGCGGCCCTTGAAACCCAGCGCCATGCAGAGGTAATAGACCTCCAGCACCTCGGCACGGAGGTTCCGCTGCGCACGCAGCTCATCCAGCTTGACGAAGAATTCCTCGCCGGCGTCGTACCGATCGTAAATCTCCAGCTGCAGCGGCCGCGCCAGCCAGTGGTCTTTCTGCGCCCATTCCGAGGAAAGGATGGTCTCGTCGATGAACGCGACCAGTGCAAATTTGGCGGCTTGCACGTCCTCATGCGCGGCGCCGGCCCGTGCGGCGTCCTGGCCCGCCTTTTCCAGCAGGCGCTTGATGCGCTGGCGCAAGAGCTCGGCGTCGCCGAAGGCGTCCGTCGAGCGTAGCTGCAGCACGAGCGTGAAACAAGGTGAATAGACTTCCGATAAGCGCCTGGTTTTCGCCTCGTCGAAGAGGACGTCGGCGCGTGCTTCAGCTAGGTCCATGACATTCTACGGTACGGTTCTGCGCCGTCAGGGATTATTGACGGCGATCAACTTCATCGTGACGTCGCTAAATTCGGATGGTACGAACAGGGCGAACGCCTGACTGTCCCGGATGGCCTCCCAAAACGGGCCCCGCTTCTGAAGTTGAAAATAGTTGGCTTGGGCATCCACCGGCATGCCGCTCGGCAGGCGGGTCGTATGCTCGATGGCGAGGGCGCGCGTATAGCTCCGGAGGACGGCGTCGATGGTCTGCGGCGAGGCGATGCGCAGCATCCTCGGCAGCTCGGAGACGAGGACGTCTTCTTGAAATTTCTCACTTCGCGCGACGAGATACAGCTGCGCGCTCTGAATGAGGTTTGCGTCGAGGCGGGCGATGAACAGGTTGTCGCGCTCGCGATCGAGGGCGACCTGCACGTAGTTGGCTCGAGGCGAGACGCCGCCCAGCATTTCGCGCACGAGGCCGTCGAGCCGCTCGAAGCACGTCGTGAGGTCGCCGTGATTGTAGACCGGAAAGTCTCGGGGCGCCACGGCCACGTCCGCCACGTTGGCCGAGAGCCGGCCCGCCAGCTGGAGCAGGCCCTGGTACAGCGTCTCCGGATGACTCGCCCCGGCGGCGTAGTGATGATTGAGCAGCGGTATGTAGGTGTTCACCGTGGCGTAGAGGCTGAGCGCGGCGACGTCGGCCGGCGAGAGCTCGCGCTGCGCCATGACGCTCCGCCGCCTGTCGGCGAGCTCGGTGCTCTTGGCCACCAGCAGCTCGAGCAGCCGGCGCACGACGGTCATCAGCCGCTCCGAGGCCCCGACGTTCAGACAGGGCGGGACGAACGTTTCGCTCGGCGCAAACGCTCCGCTTCCGCTGCGCCGAATTTCCCCCACCTGCAGCGTGCTGTAGTCGCCCAGCGATTCCCCTCCGAAACGGATCTGGAAATTGGTCCGCGCGACCTCGATCGAGCGCTCGTCGGCTCCCGTGTTCTCGTCGACCACCCGGATCGTCTCGGCCGTGTACCGCATCTCCCTCCCGTTCGTCGTCCCCTGCAGCAGCACGTTGCTGCCGGAGGGTCGTTCGGACGGGACGCACAGGTACACGGGCAGGCGATCCTCGGTAGCCGGGAAGTACGCCTGGACGTTGCGCGCAGCCGGCATCGGATCGCTGTCGGGAATGTTGAAGACGAGCCCATCCGGCATGACGCCGGCCCCTCGCACGACGGCGAATTCGCCGTTGCCGAGGGCTTCTCGATCGATCTCGACCTGCGAGAATCCCCAGTCGTACGGCGTGAGCGTACGCACGCGCGCGCTCACCGCGCTCTGCTGGTAGCGATCCCACTGCTGCAAATGATGCGGATCGAGCGTCATCCCCTCGAACCACACGACCCTTTTTCGATCCTG
>CAZMXY010000081.1:0-5734 GCA_964570345.1 uncultured Rhodothermales bacterium | reverse complement strand
ACGGCATGCCCGTTGCAAGGGCAGCGTGTCGCATGCGGATTCGAGTTAGTAGGATACGATCAACCGATCCGAGCCTACCGTCACGGTCACTTTCTTCCCGCGAAGCTCCTCGGCGCCGAAGGCATGACGCCACTGAACGGGGTCCGGCGCTCGCAAGTCGGCCGCGATGCCGACGAAACGGGTTTGCTCGCTGATGTCGAGCGCCATCTCCCGCTCCTGCTCCGGATACAGCAGGATTTCCTGCTTGGGCCCGACCAGCTCACTACCCAATGCCTGCTCGTCGTCTCTCCAGAAGGTTTCGAGCGATGCACGCATGAAGTTGCTGTCGCCCGTGAGTTGGTATACTCGGACGACGGCGGCGTTTCCGCCGTTGTTCATGTTCGAGTCGCCCTGCACGGTCATCTCCATCGCTTGCATGGATCCCTTGCAGCCGATCAACGCGAGCCCGCAGGCCGTTAGCAGGGCGAGTTGTGCCACGAGAGGTCGTCTCATTATACGGGAAACTGATTCGTTTGGAGGTCGGTGGGTCAAGGCGAGCCGCCGTCGCCCCGCGAAAATCCGTCATTTCCGCAGCGAGGTCATCCGCGCCAGGTACGCCTTGATGAATGCGGGCCGGAAGATCCGCCGCTCCGCAACGGACCAGTCCTGCCCCTTCAGTTCGTGCATTTTCCGCTTCAGTCGGTCGAGGGCTCGTATCTTCGCAACGGGTGCCAGAAACCGACTGAGGCCGTCCTCCTGCCGTACGGCGGCCTCGACCTCCGCCGGATCGAATTCGTCGAGCAGTCGCTGCGTGCCCTGGTGGGCGCCTGCTTTGTAGCCGTCCATCATGGCCACTTGATGCAGGGCGACTTCGTCGGCGGCATCCGAAACCAGGTGCCGGCGCCGGGCCGCTTCATCCTCCGGAATTCGGGCGTCGAGCAGGTACTCCTTGAGCCCCTCCGCGTCGCCGCTGTAGATCGACGCCGTCTCGGCGGATTGCATGATCGTCTGGCCGATGAACTCGTGTCGGAACTGCCACGGGATGTTCAATAACTTGGCCGTTGCGCGCACGAGTGCGTCGACGAGCGTTTCGAGCCGCGTCTCCGGCAAGGACGACGACGGGACCGCCCTCGCCGGCCGAGCTGGTTCGAGGGGTGCCGCCGGATCGTCGGTGCCCGACGCGTGAGTTCGTGGTGACGATCTCGGCTCCTTCGGTTCGGGGTATGGTGCGAGGAGACGTGCGATCATCGTGTAGGCCATGTGCGCTTCACCGGCTTCGCCTCCGTCCCCCGCCTCTCCGGTCCGAACGTCACCGGCGACGAACGTCTCCCGCAGCGCCTCGCGAAGCGCGTCCTCACGCCGGCTGGGGGCCTCGAGCTCGAAGGACCGGCGAATGCCATACAGCGCCTCGGTCAGCTTGGCCGCGTCGTCGGCGAACGGATTGACGAAGTGGACGTCGAATACCGTCCCGTCGTGATCAGGGACCTGGGCCAGCTCCGGCTCCAGCCGAATCTCGAAGTCGCCGATCCTGATCAAGTCGCCGTATTTCAGGTCGTATGGCTGGCTCGACTGCAGGCGCTCGTCGTTGAGGTAAGTGAAGTTCTTGCTGCCGAGATCGACGATTTGATAGGTCCCCTTTTGCCGGCGCAGCTCCGCGTGTCGTTTGCTGACCACGCGTTTGAGATCCGGCAGCGTCAGATGGCTCGAGGCGTCCCGCCCGATGGTGATGGTGTCCCGGTCAAATACGTATTCGTCGGGTGAGGAGTCGTCCGTCGTGCGTGTCACTAACAACTTTACAGGCATCGCTGAGTAGTCCAGATGTGCCGCATGTACGGAATGGCTTCACCCCTGCCAAACCTGCGGAATCCCGCTGCCCGGTCGAGACCTCGTGTGCCATCAACGTGAGGGGGGTCCTTTTAGACGTAACGATAATGTATTGCGGATGGGCCGGTCAAATCAACTTCTTTTTCAGCATTCCTTGAGCCGGCGCGCGGTGGAAAAGCGGTGAGTGCCGCCGAGTCGGCGCACGCGGAAGGAGGCCCATCACTTCTCGAGCACCTCGGCCGCGGTCCCTTTCGGCTCATGCGGCGTACGTCACGAACGCTTGATCTGACGAATCCGGGGGCGGCGCGACCATCCATTCTTCCACCAAGCCCGGCGACGACGATCCCGGGCCCGCTCCGGATTCCGGATCGCGCAGCTTGATGTGCTCCCGCACCTCTTTCGGCACGTTCGAGTCGTCGATCGGATGGAATCCGGCGCTTCGGTAGAGCTGCATCTCGTTGGCCGCGGACTTTTTGGCGGCGGTCCCCCCACCGGGATCGATGCAGATCCGCACGTAGAGGCTCCTGAAGCGATCCGGGCCGTCCTGGACGGCTTCCCCCTGTCGCCCTCGAAGCCGGCGCAGGAAGGATCCTCCGATGCCGATGCCCCAGAGGCCGGGAGGCACGTAAAAATCTCCGGCGTCCCAGATGAGGTCCGGGCCGGAACGTATTACGACGACCTGAGCCGCCTGCACTTCGAAGCCGAACTCCATGTACGTCAGACGCAGCATAAACGGCAGAATCGACTGCGCGTCTTTCAGCGGCTCCGCGTGGGACTGCTTCCAGCAGCGCATGGCGAATCCCTTCACGTCCCTGCTTAACCGGCCGATCGCGCCGCTGATGGGCTCGCCTCGACGCTCGCCCGCTCGGACGCCGTACCGGCGCTCGACGAAACGCGTGAACGGCTGCGGATACATCGTCTTGAGCAGCGGCCACCATAGACGAAAGAGCGGCGCAGACGTCCAGCGTGCGAAGTAGTTCACGAGGCCCAGATAGAGGGGGTGATGGTAATTCTCTTCGAGGTTCTCGGTGGTGTAGACCTCCTGCAGAAAGAGCAGCGCCCGGCGGATCAGATGAAGGGACGCGGCGAGGTCTTCGGCGGCCGGCGGCCGGGTGCCGGCGGCGCCGGCGTCAGTCACTTCGTCCTGACCCAGATCGTCGATCTCCTTGTAGACCTCTCGAAGGAGCCGGGAGCACTCAGGGTGCCTCAGCTGCTGGTCGAGCTCCGCGATACGGTCGGAGAAGTGAGAAAGCCGATCGCCGTACCCTTCCGGGACGGCCTGGCCCTCTCGGCGCGCCCGGAGAAACACCTGCGGTGCGTAGGCGTCGGCGCCCGCGTCGAGGTCGGCGCTCACGTGGCGGAACGCGACGTGCACCGCGTGCTCCCCGAGTCGTCGGTAAGCTTCCCACTGTGCCTCGTCGTAGAACTGATCGGTGGTGGACTCGTGGGGAAACAGCACGTTACGCGCGCCATATTGCGCGATGTCGGCGGGTTCGGTTCCGGTGAGCCCGGGCTTGAACAGCAGCAGGATGCCCGTGTCCCCTTCGGGATAGTGGATGTCGCCGGCCACCATGACCTGGCGCGACCGGCCGTCGGCGCCCGGGCGGAGGGGCGAGAGGTCGATCCGGACGTCGACCCCGAAATCGGCCCGTACCCGCCTCACGACGTTGCCGAAGTCGTCGAAGCTAACCGTCGGATCCATCCCGCAATCCGACGCGATGATGAAGCGGCAATGCCGGCGAATGAGCTCGTAAAGGGCCATGTTCTCAAAGTGCCCACCGTCGGACAGATGGACGTGGCGGCCGTCGGCACGCGCCAGACCGAACATTTCCTTCAGGAACGGCAGCCCGATTAGCCGTCGCTCGATCCACTTGTGCCTGTCGGTTCCCGACACGCCCGGCAGCCAGAGCCCCAGACGCAGGTTGAAGGCCGCCATCAAGAACGTGACGGCGGGCCCGAGCTTCTTCGACATGCCGCCCATGAGGGGATTGAAGGCGGCCGCAGACGCCGTTGCGGCGGCACTAAGGGTGGGAGTCGGATGATCGTCATTCCAGAATCGACACCGCTCCCCGACCGTAAGCCCGATTCGTGACAGGACTGCGCTCTCGGCGCCGCGGTCCAGGCTGCCCAGCTCGCGAGAGGCCAGGTCGTTTGCCGCGCAGCATATCAGGTGACACGGCGACCCGACGCTTAAATCCGTGAGCTCCGTATCGTCGTCCTTCCTCTCCTCCGTCTTTCGCCACGCTTCCGGATCCGGGTTGGAGGCCCCGAGATACGCCCGTGAGATGCGGGCGCGATAGAAGGTGTGCAATCCGATCTCGTTCGGATTGAACAACAGAACCGAAAGCACGAGGATCAGAGCCGACGTCGCCGCGACGATGATCGGCGGATCGTATGTGAAATCGCTCCGATCGAAAGCGACGATCCCGGCGACGGTCGCGACGACCAGCAGCCCGACCGCAAGGTAGGCCATCGCCTGCGGCAGGATGGGCTTTAATCGTGCCATCCACCCCGTTCCGAGCGAGCCCCCGGCCTCGGTGCTGAGTCGTTTCTGGATTCGAGAGAACAGCCAGACGACGATGCCCGTCGATCCCACGAGGCCGGTGGTCACCTCGGGCTGATTCCCTTCCGTGGCGAATCCGCCCACCAATGCGCCGATCCACCACAAGACTGCGATGACCATCCAGATGAAAGCGGCGAGAATGACTCGGGCGTGCACCCGGTCGAACGAATTGCGCCGCACGCGCTGCACGTGGTCCCGAACCCACGCCGAGCCCAACCATCTCCGGATCGACATGGCCAGGCTCGCGACGACCCACGGAACGACGGGCGTCAACAGGTACAGCCATGCCTCCCGCTCCTGCTCGTCGCGGATGACCGGAAGGCGCTGCTCCGCTCCGTACCAGCCGGATCCACCCTGCCATAGCACCAGGTGCAAAATCCACCAGGCGAACCCGGAGCAAAACAAGCCCCAGGCCACGGCCTCGCCGTACGCCCACCAGTCCGTCTCCTCCTGGCGCCGCCGCCACACGAGTTCCGTCACGACGAGCAGCACCGTCGTGATACCGACTAGAATCAGCGTCGACGCGAGGGCGCCGAGCGCGAACAGGCCGTACGCCGTCAGACACCACGTCAGTACGGCCAGTGCGATGACGGAGAGCGCGGTCAGCAGAGACGGGACGAAGGACGAGACGAGGCTGACGAGGATGCGTCCGGTGTCCCAGCTCAGCACCCCCATACGGGGCGCGAGGAAATTGCCGAACTCCCGGAGGTGGCGGACGGGGTCCGGCTCCGGCCGCCCGTCGCTTCCCGTTCCGTCCGGGAAGACGGACGTCCCTGCGTCGGCCGCGTTGCGAGCGCGCCACGCCGACCAGAAGCTGCCGACGTAGCCGCCGCCTGAAATCGTCGAAAGGTAGTCGAGCTTGTCGAGGAGTTTGAAGTGATGAAGCCCCTGCAGCAGGCCGAGATTGAACGTGGCGCTGCGGATGCCGCCGCCGGAAAGCGAGATGCCGTAGAGGTCGCCGGACGGCTCGGTTACGCGTTTTTCGTTGACGGCGCGCGGGCGCCGGCCGATCTCTTTCTCGACAAGCGTTTTCAGCGTGCAGGGCTCGGATTTCATCCGGCGGCGAACGGCGGTGGGCGTTCCGATTGCGCCTCGAAAAATGACGCTTTCGGCAGGACTAATTCAAGCGCCTTAGCTCGCTCGCGGCCTGATACGCTACCGCGTCGACCGTTGCGAGTCGTTCCCTGAAAAGCATCTCCGCGAGACTACCGTCCGAGCGCGTGCAGCGTCACGCCGGCGACGGTCGGGAGCCTCACGGTGAACGTCGTGCCGACGTCCTTGCGACTTACGACGTCGATCCGCCCGCCCATCAGGTCGACCAGCCGCTTGACGATGGCCAGGCCGAGGCCTGAGCCTTCGAAGTTTCGG
>CAZMXY010000080.1:0-16265 GCA_964570345.1 uncultured Rhodothermales bacterium | reverse complement strand
GACGGCGCCGCGAATCGGAGCAGCAGCTGTCCGCCGTTATACCACGACGAAAGATCGGAAACCCCCGGCGGCACGCCATCACCATAGAAGAGGGCAAGAGGATGATTCGTGATCTGCCATCCGAGACTCAAGCTCGTCATCTGGTTGAACTGATAACCGAGTTCCAGACCGCCGGCGAGCGGCGGCGGCGTGCCGTCGACCTTCCAGTTGTCCATGTTGAAATTGAACGGCGACTGTTCCGTGTCGCCCAGATGCCACGCAATGCCCACGCGCGGTTTGATGTAGAACGTATCCTCAGGCCTGAGATTCTGGGCTACCGCGTCAGGTGCAAGGAGCAGCGCGAAGGCGCCTAAGAGACAGATTGAAAGCAGTCGTTTTGCCATGGAGGTCTTGTAGCGGTTTTGACTCATGTGGACAAAAAGGGTGTTGTTGAGGTGCTCGTTTTCGAGCGGAGCGGGATATCGGGTATTTAACCTCGAACGCCTTCTCATAGTAGCTGTCCTCCTTTGTATCTCCTGTCAGGTTTAGTCAATGCTCAGAATGCCCTCCGTATCGAAGTGCAACACGCCGAGGGACCGGCATCGATGGCCCATCCTGCTCTAAGGCGCATCACCGTCCGGCTCCGCGTACTTAAATACATACGGAAGTCCTGCTACTTAAATATGTTAAAACCAGGTAACCTTCCCAGCCAAAATGGCTCGTTTTAGTGAAAATAGGGCCTCAACGACAGTACGGATTGGCAGTCAAAAGACTCGCTAAATTCACCGCACTCTTTTGGCTTCGGTGCGCCCTTAGACTAGAGGGAATACGGGGTGGGTTCCCGAGCATCAACCCGCAGCCACGTCTCGACCATTCATTTACACTTTTATTACGACCGCAAACATGTGTTAAATAGGTACTGATTTCTGCTGAACAGTATACGCACATATCTGCTAATTGTGTAGTTCTTGTTACGGTCGTGCGGAAGGGAAGGCACTTGAAGTCCGGTCGTCACTAAGTAGCCGCGCCGAGGGGGGAGGTATTTGTACCCTATCGCAACATGAGATTCCGGTGGGCTCGCCCCATACGAACAAAGCCCGTCCCCAGCGGGATCGGGCTTTCGGAGGGTCGGCCCCTCGGATAGTAGAAACCTGATCGTCATCTATAATTAGCAGATCTGATCGTCAGCAAATAGACGTGATGACGTCCCCCTGTTTCGAAAGGAAACCGTAGGGGATCGCCGCGCTGCGCTACGGTAGGCCGCTGACGAATTTCTCTAACTGGCTCTTGTAATTCGCCGCCTTGTTCCTGTGAATGATGCCCCGCGCGGCTAACCGATCCAGATAGGACTTCACCTTCGGCAGTTGTTCCGTCGCCGCTTGCTCGTCGGAGGTCTGACGAAGATTTTTGATCATCGAGCGAAGCCGGCTGCGATGGTATCGATTGCGCTCGCGACGTTTGGCATCTTGCTTGATACGTTTAGCGGCAGACTTATGCTGAGGCATGGTGAAGGACGTCCGTGAGTACTTAGTGCGTAGATTCTTTCGACATGACGATATGCGGTCGACTTTCGGGCTCGGCGACGAAACGGCCGCCGCCCGCCGAACGGGACCCGTGAAGCAGGCTACTTACCAGCGGGGAACCCTGCAGCAGGGCTACCGTGAAGGTAGATCGTCAAAAAAACACTATCAAGCAACCAGCGTACATTGAGTTCCCCGGTACGGCAGCTCAAGCCTACGAACACGCGCCGATTCCGCAATGTTTTCATTTTTATCCGAGTTTACCCGCGTCGTCGACGCGCCCTCGACGATCATCGTCATGGACGCGGAGGGATACGAGCAACCTCGCCACTACCGAGTCGTTCCGCGGCAAGTACTCTTCGTTGCGATCGGCTCCGTCGTGGGCGTGGCCGTGGTGCTCGTCTGTATGATCGTCTTCACACCGTTAAAGGAGCTCCTTCCCGGGCACGGGACCGCGGAGATGCGCCAGAACGCTCGCGTCAACACGCTTCGCGTCACGGCCCTTCAGGATTCGCTCGAGGCGCAAGGGAGATACGTGACCCAACTTCGAAACCTGATGCTCGGCCAGATCGACACGACGTCCGTTGCGAGTATAACGGCTCAGCAGCCGAGTACTCCGACCGCGGGGGCACAGAGTCCTCCGATAGATGAGCCGTCGACAGACTGGGCGGACCATCAGCAACCCGCCTTTGCCGTCGAGCGCATGGAAGCGGGCCGGGAGATGCCCTTTCGATTCGTGAACGACGCCGGGCGTAGTCTGCCCAGCGTGCTCCTACCGGCCCTCCCTCCAGTCGATGGATTCATCACTCGAAGTTTCGACGCTCGAACCGGACATTATGCCGTGGATATTGCCGTCGGAGAGGGGTCGATGGTTCGCTCGATTGCGGACGGGTACGTCATCTTCGCGGACTGGACCCACGAGGGGGGGTATGCGATTGCGGTACAGCATGCCGACGGGTACGTGACCGTGTACAAGCACAATCAGCGCCTTCTCAAGCGCGTCGGTGATCGGGTACGAGCACGCGATGAGATCGCGGTCAGTGGAAACTCGGGCGAGATCTCGACGGGGCCGCATCTTCATTTCGAATTATGGCACGACGGCCTTGCGCAGGATCCGCGAAATTATATCGTGAGCAACTAGCTAAGGCGGTGTTAAACATGGCACTATTTCGAAGTAACGAGGAGGGACCCATGGCCAAGCAGCCGAATGCGGCCGTCTCCAGTCAGATCAACATGATCGGTGAGGGAACGGTCTTCGAGGGAACGTTGAAATCCGAAAGCGACATTCGCATCAGCGGGCGCGTCGACGGTACGCTGGAGGTCAAAGGAAAGGTGATCGTGGCGCAGGAGGGATCCGTCGAGGGGGAGATCAGGGCCGCAAGCCTGGACGTAGCCGGCCGCGTGAACGGCGAAGTAGACGTCGAGGAGCGCGTCGTCCTCAAAAGCTCGGCCGTGATCGAAGGCAACATACAGACCGGAAGGCTGGTGGTCGAGGAGGGGGCGGAATTCAACGGCACGTGCCGCATGGGCAAACGTACCGTAAAATCGGAATCAATCGTTCGCAAAGCCGACGAGTCGACCAATCCGGAGGCGGCGATTCGGCGCGCGTCGGCATAGGAGAGATGCCGAGTGACCGTGACTCGAAATCGGTACGGAGCTCACTGAATCGATCGTTGAAGGAGGCGGGTCCGTACCTGACGTTAGGCCTCGAGCTTGGATTCACGATGATCGCCTGGTCGGTTATCGGCTATCTTTTAGACCGCTGGCTGGGGACGCTTCCATGGCTCACGATGGCGGGGGTCGTCGTTGGAATGGTGTCTCTGTTTCTTCAAGTGGTCAGAGCGTCGAGGCGGTCTCAAGAGCGATCAAATCGCAAGATGAAAAGGGGCGATCACGACGCGATGGACGAGGAGCGTCCGTAGGCGGCATCGCGTCCTCCACGACGCCGATAGAGCGCATATGAGCATAGCACCCGAAGCGGCGTCGTTCGCCACATTCCTTTCATTTACAATTCACTGCATATTGGCCTTAAACTCGAGTCTTTCTGGCTAGTTTTACGTTCGTATGCTGCTTCCGGGTACGAGCGAGACCGCACCGAGCGCAATGGAATCTGAGCACCTTCTGCTTAGTATCGGACTCGGAATCGGACTCGGCATGGCTTACGTGCTTGCCAGTTTAGTATCGAACAAACGCGCACTTCGCAGCGGTGGTCGGTTCATGCTGTTGTTCGTGAGCACGATGATGCTGCGTCTGGTCGTCGCGCTTGCAATCATAGTCGGCGTGTCGTTGCTGCTTCCCGTGTCGGACGTTGCCTTCCTGGGAAGCTTTTTTGTGATCTTTGCAATCGGTCTCACGCTAGAAATATGGACGCTGCATCAGGGGCAGCGCGCTTCAGATGCCGGTCGCGCACGATAGAATCGTCGGCACCGCCATCCAGACAGGTCTCAAATTGAACGACATGGCTCAGCGGTATCTGCTTGGACTCGCATTCGTGGCGGCATTGTTCATGCTGCCTGCGACGCCCGCTCAGGCAGCCGCTGAAGGTGAGGAACTGGATACGGTCGAGCATACGGCGGATGGAGTTTATCTCGATTTTGCTCCATTCGGAGCCGTCGAATTGCCGAGAATTTTTTTGATTCGGGACAGCGACGGCAGCTTACGTCTGGAGGCCTTCGGGAGTACGAGCGCTGCGCTGCAGTCGGGTCGTTACGTGCTCGTTCATGAAGACGCCGACGGCCACGTGGAGCACGTTAGCGACGAGGCGATGCTCGCCGAGATGATGGCAGGTAAAGTGCATCTGCACGCTTCGATCGTACCCGCATCCGGTGTCCTCGTCGTCGATTTTTCGATTACTCGCCATCTCGTTTTCGGTATCATTGCCGCCCTGATTACCCTTCTGGTCTTCGTTTCCCTTGCCCGGCAGTATAAGTCCGGCCAGGGCCGAGTGACGGCGCCCCGCGGCGTCTTTCAGAACATGTTCGAATCGGCCGTCGTCTTCGTGCGAGACGAGATCGCCAAGCCCAACATCGGCGACAAGTATCCCAGGTTCTTGCCATTCCTTCTCACGGCGTTCTTCTTTATTCTCTTCTGCAACATCCTGGGTCTCGTACCCTTCGGCGGGGCCGCGACGTCGAACATCTCGGTCACCGTCGTCCTGGCAGCGTTCACCTTCGTCCTCGGGCAAGTTTTCGCGTCCAAGGATCACTGGAAGCACATTTTCTGGCCGCCGGGCATACCCTTTCTCATCAAGTTCATTCTGATCCCGGTTGAGTTCATCGGCCTGTTTACGAAGCATGCAGCGCTGGCCATTCGTCTCTTTGCGAATATGATGGCCGGGTCGCTCGTCATTCTCAGCCTGATCGGACTCATCTTTACGTTCAATGCCATTTTCGGAGGGGCCGTGGCGACGGGAATTGCGCCGGTAAGCCTTCTCATGACGCTCTTCATCTCGTTCGTGAAGCTGCTCGTTGCATTCATCCAGGCCTACGTGTTCACCATGCTCTCGGCTCTCTTTATCGGGATGGCCGTGGCCGAGCACACCGAGCACGAGGCTGAGTTGCCGGAGCTTCACGAGATGACCCGAGACGTCACTCCGCTATTTTCCGGGAACGGAGACGTCGTTCAAGCTACGACCGCGGATCGGCGCCATCAGCCCGTCGCGGCCGCTTGAGACCCCTGACGAATTACCACACCACGACGCACTCATCAGAACGAGACAAAAAGACAGGAGACATTACGATGGAGGCAACTGCTTTAGCTTGGTTGGGCGCCGGTCTGGGAGCCGGACTCGTCGCCCTCGGGGCCGGACTTGGAATCGGACGACTGGCCGGTCCGGCGATGGAGGGCTCTGCCCGCCAGCCCGAAGCCGCGGGTGACATCCGGACGTCGATGATCATCGCCGCCGCACTCATCGAGGGCGTCGCGCTGTTCGGTCTCGCGATCTGCTTTCTACTCGCGATCAAGTAGGTTGGACGTTGGCGGCCGCGCCGCCGCCGCTCCGCGGCGCCGGCGCAGCCTCTTCGAGCACCGGAAAATCATCAACCCCTGTAGACCATGGAATTAATTCTGGCGGCGGACCTTCTTTCGCCAAATGCCGGGCTGATCTTCTGGAAGACGCTCGTATTCGGGCTGTTGCTCTTTCTGCTCTATCGGTTTGCGTGGAATCCGATCGTGACTTCCCTGCGCGAGCGCGAAGAGACGATCGATTCGTCGATCAAACGCGCCGAGCGCGCGCTCGCCGAAGCCAAACAGATTCAGCAGGAGAACGAGAAAGTCCGGCGAGAGGCGGAGGCCGAGGCCCAACGCATCCTTCGGGAGGCGCGAGAAGCGTCGGATCGAGTCCGAAACGAAGAGGTCGAAAAGACTCGAGAACGGATCCGCCACATGAAGGAACAGGCCGAGGAGGCGATCGAGCGCGAGAAACAAAGCGCGCTCGAGGAGCTGCGTGACGAAGTCGCCGAGCTCGCCATCCAGGCCGCGGAGAAGATTCTCCGCGAGAATCTGGATTCCGGCCGGCAGCGCAAGCTGGTCGATCAATTCATCGACGAACTTCCAAAAAATTGAGTCTTGAGCTCGAGGGGCGCAGCTCCGAGTTCAGGATTCACGACAGGCCACCCGCGATACGCACACATGATGATCGTAGCAAGACGATACGCCAGAGCACTGCTCTACGAGGCCGAGCGGCAATCCAAGACGCCGGCGGTGGACGAAGACGTCGCCCTCGTCCAATCGAGTCTCGAGTCTTCCCGGGATCTCGTCAACTTCTTCCGAAGTCCCGCCATCTCCCGTGAGAAGAAGTCGAAGGTCGTGCGTGAGATCTTCGAGGGAAAGGTCGATGAGCTGACGTTTCAGTTTCTCTTGCTCCTCGTGGACAAACATCGCGAAGACGTGCTGCACGAGATATTGTCGGCCTACGCTCAGATGCGCGACGAGCATCGGGGTATCGTAGACGCGATCGCTCGCGCGGCGGGATCAATGGACGACGCGGAACGGGAAAAGCTCGCCCTCGCCCTGGAAAATCTTGCCGGGCGCAGGGTTCGGCTCCAGGTAGAGGAAGAATCGGAACTCATCGGCGGCGTCGTGATTCGGATCGGCGACATGGTATACGACGGCAGCGTACGTCGCCAGCTCGAGCGGCTTCGTGACAAGATGGAAGCGGGATCGTACTTGCTGAATTAGGAATTAGACGCCGCTGATTTACGTAACAGGCAGAATACGAATAGAGGTAACGAGACCATGGCAACGGCGATTCGACCAGACGAAGTGACATCCGTTCTGAGGCGGGAATTGGGCGGCTTTGAGGCCGAAACCGACGTCTACGAGGTCGGCACCGTACTCCAGGTGGGCGACGGCATCGCTCGCCTGTATGGTCTTTCGAACGTCCAGGCCGGTGAGCTCGTCGAGTTTCCCGAAAGCCAGGCCACCGGCATGGTCCTGAATCTCGAGGAAGACAACGTCGGCGTCGTGCTCTTCAGCAACGTCAACAAGGTGAAGGAGGGTGACGAGGCGCGGCGGACGACTCGCATCGCATCCATCAGAGTCTCGGAGGAGATGTTAGGTCGTGTCATCGATCCGCTGGGAAACCCGGTCGACGGCGAGGGTCCGATTTCGGGCAAAAAGTTTGAAATGCCTCTCGAGCGCAAGGCCCCGGGCGTGATTTATCGCGAGCCCGTAAAGGAACCGTTGCAGACGGGTATCAAGGCGATCGACTCCATGATTCCGATCGGCCGCGGCCAGCGTGAGCTCGTCATTGGCGACCGTCAAACCGGAAAGACGGCCGTCCTTGTCGACACCATCATCAACCAGAAGTCGACCCACGAGACCGACAAGCCGGTTTTCTGCATCTACGTCGCCGTCGGCCAGAAGGCCTCGACGGTGGCACAGGTGAAGCGTTCGCTGGAGGAGAACGGAGCGATGGATTATACGATCATCGTGAACGCCCCGGCGTCAACACCTTCTCCGATGCAGTTCATCGCGCCGTATTCGGCGGCTTGCATCGGCGAGTATTTCCGTGACACGGGCCGGCATGCGCTGGTCGTGTACGACGATCTCTCGAAGCAGGCCGTCGCCTACCGAGAAGTCTCGCTGCTCCTGCGCCGCCCACCCGGGCGCGAGGCGTATCCCGGCGACGTGTTCTACCTTCACAGCCGGCTCCTCGAACGCGCCGCGAAAATCATTGGCGACGACGAGGTCGCGAGCCGGATGAACGACGTCCCGGCGTCACTCAGGGGACGAGTCAAGGGGGGAGGATCGCTGACGGCCCTACCCGTCATCGAAACGCAAGCAGGAGACGTGTCGGCCTACATTCCCACCAACGTCATTTCGATTACCGACGGGCAGATTTACCTCGAAGCGGATCTGTTTAACGCGGGCGTGCGGCCGGCCATCAACGTCGGCCTCTCCGTCTCGCGCGTGGGCGGAAACGCGCAAATCAAGGCGATGAAGAAGGTGGCCGGTACGCTCCGACTCGACCTCGCTCAGTTCCGTGAACTGGAAGCCTTTTCGAAATTCGGCTCGGATCTGGATCCCGCCACACTGCGCCAGCTGCGTCGAGGAGCGCGCCTCGTCGAAGTGCTCAAGCAGGGCCAATATCGGCCGGCATCGGTCGACGAGCAGGTGGCCGTCATCTACGTCGCGACGCAAGGTCTTCTCGACGGGATTCCGGTCGAAAAGGTAAAGGAGTTTGAGAGGCAGTTCGTGGAGCGCCTCAACATGAAGCACGCCGACGCGATGAGCCGGATCAGGCAAACCGGCACGATGAGCGACGAGACGGCAGAATTACTCAAAAAGGAGGCCAACGACCTCGCTTCCCTGTACAAAGGGGAATAGACCCGCGATGCGCGGAGGAGGCGGTGTGAGGGCCGGCGCCAATCCGATCCAGCATCGCAACTGACGTACGTATTCATGGCCAGTCTTCGAGACATACGGACGCGGATTAACTCCGTTCGCAATACGCAGCAGGTCACGCGCGCCATGAAAATGGTCGCTGCCGCGAAGCTGCGTCGTGCGCAGGAGCGCATCTTTCAGGCGCGGCCGTACGCGTTTCGTCTCAGCTCCATCATCAGCCTGTTGAAGGAACAGCTCGACCCCACGTCGCACGAGTTGTTTCAGGAGCGCGAGCACGTCGGGAGCATACTCTACGTCGTCGTGACGGCGGATAGAGGCCTGGCGGGAGCCTTCAATTCGAACATCATCAAAGAAGCCGAAACGGCCATTGCCGAACACGAGGATTTGCGTGCCTCGGGCAAGCTCTTCGTACTGGCCGTTGGGCGGAAGGGCCTTGAGCACTTCTCGAAACGCGGCTACCAAATGGTCGGATCGTTTCGCGGCGTGTTCGACAATCTGGATTTCGCCACGGCGCACGACGTCGTCGATCTGATCGTGGAAGGTTATCTCGAGGGCCGTTGGGACGAAGTCAAAGTGGCGTACAACGAGTTCAAAAACACCATTGCTCAGAATCGCATTGTCGAGCCTTTCCTGCCGATTCCGCGCGAACAGTTCCTGACGCCGGTCATGGCCGAGGAATCGAACGGAGAAGCCGACTCCGAGACGCGCCGCCAGGTAGATTTCATATTCGAGCCCGGAGCCGAAGAGATCTTGAACGTACTGATCCCGCGCTATTTGAGCTTCCAGATGTGGCGAGTTCTGCTGGAATCGAACGCGTCGGAGCAAGGAGCGAGGATGGTCGCGATGGACAATGCCACGTCGAATGCGGAGGACCTGCTCCGTGAGCTCCGGCTCAAGTACAACCGTGCGCGTCAGTCCGCCATCACGACCGAAATCATCGAGATCGTTTCGGGGGCCAACGCACTCGAGGAAGCGAGATGAGCTCTGCGCGCGATGCGCGAGGACGGACCCGATCGACCTTGCGCGCGTTCCGGCGATGAATCGCTTGGAGCGGTTGCGCGTAGGAAAGTCGACGGATATATTGGGACGCCTGACTGACCAGAGAGGGAAGGCAGGGTCCATGCACAAGCAGCCTTCACCGGAGAGGTGGCCGAGCGGCTGAAGGCGCTCCCCTGCTAAGGGAGTATACGGTAGCCCCGTATCGAGGGTTCGAATCCCTCCCTCTCCGCAGATCACGTGCAAGGGCGGTGCTCTCGAGCGCCGTCCTTCGTCGATTGGACGAGATCAGGCTGCTTCGGCGCGATCGACGTCGGCTACGACCCTCACCGGAAACGGATCCGTCACGCTTCCCGTGTACAGCGTACGGTGGGGAAAAGGAATCTCGATCCCCGCCTCGTCGAATGCGTTCTTGATCTGGATCTGCAGCTCGTTTCGCATGTCGAGGAACGCCTCGCGCTTCGCCCACACGGAGAACTGGAAATTCAGTGCGGAATCACCAAATCCCGTGTAAATGAAAAGGGGCTTCGGTTCCTCCAGACACAAGGGAATGCGATCCGCGACGTCCATCAACACGCTTCGTACGTGATCCAAATCCTCCTTGTAGGCGACGCCCATGACGAGGTCGAACCGGCGGATCGGGAATCGCGTGAGGTTCGTGATTTCCGATTTGATGAGCGATTCGTTGGGAACGCGAACGAAGAGGTTGTCGAATGTTCGGAGCTTCACGGACAAAAGGTCTACGGAGAGGACCACGCCGGTCGTCGTATTGATTCGCACGACGTCCCCGGCGGAGAAGGGCTTTTCGCCCAGGAGGAAGAGTCCGCTTATCACGTTCGACGCGGACGTCTGGGACGCAAATCCAATAGCGACGGTGAGTATCCCGGCGGCGCCGAGAAGGACGCTGATGTCAAAGCCGAGGCTGACGAGGGCGGAGGCCACGAAGAGGCCGGCGATCACGTAGAACGTGACGCGCTGTACGAGAATGGCCTGATGCGACGACGCCTGGGCCTTGAATATCCGTCCGACTCCTTTGCTGATAAACCGAGCGAGAAGGATGCCGACGATTACTTTGATGATCGCCGTGGCAATGGGGAGCAGCCTTTCCAGCGTAAAGAGCTCCCCGGCAGAAGTAAATACGTTTTCCATAGTAGATGGCGGCTATCGACTGAAAATGGATGAGAAGGTTCGCACGATGACGTTCGTACGCAGATGGAGCCGAGGACCGGACAAGAGGCGCGTCTCTCCGGCTTCAGCCGGCGCTTTCTGTTCCAGATGCACGGCAGCCACGTCGCCGGTGCTCTCCCGATCGAACGTAACCGGCTGGGTCCAGAGGAAGTCGTTCGCTCCCTGAAAGAGCGAGAGATACTGAATCGGAATTTGAATGCGTTCGAATAGCAGCGCGTCGGAGGCGTGGTTGATGACGTGGATGGGCGTGACGGCTCGGTGAAACCTGATCGGCAGTCTCTCCAGGCGCAGGCGCCCCGCCGTCTTGACCGCATAGCAGAGCTCTCCTTCCTGGGCGTTCGGACCGAACCACGTGTCTGACGGGCGATGTGACGGAAGCTCTGTGAGAAATCGGGCCGGCGACCCGGCTTCGATCCGAATCCAGACCGGCGTGCTCGCGAAGATGGTGATTTCCTCCCCTGCGAGGACGTACAGGGGAGAGTCGGGACGAACGACGACGGCTCGGTCGGCTAGAGCCGGCGTGAGGACGATCTCCGAGTCCGCCTTCTTTTGGAAGCTGAAGCGCAAGACCGTGGACTTCTCGGGAGGATCCTCCGGATTCAGCTCCGTTCGATTTACGGGCGTTGGCGGCCGCACCTCAGAAGACTCGTCCAGTGGATCGTGGCTGCTGGAATGAATGATACGCCACGAACGCGAAGATCGGTGAAGCCAGAGTGTCGTGGGTCCGACGCGCCAGCATCCCGCGTCGTCGTCGTCGAACGTGAAAGTGCCCCACCAGATCGATTTGTTCTTCTTCGGTCCGGACATATTAAAGCAAAGACGTTGTGTGGCGCTTGAGGCGAGGAAAGTACGCGCCGCGACTTCATTCCTCAAACGAAAGGCTTTCGGTCCGACGAAGTGGAGGGAGAATGATCCGCCGCGTCGGAAGCCCGTCGAGTCGATTCGGTGGATTGACGGCCTATCATGTACGGGGGAGTGCATTGGCTCTTTGGGTACGTACGAATTACATTGGAAGGAGAAGCGAGGTCTCATATCCACGTTCTTACCATCATGGCGCACATATCATTGCCTGAAGGCGTTCCGGGTATTCTCGGCCCCCTCACGCAGTATCCGGAAACGGCCAAACACTTAAGCGGCCTGGCGCAGGAACTTCTTCGCGGGCCGTCTACTCTGACGCCGGGAGAACGCGAGCTCATCGCGGCGTACGTTTCGTCGGAGAACGACTGTTTCTTCTGCACCAACTCACACGGCGCAGCGGCGAGGCACCTGTTGGGGGACGGGCCCGACGTCGTCGAGCAGGTCAAGCTCGACGTTGACCGCGCAGCGATCAGCCAAAAACTCAAGGCGCTGCTGTCGGTCGCGAAGAAGGTTCAGGAGGGCGGCCGAAACGTTTCGGACGAAGACGTCGCCCGAGCACGTGCCGAAGGCGCGACCGACAAGGAAATTCATGATACCGTGCTGATCGCAGCGGCCTTCTGTATGTATAACAGATACGTGGACGGGCTCGCCACCTGGTCGCCGGACGATCCGGAAATGTATGACCGGCAGGGTGCTCATCTCGCGGCTAGCGGCTACGGATCATAAATGACGCGGAGTGATGGGGAGCAAGATGGCCAGGATCGGTGTCGCGATCTTCTTCGGAGGATTGCTTGCGTTTCCGATCGTCAAAGGATACGTCGGTGCCGACGACCACCCGGGTTCGGAGGGATTGAGCGTCGAAGAGGCGATCGAGCGGCACGGTCTCTTTTTGGATGAGGTCGCCGCCGACGTGGGAATTGAGTTCATCCACCAGGCCCCGGATCTCGACGCGCGGCTCGAGCACATCATGCCGCAGGTCGCCTCGATCGGCGCCGCCGTGTCCGTCGTCGACTTCGATCGCGACGGCTGGCAGGATCTATACGTCACGAACAGCCGAACGGGGACGCACAACGCACTCTACCGTAACCGCGGTGACGGTTCGTTCGAAGACGTCGCCGTGGCGACGGAAGTGGCCGACGTGAATCGTCGAGGCACGGGCGTGTCGATGGGATCCGTGTGGGGCGACTTCGATAACGACGGCTATGAGGACCTCTTCCTGTACAAGTGGGGTCGTGTCGAGCTTTTCCGCAATGACGCCGGCCAGGGATTCACACGCTTAACGGAGCAAGCCGGCCTGCCGCCGTGGGCCAACGTGAACGCGGCGATCTGGTTCGATTTCGATCGAGACGGTCATCTCGACCTGTTCTTCGGCGGTTACTATCCGGAAGAATACGATCTCTGGAATCTCCCTCACACGCGCATCATGCCCGAAAGCTTCGAGTACGCGCAAAACGGAGGGCGGAAATATCTGTTTCGCGGGAACGGGGATGGAACGTTCGAAGACGTCACCGAGGCCGTCGGACTCGAGGGGCGTCGGTGGATGATGGCGGTTTCGGCAGCGGACTTGCGCGGTACGGGATATCCGGATCTGTTCATCGCCAATGACTATGGAGTCGACGAGATCTTCTTCAACGAGGGTGGGGAGGGTTTCGTCGCCGCGGGCGAAAAGACGCAGGTCGGATTCGCGCCGAAAAGCGGGATGAACGTGGCCTTTGGTGACGTGATGAATCAGGGCGCGTACTCGATCTACGTCACGAACATCTCGGAACCCGGCATTCTCGTCCAGGGCAACAACATGTGGGTCCCACAACCGGGTACGTCCGGAGACGACGTCCGCTACTCCAATATGGCGGGCACGCTGAGAATCGACATGGGGGGATGGAGTTATGGAGCCCAGTTCGGAGATCTCAACAACGACGGCTTGCTCGACCTGTTCATGACCAACGGGTACGTCTCGGCGGACCGGCAAGGGAGCTACTGGTATGACTTTTCGAAAGTAGCCGGCGGCCACAAAGACATCATTTCAGATGCCAGGCACTGGCCCGCGATGCAAGGGCGGAGCCTTTCGGGGTATCAGTCGAAAAAGCTGTGGCTAAACACGGGTGCGTGGCGATTCCAGCAGGTTGCACAGTCCGTCGGCGTGAGCGAGACCTATGACGGCCGCGCCGTGGCCCTCGCAGATCTCTGGAATCGCGGGGTGCTGGACGTCGTCGTCGCCCATCAACGGGGACCGCTTCTCGTCTACAAGAACACCGTGGCTCCCGAGAACGATTGGATTGCGTTTGAGCTGGAAGGCCGATCCAGTAATCGCAGCGCCATCGGAGCGCAGATCGAGCTCCACTGGAACGGCGGGCGCCAGGTGCAGCACGTCTCAGGGGGAAGCGGATTCACCGCCCAGAACCAGCGACGCCTGCATTTCGGCCTCGGACCCGACGCCCGAGTCGACCGCGCGGTCGTGCGGTGGCCGTCCGGACGTGAGCAGATCGTGACCGCACCGGCCGTTAACGGGCTGATCAAGCTGACGGAGCCGGGATGACGACGCGACGTTGGGGAGTTCGATACGATGCGCGGTACACCGCCCCGCTCTTCATTACGACCATTCTGCTGGGCGGACACCTCTCCTTCGGCATTCTCGAGAGTTACGAGAAGACGCTGCTCGCGATCGGAGCGGCCATCGCCATCGAGATCGTACTCAGCCGTCTGCTACGAGGGATCTGGCCGCACCTCGCGAGCGCGTACATCACCGGCATCAGCGTAGGCATCCTGATTCGATCCCCGCTCTATTGGCCGTTTGCACTATGCAGCCTGCTATCCATCACGTCAAAATACGTTCTGCGATTCCGCGGCCGCCACCTCTTCAACCCATCCAATTTCGGCATCTGCGCGATGTTGTTTCTAGCGCCGTACGCCGTGGCCCCTCTTAGCATTCAGTGGGGCAATAATCTCTGGCCGATGGTGGTGATCTGGATTCTGGGCTCTTTCATCATCCTGCGGCTGAAGCGGTTTCACATTTGCGCCACGTACGTAGCCGGTTTTCTGCTGTTCGCCTTTCTGAGGACGATGTTCACCGGAGACAGCTTTCTCGCCGAGGTCGCCCCGATCACCGGGCCGATGTATCAACTCTTCGTCTTTTTCATGATCACCGATCCGAAGACGACGGTCGCGTCGAAGAACGGTCAAGCCGCCGTGGCGTTCATCGTGGCGTTCGTCGAGTTTCTCATGCGACTCGGTGAAATCGTACACGCGCCTTTCTACGCCTTGTTCATCGTAGGGCCGATCGCGCTGCTGATCGAGATGTGGAGGTCGGACCGACGGGCGGCCCGTGCGCAGCCCGCGCTGGAGGCGGTCACGGAGGGATAAGTTCATTACGAACGCGTTATCTCCTGCGAGGCGCCGCGTCCGGGTGCCAGAGAGAATGACGAATTAGACCTTCACGATGATCTTCCGGCGATACATCCAGTGCGCGATGAGATAGAAGCCGGTGACCCAGACGACGGCGTAGATCATGGACGCGAGCCTGGGTGCTCCGAGCGGCGCGAAGACGTTGTCGAAGATCCAGACCTGCAGCGATTGGGAGGCTCCGTTTTCGTCCGGAACGCGAATCGTCAACAGTGTTCTGAGGAATAGCCCGCTCAAGACGTACACCGTGATCGCGTTCACCCCGTATTCGACGAAGGGCTTGGTCCATCGATCGCGCCCGCGGACGTCGGCGATCCAGTAGCATACGCCCAGCCCACACATCGCGAGGCCGCCGGTGAGGAGGACGTACGAGCTGGTCCACAACGCCTTGTTGATAGGAAAGAACCAGTTCCAGACGTAGCCGGCCGTGAGTGCGGCCAGGCCCCAGACGAGCATTCGAACGACCTTGTCGAGGGGCTGGCGGTCCGTCAGCAGCAAGCGGCCCGTCCACACTCCGATGAGCGTCGTGACGATCGCGGGGAAAGTGCTGAAGAATCCCTCGGGATCCCATTCTCGATTGGCGGCCGACCACAGATGGTCCCCAAAGACGACGCGATCCAGGTAGCCGGCGAGCGTGGCGGCGGGCTCGTCGAGGAGACCGGCGCCGTAGCCGGGCACCGGGATGAGCGTCATGGCAGCCCAGTACCCGAAGAGGATGACTATTGCGACGACGATTTCCCAACGAGGCCGGGCGTACAGAAAGAGGAGCGTGACGACGAAATAGCAAACGGCGATGCGCTGGAGCACGCCCGGTATCCGTAGAGTCCCATAATCCCGCAGGCCGAATTCTGGCGAGAAATCGAAAAACGGATAGGCAGCGAGCAGCAGGCCCAGGCCGAAGAGAATGAGACTCCGCTTCAGCGCCTTGAGCACGAGTGGTCCTTTTTCGGCGCCTGCCGCGAGTCGCTTCTCGTAGGCGAACGCCACGGCGACCCCGACGATGAAGAGGAAAAACGGAAAGACGAGGTCGGTAGGAGTCCACCCATGCCACGTCGCGTGGAGGAGCGGAGCGTATACCGCCGACCACGTCCCGGGATTGTTCACCAGGATCATGGCGGCGATGGTGATGCCGCGAAACGCGTCGAGAGAAGCGAGGCGCTTCCCTTGAAGAAGGGCGTCGGGCGTGACAGCCGCCTGCGGCAGCGTAGACGTCGTTCCCATGTGTTAGTTCGTCGGTACTCGCCGGCGGGGTCGACCCACAGTACGAAGAATGCCGCAATATCGCGGTCGCCACGCCGTTAAGCCACGGCTGTCGGCGGTGATGTATCCAGTACCGGGCACCTCAGTTCCCTCTCGGCGTTGGAGTGCGTCCGGGCGCCTCAAAGCGGTCCGGGATCGAATCCCGTCCGGAGGGGTGGCAGAGCGGTTGAATGCACCGGTCTTGAAAACCGGCGTGCCCTCGCGGGCACCGGGGGTTCG
>CAZMXY010000079.1:0-16389 GCA_964570345.1 uncultured Rhodothermales bacterium | reverse complement strand
GAGGCCTTAGACCTTCACCTTTCGCCGCCACGTCGTCCCGTCCGCCGAATCCATCACTTCCACGTCCATCTCTTCGAGACGGTCTCGAATGGCGTCGGCCCGCTCGAAATCTCGTGACGCGCGCGCCTCCTCCCGCTCGCTCAGAAGTCGTTCGACTTCCTTCAGGAACGGATCCTCCGCTTTCTCCTGCGGCGGCGCCTCTCCGATTTCGTCCCGCCACACAATGCCCAGGAGGTCATTTATCTTGACGAGCCACGTGTGCGCCGTGTGCGCGGACGCCGCGTTGAGGTTCGAGCCCATGCCCTGAATCAGCTTGACGCCCTCCACGGCGGAAGCGATCGCTCCGGGCGTATTAAGGTCATCGAGCATCGCGGCTAGCGCCTTGTCGAACAGGACGTCCAATCGGTCCCCGAAGCGATCCTCACCGTTCGATTCGAGTTTCAGCGCAGCGCCAACCAGCGTAGCCGCTTCGTCGAAGCGCTGAACGTGCTTCGCACTCGCCCTCAGGTGATCGAACGTGAAGTTGAGCGGATTGCCGTACTGGCCCGATATGAGGGCCAGGCGAAGTGCGAGCGGGTTCACGCCACGGCCGCCCTCCTCCACGGGCGCGATCAGCTCTCGGACGGTATAGAAGTTGCCCGAGCTCTTCGACATCTTCTCGCCCTCGACCTGCAGAAAGCGAGTGTGGATCCAGTACTTCACGAATGGTTTACCGGTAATGCACTCCGCCTGGGCGATCTCACATTCGTGGTGGGGAAACTTGTTGTCCTCGCCACCGGTGTGCAAGTCGAACGATTCGCCCAGGTACGTCTGAGACATGGCGGAGCATTCGATGTGCCAGCCGGGGAAGCCCCACCCCCAGGGGCTGTGCCAGAGCATCAGGTGGTTAGGATCCTTCTTCCACAATGCGAAGTCACGTGCATTCCGTTTTTCCGGATCGTCGACGACGTCGCGGGCGGAGTGAACCAATTGCTCGTCCAGCGTATTGCCGGAGAGCTTGCCGTAGTCGGGAAACGAGGCTACTTCAAAGTAAACGCCCCTGTCCGTTTCGTAGGCGTGGCCGCCGGCGACGAGCTGTTCGATCGCGCGTATTTGCTGCGCGACGTGCTCCGTGGCTCGCGGCCGGACGTCGGGCTCGCGTAGATTCAGCGCCCGCCAGTCTCGCAGCATTTCAGCGGTGTAGAATCGCGCCAGGTCCCAGATATTTGCGAATTTTCGGCCGTCGTTGGATCTGAGGGCTTTCTCCATTCGATCTTCGCCGGTCGCATCCGCGACGTCGTCCTGCGTCAAATGGCCCACGTCCGTGACGTTCGTCACGTAGGTCGTCTTCCAGCCGAGTGCCTGCGCGGTCCGAAGTATCAGATCGGCGGTGAGGAAGGAGCGAAAATTTCCGATATGCGCATACGAATAAACGGTCGGTCCGCACGCATAGAACCGGAGATGCTTCTCCTCCATCGGTTCGATCGGCTCGACGCTTCGTGCGAGCGTGTTGTAGATACGGAACGACTTGTCGTCCATGAACGGGCGTGTTCGACTCGACATTGAACCCACGGATTATACCGGACGCGCCGTATGATGTGCCACTCTCAAGAAAAAGTTGGTCATTCGAAGTGCCCGTGTCGGTGGATCCGCCGTTCTAGCGTTTCTGCCGGATGATCTCCCACACGAGGTGATGAAGCTCGGGCAGGATCAGTTTTTCCATCGCGAGGCCGACGGCGTTCGTCGAGCCCGGCATTACGAAGACGAGCGTGTCGCGATAAAGCCCCGCGACGGCACGCGAGAGCATCGCACCGGCGCCGATCTCGTCGTATGACAGCATGCGGAAGATTTCGCCGAATCCCGGCAATGTCTTGTCCAACCTTGCGGTGACGACCTCGACCGTCGTGTCGCGCTTGCTGATACCCGTCCCGCCGCTGCTGAGAATGGCCTCGCAGTCCGCGCACAGTGCATCGATCGCGTCGCCGATCGGATCCGCTTCGTCCGGCACGATGCGGTATTCGACGACGTCGAATCCGGCCTGCGCTAGGCGGTCTCTAATGAGCGATCCGCTCTTGTCCGTGTCGGTCGTTCGCGTATCGCTAACGGTGATCACGCCGCACCGGACGGGAGTATCGCGTGAAAGGCGTTTGTGCTCCTCGTAGCTCATCTACGTTCGGGACCGGCGAGGCGCTCGTGTCGATCCGCCGTTCTCTCCGATACGTCCTCACCGAACCAGCGCGGTGGATCGTAGCCGTGCCCGCCCCAGGGATGGCATCGGCATACGCGATGGAAGGCGAGTACGGCGCCCTTTGCAGCACCGTATTTTTCGATCGCTTGGATGGCGTACTCCGAGCACGTCGGCGTATACCGACAGCTCGCCGGAAAATAGGGGGAGATCATGAGCTGATAACCCCGCACGATTCCGCGAAGCACTCGGCCTGGTATCCTGGTGAGGTTCGTTTTTCGAGACACGGGCGCGGACCAACGAACGATAAAGCCGGTCGTACGTGGGACGAACTGCCCCGATTCGTCGACTCGTCCGAGTTATACGGAGTCCCTGAACGGGGTTCCTGCGACGCGCCCGAGCGGCCGGATGCGAGGTGTCGACGATGGACGTGCGCGTGCGTCCTCGAAGGAGCGATACGCTACGGCCTGCGGCTGCTTCGTGCCGTCTGCACGCTGGGCCGGCGTGGTCGACTGACTTTTCCGCTCGGCTTCGGAAGTTTGAGCTTGAAGCCTCCGCCGTCATCCTCATAACCGGCCCGCCGAACGTTTCCCGAGCGAGACGGCGGCGTGAATCCGTCGGCCCGCGCCAGGTGCTCGTCCACGTCATCGAAAAAAACGAATCGCCGTCGATCGACGCCAAGTCGCGCCGAAGAGAGTGCCTTGTCGCGGTCGGCCCAGTGCGGCGTTCGGCCTCCGACCATCGAGACGGGGCTGTAGAAGTGGCGTACCGTCTGCGCGAACGGTCGATCGGAGGCAGGGGCCTGGTAAACGTCGAGTGCGATCTTGAGGGCGCGCCGCCAGGATCGCAACGGCGTCTCGTGATCCAGATTCAGGATGTGTTCGCGTCGTTTCGAGGGCTCGTTGAAGGCGCTAAATTGTTTCACCTCGAGCACGACTTCACGATACGTGCGGCCGCGATATTGCGTCTCGACGCGGTTTCGAACGACCCACGCGACCAGTTCCTGCTCGTTCGCACGATCACTCTCCGAGTAAATGCAGCGGGCAAGCCATACGACTTCGTCCAAGTCGATGGTGGACAGGCGCCGCAGGCGCGAGGCTACGACGTCCGACGCGTTCGGCGCCTGCGCGGATCCGGCGACGGGCGACTCCCTAACGGAGGGCTCCCCTGAAGCGATGGGCGTTCGCACGTCGTTCACCGGCGATCCGTACGCAAGTATGGACGTCGCCGCCGCCGTAACGAGGGTGACGATCAATGTGAACACGTTGAGAGCCTTTCTCATAGATCCGCTCAGTGGAAGGGCGCGACAAGGCCGTCTTCGTCGTTTTGCCGGACCCGAAAGCAAATGACGTTCCGCTCGGAGACGTCACGCCGGCCGGGGCATTTTTCGCCTCAAATGAGCCTATCCGTCGACGTTTCAAGAAATCAGCGCACCCCGCGGCGGCAAATTTGTCCGACCGGGACCTCGTGGCGGAGTCCGAATCGGAGCTGCAGCATCGGTGTCCCGAGACGCTGGTGCCATGATGGATGGATCTCGGACGGACAAAACACCCTTCCGCGAGGGGCGTATGGAGGGGACCGCGAAACCGTGCGACCACCGCGCTGCGACCAATCATCGAATCAGAAATGTGTAAGGAGCTCCTCGACACCGTGAAATTCGACGCCGACGGCCTGGTATGTGCCATCGCGCAAGATGACGAAACCGGCGACGTTCTCATGATCGCGTACATGAACGAGCAGACGCTTCGACAGACGATTGAGAGCGGCATCATGACGTATTGGAGCCGCTCCCGAGCGAAAGTCTGGGTGAAGGGAGAAAGCAGCGGCCATATTCAGGAGGTCAAGGACGTGCGAATCGATTGTGACGGCGATGCCCTTCTCTTCAGGGTAAGGCAGAACGGCGGCGCGGCGTGCCATACGGGATACCGCTCCTGCTTCTACCGGCGACTCAAGGACGGCGAACTGGTCGTCGATGACGAGCGTGCGTTCGATCCACAGGAAGTCTACGGCACGTAGCCCGCTTCATTCCGCCCGACGTCTTAGTCCAGCTCGGCCACGTTCAAATCCGAAACGTGGACGTTGAGTGCATGATTTACGCGCAGTCCAACGAGTCCGTCCGCGGGCAGCTCGCCGCGGGGCACCGTCGCCACCACCTCTTCGTTGACGAAGAAAGTCAGGGAATCCGCACCGGCCTCAACGGCCAACACGTTCGTTGCGGTACCGGTCGTCTCGGAAGCATACGGAACGATCGCCGGATGCGCCGTCCACTCATGCACGACGCTCGTCGAATCGCCGTGCCGGCGCTTTACGAGAAATTCACCCGTCTTTCGAATCAGGAAATAGAGATAGGATTGATCCTCGCCGCTGAGATCAGTGCCGCCGACGAACAATCCAAATGCCTCGTTTCGATCTCCCGGCGGGAAGAGGTGATATTGCGCCTGGGCCCGGAAGCTTCCTTCGGCGGACAGTGCGGGGTGATACAGAATTACTGCCGGTCCCGTGGTGATGTGCCACCCCGGGGTCATGTTCACGAACCGGACGTCGGCGTCAGGCGGCTCCGTGCCCGCGATCAGACGAGCGTTCGGATTGGGGCGATCGAGTCGCCATTCCCAACCCTGCGGAACGGCGAGATTTTCGCCTTGAGGCGAGGCCGGATGCGGACGAACGGTGGACCAGTCCGTTTGCGCGGCGTCCTGCGCTCGGCACGGCATGACCAGGAGGAAGAGGACTGCGGATGCGAATGCGACGTGCTTCATCAAAATCCGGTAGGCCGGTTAGCGAGGCGTCAGGCACGGAATATACGCACGCCGGAGCAGCGGCCAAATCGGCGACGCGGATCAACCATTCACGTTTGAACGGCGGCCGGGACTGGTGTAGCTTTACACGTCCACGAAAACCGGTTGCGGCTAGATGACACGACGCACGAAGATCGTATGTACCCTGGGCCCGGCATCATCCGATCGTGCCACCATTCGCCGGCTCATCCACGCCGGTATGAACGTCGCGAGGCTCAACTTTTCTCACGGCAGCCATGACGACCACAGGCAGCTGATCGAATACGTTCGCGAGGCCGCCGATCTCGAGAACAAGATCGTTCCGATACTGCAAGACCTCCAAGGTCCGAAAATTCGCATCGGTCCGATCAAGAACGGCGGCGTGCTGATTCACGAGGGGCAGCAGCTCGTTCTTACGACGGAACCGCTGGAATTCGGCACCCGGGAACGTGTGCAGATCAACTATGCGACGCTGCCACAAGACGTCTCGCCCGGCGGCCGCATTCTGATCGACGACGGACTGCTGGAGCTGGAGGTCGTCGGAGTCAAGGACCACGAAGTGCTCACCGAAGTGGTCGTAGGAGGCCCGCTTCGTTCGCGGAAGGGGGTGAACTTGCCCGACATCCGGACCTCCTCCCCGGCCCTTACTCAGAAGGATCTCAAGGACCTTGAATTCGGCCTGTCCATGGACGTCGATTACATTGCGCTTTCTTTCGTTCGAGACGTTGCGGACGTGATGAATCTCATGCGGCGCGTTCGAGAGTCCGGTAAGCGCGTGGGCGTGATCGCAAAAATCGAGAAGCCTGAAGCCGTACGGAAATTCGATCGCATTCTCGCCGAAGCCGATGCCATCATGGTGGCCCGCGGTGATCTGGGCATAGAGATGCCGATTTCTCGCGTGCCCAGTACGCAGAAAATGATCATTCATAAGTGCATCGTCGCGGCGAAGCCCGTGATCACGGCGACGCAGATGCTCGAAAGCATGATCGACAATCCGAGGCCGACTAGAGCCGAAGCCAGCGACGTCGCTAATGCCGTGCTCGATGGCAGCGATGCCTTGATGCTATCCGGAGAAACCGCCGTCGGCAAGCATCCGGAGCGCGTCGTGGAGGTGATGTCCAACATCATCGTCGATGCCGAGCAGCATTCTCGCCAGTACGAAAGCCCGTTGTCGACGCCGACACTGCGCCGTTTCGAGTCGGAGGACGTTACGGAGTCCGTCAGCTTTACTGCGCATTATCTGGCCGAACAGATCGGGGCCGTCGCCATCGCGTGTCTGACGGCGACCGGAGCTACGGCACGTGCCATCGCACGCCATCGCCCTGGCGTACCCCTTTACGCCTTCACCGACGACGGGCGGGTCGTGCGTCAACTGGCACTCGTATGGGGAACAAAATCTTTCCAGATCCCTTTCCAGCGTGACACCGACGAGGGGGTAAATCTCGTTCATCGAATTCTGACGGAACGCGAGCTCGTCCGAAAAGACGATCTGATCGTCATCACCGCCGGGATGCCCCTGCCTGCCAAGGGCCGAACGAACATGGTCCACGTCAGCCGGGTTTAGAGGTGTTCGATGCGTGTGTCTCCAACGTCGCCCCTTCGTAGACCTCCGCCGACACGCGGATCCCTTCCCACGCGTTCGAATGCGAGGTTGATGCAGCACTGATACGAGGCCATTGAACGACGACCGACAGCCTGCGACGGCAGTCCCGGCGTCAAAGAGATGAACCCCACGCTGCCTTTCAGTCCGATCCCGGGCTGATTCCGTTCGAATTGCCATGCCCCTACCTGCGGTACTTTCTCCCCGGCGCCTCGTCTTGCTCGGCCTCCTCGTCGCCGTCGCAGGGTGCGGGAAGATCTCATTCGTCGGCAAGCGATACGACAACTTCACGGCTTATTACAACACCTTTTATAATGCCGAGCGCTCGTACCGCGAGGCCGTAGAGGCCCTCGATCGTACGACCGAGCCTATCGACCGCCAGCGGTATGTGTCCGTATTTCCCACTCCGGGCCGTGCGATCAACGACCAAAAATTTCAAGCGGCCATCGACAAGAGCGCCGACGTGCTCCGCGATCATCCCGATTCCAAATGGGTCGATGACGCGCTGTTGCTGATAGGAAAGAGTTACTACTACCAGCAGAACTTCCCGGGTGCGGAGCAAAAATTTCGAGAGGTCATCGATCGTGCCTCGGCGTTGGAGGATGAGGCCCGTCTGTGGCTCGCCCGTACGCTCATCGCCTCCGGTTCGTATGACGAGGCGCGTGATCATCTCCTCGAAAGTTTGAATCGCGACGATCTCGCCGACCGATGGGAGCCGAGCCTGCGCCTCGCGATGGGTGAGCTCCACGTGAAGCGCGGCTCCTTCCCGGAGGCCGTCACCGAGCTCGAAGCCGGGCTCGAAAACGTCCGTGACAATCGCCTCGAAGCACGCGGTTGGTTTCTGCTTGGACAGGTGCACGAGACCCTCGGGCAACATGCCGAGGCCGTGGGCGCGTACGAGCGCGTGACGGGCGCACATCCGCGCTACGAACTCGCGTATGCCGCCCAACTCAGCGCCGTGCGGGTCAAGGGCATGCACGTGGATTCGGAATCCGCGCTCCGCGAGGTGCGGCGAATGGAACGCGACGACAAGAATTACACGAACCGGTTCGAGCTGGCTTACGTCCGGGGCCGCATCTATCAGTCCGAAGGGTATGCGGGCGACGCACTCGCGCTCTATCACGACGTCCTATACGAAGCCGACGGTCAGATCGGCGACGTGCGCGGACGAATCCATTACGCGCTCGGTGAATTGTATCGGGACATGTTCCGCGACTATCCGATGGCATCGGCGCACTTCGACACGGCCCGGTCGGTACTTCAATCGCCGACTGAGTCACGCAGCGGCGGGCCACAGATCGCCACGATCTACGCGCCCGAAGCCATTACGGATGCCGGGGATCAGGCCGACATGTTCGGCAGCTTCGCGACCGTCCGAGGACAGATCTCGGAGATGGATTCTCTGCTCCACCTCAGTACGCTGAATGAAGAAGAGTTTGCGGCGAAGATCTTCGAGATTCGAACGAAGATGGCGGAGGACCTTGCCGAACAAGAGCGCCGGGCGGAGCGAATGCAGGCCGAGCGCGGCTTTCAGAATGCTGGGGCCACGGGCGCAGGCGCGAATCGCGAGAGGTTAGCGTCCGGACAGAACGACGCCACGGGAAGCTCCGGGTTTCTATTTCACAAGGACCCCGTCCGCGTTCAGGAGGGACGGATGAACTTCATTGCCAGGTGGGGCGAACGTCCGCATGCACCGAACTGGCGCCGAATAGCCACGATCCAAAACGTAGCTGCGAACGCGGATTCGGCAGGCGAGCTGCCTCAGCAGCGAGTACGAGACCTCGACCCGTCCGTAGGTGAGAATCCCCTGCCGCCTCTCGACTACAGCGACGTTCCGCGCGATTCTCTCAGCGTGGCCGCCCTGCGGGCGAAAAGGGCTGCGTCGAGATATGAATTGGCGAACGTGCTCTTCCTTTCTATGAACCAGCCCGATTCGGCCGCTTTCTGGTATCGCACGGTGATCGAGGAGGACGACGAATTTCCCGTGGCGCAGCGTGCATTTTATGCGCTGGCCGAAGTCCATCGCTCGCTTGGTGATTCCGTGGCAGCGACGCGCCTTTACGAAGAAGTGCTGCGCGAATATCCCGAATCGGATTTCGCCGGTCGGGTGCGGGAGCAGCTGGGCATTCGAGAAGACGTCCCTTCAGACACCCTGGCCCAAGCGGAGGAACACTACGATCGTGCGTTTCAGCGATGGCGGCACGGATCCTATGGCATTGCGCTCAACCAGATGGTCGAGGTAGCCGCGGCATACCCACGTCTGGAGGTCGCGCCGCGCGCGTTGCTGGCAGCCGGACGCATTTTTCTCGAGTGGGCGGATAGGGATACGCTCGACATTTACGGTCCGCTCCCGCTTTCGGTCTCGGATTCCTTGCTCGGCCGCGCGGGCCTCCTCAACGTGGCGGACGAGCTTTCTAATGAAGCCGAGCCGGGCACACCGGTTCCGTCGGACGATGCACAGGGAGCGTCCGCTCCGCCGAAGCAAGGCCTTGCGACGACGGTGGATGATCAGGCTGCCCGAGACGACTCGGCCGCAACCGACACGATGGTGCGAAAGGATGCGACCTTCGGAAGTCTTGCCGACGAGGACGATCGGATTGCGCCGGTCCCCGATACGACAGGCGCCGATGACGTGAACGTTCAAGACGACGAGCAGCTCGCTCAAAGTCCTGACACGATCATCGACGAGATCCGGAGTGAGCGTGATTCCACGGACGTCTCCGACGTCGACGTCGTGGCAATCCGAGAGAACGGCGTCGCCGATACGTCCGTGACGAACCTCATGGACGGCGACTCCACGGCGACGGAACCGACATGGCTTGCTTCCGTGGAGGAGGACGACGTTTATCTGAAAACGCTCTATGCCGGCGTCAAGCAAAATTACCCGCGTACGTCGTACGCCGATCTCGCCGACCGGCTGCTTCGGGCGCTCGAAGAGCGGCAGCAGGAACTGCTGGCGGCGGCGGATTCGGCGGCCGCTGCCGCGGCGGCCCAATCTGCTGATTCGGCTCTTGCGGCGTCCGACGTGTCGTCCCTCGATTCGTCGGGCGTCGCGTCGGCCCTCCCCGAAGGGAGTGCGAACGAGGTAGGACGTCCTGGAGAGAAGGCGCTGGCAGGCGGTCCCGAACCGGCCGAGGAGATTGGCGATTCAGCCTCCGTCGCAAGGCCGGTTCCGGATTCCGCACGGGACGAAACGCCGTCCACGACGAATCCGGAGAGCGCCGAACTCGGGATACCTCAGGGCGAGGAATCGATACGGTCCGACGGCGGGGTCCGCCCGGAGCTGGGAGGGTACACGCTCATACTCGGCACGGATACGAACGAAGGGGCGATGCGGGCGCTTGCGGCTAAGTATGCCGAGAACGGATTCCGCACCGACGTGATCACGAAGGAATCCGACGGGCGAACGGTCTATCGCGCCGCGCTCGGCCACTTCGCGACCCCCAGAGACGCGGGCATGATGATGCAGAAGTTCGCTTCGCAGATCGAAGAAGGCGTTCAGATCACTCGCATCGGCGACGCCGAGTGAACGCGAGCTGAGTACGGGAACGCCGTCTCGCGGGTCGACGCAAAATCCGCGATCGGCTTCATCGCATCTAAACGGCCGGATCCCTCCGGTACCGATGGAACCAAGCCGCACTCCCGAGGGTTGGGCAGGTTCGAGAGTGCAGGCCGAAAACGGCTGCTAATTCCCGCAAGAACAGACATTTATTCGGTTGGGCGCTCGTTCTGCTCATTCCGGCCGCACTTCCAGAGAATCTGCCGCGTCCGTCCGTTGCGGCGAAAGACGTTGGTGCACCAAGACCCCGGGCCGCCGCCGTAACGACCTCGACTCGATTGTGGTATCGCTTTTGCTCCCGTCGATCGGTCCGGCGTTCTCTCTGTAAATTCACGTAGTGATTATGGCTCAAAAAGAGCGCGATAACCTCAAGTTGGGAGGTAAGGACGATTCCGGCGGGTCCCGGCTGCCGGATCGCAGGCCTAAGTTTTCGCTATGGATTTATCTGGCGATATTCCTGGCCCTGCTCGTCCACTTCTTCATCTTCTGGGGCGGTGAGGATCCAAATAGCATCGACTACAGCACGTTCCTTGAGTACGTCGAAGAGGGACATGTCGCGAAAGTCGTGGTCGTCAACGACAGGCAGATCGAAGGGACCTATACGGAAGACGCCGTCGAATCGGGACAGGTAAAGGTCGCCGAACCCCGGCAGGATCTCCTGAACAACACGCAGCCCGAGACGCCACGTCGTTTCACGACGACGAAACCGGCAGACCATGAACTGACCTCCTTTCTAAGGGACCATAATCAGCGCATGCAAGAGTCCGGCGAGGGCTCCATCGTCGAGTTCACGTCTCGCAATGAAGAGAACTGGCTCGGCGGCGCTCTGACGTGGGTCTTTCCCATCCTGATCATCGTCGCGCTGTGGATTTTCCTCATCCGACGAATGAATCCGGGCTCGCAGGTCCTCAATATCGGTAAGAACAAAGCGGTTCTCTTCGACGCGATGGGCGACCAGCAGCTGACCTTCAAGGACGTTGCAGGACTCGACGAGGCCAAAGAGGAAGTCGTAGAAGTCGTCGAGTTTCTGAGGAATCCGAAGAAGTTTACCAAGCTCGGCGGAAAGCTGCCCAAGGGCGTGCTGCTCGTCGGTCCTCCGGGGACGGGAAAGACGCTGCTGGCGAAGGCCGTCGCCGGCGAGGCGGGGACACCGTTCTTCTCGCTTTCCGGCTCGGACTTCGTCGAAATGTTCGTCGGCGTCGGTGCCGCTCGCGTACGCGATCTCTTTCGGCAGGCCAAGGAGAAGGCCCCGTGTATCATTTTCATCGACGAAATCGATGCCATCGGGCGCTCGCGCGGCAAGGGTATGATGATGGGCGCCAATGACGAGCGCGAAAACACTTTGAACCAGCTGCTGGTCGAGATGGACGGCTTCAACACGGACAAAGGCGTGATTATCATGGCCGCCACGAACCGTCCGGACGTGCTCGACACGGCGCTCCTTCGCCCTGGACGATTCGATCGACAAATCCTGATCGACAAGCCGGATCGCCGCGAACGGGAGGAAATTTTCAGGGTTCATACACGCAATCTGCTGCTTGACGACGACGTCCGTCACGAAGTCCTGGCCAGCCAGACTCCGGGATTCGCGGGTGCCGAGATCGCCAACGTGTGCAACGAGGCGGCTCTTCTGGCCGCTCGCCACGACAAGGAATCGATCGAAATGGATGATTTCGAGCATGCGATCGACCGCGTCATTGCCGGGCTTGAGAAGAAGAACAAGATTATTTCGCCCGACGAGCGGAAGATCGTCGCCTACCACGAAGCGGGTCATGCCATCGCCGGCTGGTTCCTCGAGAACACCGACCCCGTAGTCAAGGTGTCTATCGTGCCTCGTGGTCTCGCAGCGCTCGGATACGCTCAGTATTTGCCGGAGGAACGATACCTCTACACCAAAGAGGCCCTGCTCGATCGGATGACGATGGCCATCGGGGGTCGTGTGGCCGAGGATCTCGTCTTTGGTCGCGTGTCTACCGGTGCGCAGAACGATCTGGAACGCATCACGAAGATGGCCTACGCGATGGTCGTCGACTACGGGATGAGCGAGCGGATAGGCTACGTAAGCTTCAATCTTTCGAATCGTGACGACAGTCCCCGATTCGACAAGCCGTACTCGGATGACACGGCGCGCGTGATTGACGAGGAGGTGAAGGTCATTATCGACGGCATCCGAGATCGGGCTCGCGCCCTGCTGGAAGACAAAAGGCCACAGCTCGAAGAGATGGCGCAGGCCCTTCTCAAGAAGGAAGTTTTAGGTCCGAAGGATCTGGTCGACATCCTGGGGCCGCGCCCGTACGGCGACTACGTGACCGTGAACGGCGCGAAGAGCGCCGTCGATAGCGAACCTCCGGCCGAGCATGCGGTCGAGGGTGATGACGAACAGGTGCTGAAGCCGCGTCCCTTCGCTACCTCGGAGGCCGGATCGTCCGAGTCCAGCAATGGATCGTCGTCCGGAAATGAAGATGACGTGGAGAGCGAACCCGCCGGGACGGGCCGCGTTGCACGCGCTCCGTCAAAAGAGGAGATCGCAACAGCGGGCCGAGAGTCCGACGCCGACGAACGGAGGTCGTAAACCTGACTCGGCTCTCGCTCGAGAGCTGACGTGTATCGAGGGTTTGCCTTCTTTCAAGCCGCGCCCCTTCTTACAGATATAGTGATATAGATCAATATATCACTTTTGATGGCGGTAGACAGACGAGACGAGTGAATATCCATGTGTTTTCACTCATCCTTAATTGATTGAGTTGAACAATCGTAAGGGACAGCCTTATATTCAAAAGCTTAACTGTTGAGCCTGGGCCGTCATTCGCACACCGGCCGGCCGCTGAATAGACTTACGATGCAGGCGCGGGCGGAAACGGCGGTGTGCATCTTCCTTTCCGGCATATCGCGCCGCACGCTGATTGGACGTTTCAGGGGTCGATTCCCGGAGGCCCCGCTTTCGCGTTAAGGAGTCGACGAAGTACGCGAATGGCCTGTGTCAATACCATAAAGCCCGTTCCAGAGTCAGAATAATCGTAGTAGATCGTGCCGACGATTCAACAACTCGTCCGAAAAGGACGCTCGCACAAGACAAAGAAGACGAAGTCCGCGGCGCTGCAGGGTAGTCCGCAGAAGCGCGGCGTATGTACGCGCGTCTATACGACTACGCCGAAGAAGCCGAACTCGGCTCTTCGCAAAGTATCGAAGGTCCGCCTGACCAACGGCATCGAAGTGATCGCTTACATCCCTGGTGAAGGGCACAATCTTCAGGAACACTCGATCGTACTCGTTCGCGGCGGGCGCGTGAAAGACCTTCCGGGAGTGAAATATCACATCGTTCGGGGTGCCCTCGATGCGGCCGGCGTCGAAGAGCGAATGCAGGCCCGGTCGAAGTACGGAACGAAGAAGCCGAGAAAATAGGTTTCGCGCGGCCGCCTCGTTTGAAGAGGGCGGCGACATGAACGCCGTGCAACGTGCGCGGCGTCTTTTTTTGAAATGTAGAGAATCACAGGGCATCGAGCTCGGTGGCGCGTCGGGTCGAGATCACGGACCGCCTGCGCGCGATGCCTTCCGAGAATTTCGGATTAGGATATGCGAAGGAAGCAAGCAGACAAGAAGAGGGTTTCTCCCGATCCCGTATACAGCGATGAGCTCGTGTCCCGCTTCATCAACAGCGTCATGCGCGACGGCAAGAAAAGCACGGCGCAGGGACTCGTCTACAGCGCGTTCGACATGATCGAAGATCGAACGGAAGAGGAGAGCCTCGAAGTATTCAAGAAAGCGGTCAACAACGTGGCCCCCCTCGTCGAGGTCCGCAGCCGCCGTGTCGGTGGTGCGACGTACCAGGTGCCCATCGAAGTCAGGCCGGAGCGGCGCGTCGCCCTGGCGTTCCGCTGGATCATTCAGTACGCTCGGGCCCGAAACGACAAAAGTATGGCGCTGCGCCTGGCCAATGAGTTGCAGGCCGCAGCCAAGGGTGAAGGCGGGGCGGTGAAGAAGAAAGACGACACGCACCGGATGGCCGAGTCCAACAAGGCGTTCGCCCACTTCCGCTTCTAGCAGAGCAACGTGGATACGGCAGCGAGGATTTAGTGACGGACGTAAGAGAGAAGATCAATCATGGCTAACAAGAACACCCCGCTCGAGAGGACGCGCAATATCGGCATCATGGCCCACATCGATGCCGGCAAGACGACGACGACCGAGCGGATACTTTTCTACACGGGACGGCTGCACCGCATGGGCGAAGTCCATGAAGGCGGCGCGACCATGGACTGGATGGAGCAGGAAAAGGAGCGAGGCATTACCATTACGAGTGCCGCGACGACCTGCTTCTGGAAGGATCACCGCATCAACATCATCGATACGCCGGGTCACGTCGATTTTACGATCGAAGTTGAACGATCGCTTCGCATTCTCGACGGGGCCATTGCACTGTTCTGTGCGGTCGGCGGCGTCGAACCGCAGTCGGAAACCGTCTGGCGCCAGGCCAACAAGTACAAGGTGCCGCGCATCGCTTTCGTCAACAAGATGGATCGGACGGGCGCGGATTTCGAGAACGCCGTCGCGATGATGAAAGGGCGGCTCAAGGCCAATGCGGTTCCGGTCCAGATTCCGATCGGCGAAGGTGACATGTTCCGCGGCGTCATCGACCTCATCACGAACAAAGCCATCGTCTGGCATGATGAGTCGCAGGGGTCGACCTGGGACGAAATCGAGGTGCCGAGTGATCTGAAAAAGGAAGCCCGCCACTGGCGAATCAATCTCCTCGAAGCGATCGCGGAGCACAACGACGAGCTGCTCATGAAGTATCTCGAGGGTGAAGAGATCACGCCGGACGAGATCAAATCGGTCGTTCGTGAGGCTACCCTGAGTCTGGACGTCACGCCGGTGTTCTGTGGGACGGCGTTCAAGAACAAGGGCGTACAGCGCCTGCTCGACGGCGTCCTCGACTATTTGCCCAGTCCGATCGACGTTCCGCCGGTGGCCGGGATTCATCCGCGTACCGACGAGAAGATCAAGCGCAGTCCCGATCCAGACGCTCCCTTCAGCGCCATCGCCTTTAAGATCGCCACCGACCCGTACGTCGGTAAACTGACTTTCTTTCGTGTCTACAGCGGCACGCTCAAGAAGGGCTCGCAGGTCTATAACGCAACGTCTCAAAACAAGGAGCGTGTCGGCCGCATTCTCTTCATGCACGCGAATCATCGCGAAGACGTCGAGGAAGTCACGGCAGGCGACATTGCCGCAGCCGTCGGGTTGAAAGACGTAAAGACCGGAGACACGCTCTGCGACCCCGACAAGCTGATCATTCTGGAGAAGATGGATTTCCCGGAGCCGGTCATTCGGATCGCGATCGAACCGAAGACGAAGGCCGACAACGACAAGCTCGGCCAGGGCCTCCAGAAGCTCGCCGAAGAAGATCCGACGTTTCTGGTGAGAACGGATGAGGAAACCGGTCAGACGTTGATTGCCGGCATGGGTGAACTCCATCTCGAAATCATCGTCGATCGCCTCAGGCGCGAATTCAAAGTCGACGCCAACGTGGGCCGGCCCCAGGTCGCCTACCGCGAGGCGCTCAAGAGTTCCTACGACGAGCACTACGTTCACAAGAAGCAGTCCGGTGGTCGCGGGCAGTACGCCGAAGTCTACGTTGAATTCAGTCCCACTAAAGACGGCGTCGGATTTGAGTTCGTCGACGAGGTCAAGGGCGGCAACGTGCCGAGGGAATTCATTCCCTCCGTTGAGAAAGGCATTAAGTCGGCGATGGAACAGGGCCCTCTTGCGGGCTATCCCGTCGAAGGGGTCAGGGCGCGGTTGTACGACGGTAAGTATCACGACGTGGACTCCGACCAGATGTCGTTTGAAATTGCCGGGCGTATGGCGTTCCGCGATGCCGCCCGCCACGCCAATCCGGCTCTCATGGAGCCGATCATGGAAGTCGAGGTCATCACCCCCGAGGAGTACATGGGCGACGTCATCGGCGACTTGAACAGCCGCCGAGGGCGCATTGAAAGCATGGGGCAGCGCCAGGACGCGCAGGTCATCAAGGCCGAAGTCCCGCTTTCGGAGATGTTTGGCTACTCAACCGACATGCGCTCGATCACGCAGGGCCGCGCACTCTACACGATGCAGTTCAAGGCCTATGCGGAGGTGCCGAAGAACATTGCGGAGGAGGTCATCGCCACCGCGAGCGGCGCCACGGTGGCCGCGTGACCGCAAACAGATTCAGATTCGAAACGAACAACCGGAATAAGAGCAACGAGCCATGGCAAAGGAGACGTTTCAGCGGACGAAGCCGCACGTGAAC
>CAZMXY010000078.1:0-16518 GCA_964570345.1 uncultured Rhodothermales bacterium | reverse complement strand
CGTCGTAGACCAGCTTGCCGATCGTCCCTTCGCCGCGCTGCACGTCCAGCATGATCTGCTGCAGCGTCGAGGCGGCGGCGTCGAACTGTGCGACGGTGCTGAGCATACGGTCCGTGATCTCGAACAGGTCGAACGGCTCGATGCCCGTGATGAAGTCGCCCGCCTCGAGCGGCTCGGTCGTCATCTGCGGCGGATTGACCAGAACGATGATCTGATTGCCGACGAGGCCGTCCGTCTTGATCTGCGCCTGCGTGTCCTTCGTGATGAGGTGATCGGCCGTCTCCTTGATCGCCATCGTCACGACGATCTGCTCGCCCGGCGCCACCGGCAAGCGCACGCTCTCGACGCGGCCGACGTTTACACCCTGAAACTGGACCTGGGCTCCGGGGCTCAGCCCCGCCACGCTCGAGTAGCGGGCCTTCACGAAGAACGTGTCACTGAACAGGAAGGAACGGTTGGCGACCGCGAACAGCACCAACAGAAACAGCCCGAGGCCGCCCAATACGAGAATTCCTACGCGCGCCTGACGAGACATGCAGAGAGTGGGATGGCTTCTCCTATGGCAAACTAGATTCTACCTACCGCCTGCGAAGAAAGAAGTTGCGGCCGGTCGGGGGCCGGGACGCTACGCCAGACCGAAAAACTCCCTTACGTCCGCGTTTTCGGAGCGTCTCACCTCCTCGAGCGTACCGTACGCGACGATCTTCCCGCCGCTGATGAAGTGGACGCTGTCGGCGATGATTTCCGCGCAGAGCAGGTCGTGCGTGATGGCGATCGACGTGATGCCCCGTTCGTCGCGCAGTCGCACGATCAGGTTGGACACCGTCCGCACGCTCACCGGATCGAGCCCGGTCGTCGGCTCGTCGTAGAGCAGAATCTTGGGTTGAAGGATGATGGATCGGGCGAGGCCGACGCGCTTCCGCTGGCCGCCGGAGAGTTCCGATGGATACTTCGGACCGGCGTGACGGAGGTTGACCCAGCTCAAGGTCTGGTCGATGCGCTCCTCGCGCTCGTCCTCGTCCAGCTCGGTGTGGCGAGTCAGGAAAAAGTCGAGCTGCTCGTAAACTGTCATCGAATCGAACAAGGCCCCGCTCTGGAAGAGATAGCCGATCGACAGGCGCAGCTCGTCGAGCTCGTCGCCGTCCAGTTTGTCAACCCGGCGTCCCATCACCCAGATTTCGCCTTCGTCCGGCTGCAGAAGCTGCACGATGTTCTTGATGAGTACGCTCTTCCCCGTACCCGATCCACCCATTACGACGGCGGACGTACCTTCTTTCACGGCGAGCGAGATGCCGTTGAGCACGCGGTTCGTTCCGAAGCGTTTGTGCACGTCGCGCAGCTCGATCTGCACGTCCGGCGGAGGGGCGCCGTTCACAGACCGGCGCGCTCGGTTTCCGTTCGGTGCTTCTTCCATCGTGCTCATTGGGAGACCCCTTCGGGCCTGCGGCCTCGTCGGAGTGGCTGAGGTGCTTCTTCCATCGTGCTCATTGGGAGACGTCGCCGAAGAACATGAGCGAGACGCGGACCACCACGACGTCGGCCAGGAGAATCAGCAGCGACGACAAGACGACGGACTTCATTGCGGCTCGGCCGACCTCCCGGGTACCGCCGCGCACGGTGTAGCCCATGTAGCAGCTGACGATGCCGACGATAAAGCCGAATATGCTCGTCTTCATCGTGTCGATGAAAAGGTCGGAGAAACGAAGGGAGGAGAAGGCCACGTTCGTGAAGATGCGGTAGTCCATGTTTTCCGCCAGGAGCGATTCGAGAAATCCCCCCAGCATCGCGATGACGTCGGTACAGATCGTAAGCATCGGAAACATCACGATGCATGCGACGACGCGGGTGATGACGAGATAATGGAACGGTTTGAGGGCGGCGACTTCCAGGGCGTCGATCTGCTCGGTGACGCGCATCGAGCCGATCTCCGCTCCGATGCCGGCGCCGAGGCGGCCGGCGAGGATCAGGGAGGTGATGACGGGACCGATCTCTTTGAAGACCGACAGAGCAAGCATGTTGGGGAGCACCGCCTCGGCCCCGAACCGGGCGAGGGTTCCGCGGCTCTGCATGGCGAGTACGACGCCGATGGACATGCCCGTGACGGCGATCAGCAGGAAGCTTTTGGTCCCGATCTCGTCGAGCTGATTGACGAATTCCCGCACCTCGAACGGCCTTCGCCAGACCCTCTTGAAGAACGTGCCGACGAAGATCGCAAACTCGCCGGTGCGATCCAGCAGATCTCCCAGCAGTTTTTCTTCTACGTTAACGACGGTAGCCATGAAGCAAAGCGGTGAAAGGGTGGAAGCGTCTCGCGTCAATACGCGTACTCGACGAGCACATTCATACGAATGATCGAGCCGCCCTGGAGCAGACGCAGAAGCAGCCAGTTCTGAACCTCATATTCGAGGGTGATTACCGGGGTGTTTTCGTCGTACAGCGACGGCCCTCGGCTGAGGTTGTTGGCGTCGCCGATCAGCTGGCTGACCGAGACGAAGAAGCGCGAGGTGACGTACTTTCCTGCCGTTACCGTCGGCGCACCGCCCGTCTGATCGATCGTGACGACGTCCAGTCCAAGGCGCGAGCCGGCAATGCCCTCGACAAGCGTCGCCAATTGACCTACCGCCAGGTCGGCCCCGGTGCCGCCGAGACCGCCCAATTGCAGGCTGGCACTCGCCGGCTGACCCGTCGCAATGTAGGAGACAATGTCCGCGTATGCCATACTCGGCTCGGAGCCGAGAGTCAGATCGAGCTGCTCGCTCATCTGGCCCCGGACGGAAAGCGTAATCGTGACGTCCTCCGTTGAGCCTCGCAGCGTCCGGATGTCGTATTCGGCCGCGATGTCGATGTAGGGGTCTTCCGGCGGGCCGTTAAACGTAAGCGTTCCACTCGTGATGTTGAATCGCTTGCCGAACTGCACGATTCGGCTGCGCTGCTCAACGACGTCGATCGTTCCGAAAACTCGAAGATCCGAATAGTGGTCTTTGATCAGGTCGAGACTACCGGAAAATTGAATGTCCATCACCGGATTCACGCGCGAGCGAATCCACGTATTCCTTTCGATCTGAACGTTGAGGTTCATCGCGAGCGCATCGTAGAAATCGAACGTCGTCGTGTCGGCCTCCGTGATGCGAACGCCGAAGCGCTGCTCCAGCGTTTGCAGGTCTTCCTGCGACAGCTCGACGCGCTCCAGCTCCGGGGCCATCGTTTGTTCGGTAAGGTAGATGTCCGCGCTTACGACCTGCAGGTCCCCCTCCAACACGGGTCGGCGCGTCGTCCCGGCCAGGTGCATCTGGCCGTCGACGATGGCACTATACTCCCGCGAATCGACGGCGAGGAAGCTCTCGGCCAGCAGGTCGACGTCGAATTCGCCCAGCGTGAGCTCCGCCAGATTGATGGTTCCGTCTCCGGTCACCGTCCCGCCTCCCGACCTGATCCGGAGGTTGCTGATTCGCACCTGGTTCTGTCGGAAAGCGAGGTCGGCATGAATGTCGCGATAGCTCAGGCCGATTTCGACGAGCCCGATCCTCCCGTCGATATACGTGGCGTCTCCGTCGAGCACGGGATTGTCGAGCGTCCCGCTGACGTCCGCGCCACCCGACAGGCGCCCTTCAAACTCGTTGATGACGTCCGGGTCGAGAAACGGATCGATCCAGCCGACCGAGAACGAATCCGCCGCGATGGAAAAGTCGACCGATCGATCAGCCAGCGCTTCGGAGAGGCCGTCGCCCTCGGGTTTCTGCAGGCGAAGGTCGAAGGGCACGTAACCGCGGGCCGTCAACGTCGAGCCGTCGTCATGCGAGAGGCGAGCGTCGACGTTCAGGCGCAGGTCTTCGTAGTCGAGGCCGAGACGAAGCTCTCCCACACCCTGGCCCGAGGAGGTCAAGTCGGCGTTGAGCGTGCCCGACATGACCGGGGCCTCGCCGGGCCCGGAAAGGATGAGGGACCCGTTGAGAATGCCGCCCAGCCCCTCGTACCCGAGCAAGTCGGCTACGGCGCCCATCTCAAACTCCTCGATGGTCATCACGAGGTTCTGCTCGCCGTCGGGTTCCACGATGCCGTCCACCGCGATTTGCTGATCGTCGGAATACAGAAGAAAATTGGAAATGCGGTACTCTTCGCCGTAGGTGATGCCGGCTTCTTGCAGCAGCTCCCAGTGTCGGCCTGCCAGATCGAGGGTCAGTGCGTCGATGGTAACGCGCTGGACGCCGGGCGTCAGGTCGGCGCGCCCCGCGACCTGCGCCGAACGCTCGTCGTCGACCGTGACGCTGCCCTCGAAGACGATCTGATCCTCCTGATACTGAGCGCGCAGCTGGATGTCTTCGATCAGGAATCCCGGAAGCGACAGGGCTCTCATCTCCCCGTCGATCTCCGCGATCGAGAGCGTCCGATCGGGTCCCAGCTCGCCGGCGAGCGTGCCGTCGAACGTCGACAGGCGCGCGTTGTCGTAGACGAGATTGTTCACGCGACCGGTCACGTCGAACTGAAGCGTCCCCGTACGCCCGTACACCCTGCCGTCGACGCGGCCTTCACCCAAGTTGAAATTTTCGGACGCAATGAGGGTTCGGAGGGGTCGAAGGTCTTTTAAGTCGGCGGTAAACGAGAAATCGGATCCGGCCGTGGAGTCGAAAACGGCAATGACGCCGCTGCCGTTCGCATCGATGGCCGTCGAGCGAACGAAAAGAGAATCTACCCTCAAAATCCCGTCCCTGAGGAGGAACTGTCCGTACAGTGACTCGACCTCGGCGCCCTCGTACGTCCCATCCTCCGACGTAACCCGCCCCTGCAAGTCCATCGTCCGCGGATCGGTCCCCGTCCCTTCCACGTCGAACGCCGCGCTGATCCGGGCGCGGAGCGTGTCGTTGCCGATGAGATCGGCGATCTCGAGATTCGTGACGCGGCCGCTGACGGCGTACTGCGGCACGTCCGCGAAGAAGAGACCGCTCCCGCTCACGTTCGCTACTCCGTCTTCGAAGGCGACGTCGGCATCGAACTCGACGCGGCCGTCTCGGACGCTCCCGCTGATCGTTCCGGCCGTGACGGTCGCCTGATTGATCGTCGATTCGGAGAGCCGAACGAGACCTTCGGTCGACATGTCACGGGGAACGAATCCCTCTCCCGTCAGGCTCAAGCTGCCGGACAGGTTCGTCTGCCAGGCCGGATTGCCGGTAAGCGCCGCCACGTTAACCCCTCGGAAAGTGCCTTCATGGACCGTGTACGTGGGTGTTTCCGCGAACGGACGGGCGGTCGCGACGACGTGCGTTCGTCCGTCAGGGACGTCGAATTGCAGTTCGACGTCGAGCGTTCCGCCCCGAAGTGAGCCGGCGGCAAAAGCGGACGTGACCTCCTGCTCGTTTATGCGTGAGCTCGAAAATTCGACACGTCCTTCCACGTCCATCGTCTCGGGATCGAGCCCCGTGCCCGTCAACGTGAGCGTGCCGTTCAGACGGCTGCCGAGGTTTGGATTGCCCGTGAACGCGGCCAGGTCGATGTTCTCGAACGTGCCCTCGCGGACGTCGTACGCCGGCGCCGCGCGAAACGGCTGCGCCGTACCGACCAGGTGGACGTCGCCGTCCGGGAGATCCATTCCCGCGTCGAACGCCAGGTTTCCTCGGTCCATGTCCAGGTCGATTCGGGCCGAGTTGATCTCCTGCTCGTTGATCCGCGACGCTGACAGCGTAAACGCGCCGTCAAGGGACATGAATTCCGGCTCGAATCCGCGCATGGTGAACGTCGCGGTGCCGCTCAGATTGCTCTCGTGTTCCGAATCCTGAAGGAACGCGTTCACGTTCACGTTTCTGAACTCTCCCCGCGTCACGTGCAGCGTCGGGACGTCGTCGAACGGGCGCGTCACGGCGGCAAAGTCGAAGTCGCCCGCTTCGCTCAGATCCGCGCGGACCGTCGCGTCGAGCCGGCCGCCACTCAGCCGGAGATCGGCTCGTCCCGCGGCAAGCCGAAATTCGCCGAACGTCGAGGGCTCCATTTCGAGGACCGCTTCTCCCGTAAGCTCCTCGGCGCTCGAGCCGATAACCTGCGCCTGGAACGAGCCGGTCAGTGAGCTCGATCGATCGCCACCGACGAGCGCCGCCAGATCAAAGTTCTCGAACCGGCCACGCTGGATCCGATAGGCCGTCGGGTCGTCGAGTGAAGCGTCCCCATTCGCAACGAGAAGACCCTCGGGAAAGAGGAAGCGGATGCCGTACGTCAGCTCGCCTCCCTGCAACGCGACGTCGATGCGGCCGTCGTCGACGCGGACGTCGTTTATCGTCGACGGGCCCATCGTCAGCGTCGCCTTCAGATCCGCCGTGTCCAGACTGAATCCGTACCCTACGATCCGTATGTCGGCGTTGACGTCGCTTTGCTGTTCGGGTCCGGCGAGTGATCCGAGATTGAAGTTTCGCGTATGTCCGGAAAGCTCATACGAAGGCAGATCGTCGAACGGCCGGATGAAGCCGTCCGCGGTTGCCGTGCTTCCATTCCAGTTCATGCGCAGATCGACGTCCGCTCGGCCGTCGTGCACGTCGCCGGTGAGCACGGCCTCTTCCAGCCGCAAACCGCCGACGGCCGACCGATCGAGCCGGGCGCTGACGGACCCGCTCAGCGCGTCCGCGCGCGCTCCGGCCAGATCCACGACGGCCTCTCCGGTCAACAGCGTCGACGGTTCCGCTTCGGGAGGCGTCGTGAAGAAGGCTGGATTGATTCGCTGGAGCCCGGCTCGCAAGCGGTAGGCGATTGGACCGTCCCGGAGCGGCGAAACGACGCCTGCGATGGAGAAGGAGCCTCCGTCGGAGAGCGTGCCGCGCACGTCCACGTTCATCTTGCGTGTCGACCCCTCGACGTCGGCGCGGAGGGTCGCCGTCCGGTCCGGGTCGAGGGCCGGAACGAAGAGTCGCACGTCTCGAAAAGCGATGGGATCGGCCTCCAGCGAGAAATCGATTCCCTCGATGGCCTCCTCGTCATCGGACGGAAGTCTCAGCGTGCCGGACGCCGCCACGAGGCTGTAGGGCGACTCCAGGTCAATCCGCGACAGATCCACTTCGTTTTCGCGAATCAGGCCGCCCCCTCTGATGTGCGTCCAATAGTCGAAGCCCGGCGGCGTGTACCGCGTATGAAGCGTATCGAGGCGGCCGCTCACGTCCGTTCCGAGACGAAAGTCTGCGGCCTGAAGATTGAAGTCTTCGACCCGGAAGACCGAATCCCCCTCCGGAACGTGGTATCTCGCGAAGAGCGACCCGTCCGTCACGCGGGCTTCGCCGATTTCCAGGACGAACGACGGCTCGGCCGCAGTCGTGTCGGGCCCTCGGAACGGCTCGAGAAGGTCCCAGGTGGAGTCGGCCCGCTGGCGCGCCGTAAGAACGGGATTGGCAAAATACACTTCTCGAAGATCGACGCGCCTGCCCAGCAGCGAGAGGAGATTGTACCTCATGCGAAACGTGTCGATCGCGGCCATGCTCAACGTGTCGACATAGAACGTGTCGAAGGCGAGCGCGCGGGACGCCGCGTCGAGATCGTCTCTTCGCACGCGCCGTATGAGCGCGCCGTCGCCGTCATCAGCCTCGACGTAAAGCGTATCGACGTAAACCGTGTCCAGCCGGAACAGATGCAGTCCCCTCAGCTCGAGTCGCGAGATGAAGTTGCCCCTCAGCTCGTCGTATTCGCTCTGAGCCTCGTCAAACGGATTCGCAATGGCCAGCAAAAAGTCGGCGAAGTGCGTGCCCCCCCAATTCGTCTGGAGCGCGAGTACCAGCAGGAGGAGGACGACGATGCCGAAGCCGATCGCGCTTGCGAACCCGATGGCCGCGGTTCGAAGCACCCGGTACCACAACGGACGTTGCGCGACGTTCGGTTCGGCGTCGCCTCCGCTGCCGGGCGGTAGGCTCTCCTCTCGACGCGGACGCGACGGTCGATCCGGACGACCGGACCGGGGCACGTCCGAGTCGCCTGAAGACGGAGATATGTCCCGGCCGTGATCCGACATACTAAAAGGACTGTCCTATGCTTAAATGAAATCGGAACCGATCGCGAATGCTCGTGCTAATGCTGCTCCGATCGATCTCGTTGTTCTCCAGCTTCCATATTTCTTCGGGCGTCGCGAGGTCTTCCAGCGTCGGATTGACCTTGTACGCAAGGTCGAGGCGGATATACCCGACCATCGTTTCGTAGCGAATCCCTCCGCCGATCCCCATGCGTAGATCCCTCAGATCGAAGGAGGCGGAGGAGACGCGTTCCTTCTCAAAGAGAAGCGAATCGTTCTCGGCCGTTGGAAAGACCTGGCCCATGTCGAGAAATACCGCACCCCGCCATGACGGGCCGAAGAAGGGCAGGGGCGTGCGCAGCTCGACGTTGGCAGCCAGTTTGGCAAGGCCGCCGTTCGGTTCGAATTCGTAATCGACCGCAAGCGTATCGCCGGCCGCGTCGAGTTCCACTCGCCTGTAGGCAAACTTCTGCCCCAGAAGGTTAATCGGCCAGCCGCGCACGTCGTTCGCTCCACCCGCGTAGAACCGGATGCGATCGAATCGGAACTCCGTCTGTGTACCCGGAGCCTGATTTCGGCTTTCGCCTGTCGGCCAGATGCGTCCGACGTAGAAGCGGCCGGTCAGGTTGTACGTTTCCGTGATGGGAAGGTAGCCGACGACCTCGAGGCGACTCTTATAGTACTCGACGTCGTCTTTCATCCGGATGACGTGCCCACCCATCTCCAATTGCGGACGAATCAGGAAGCCGCTCGTCGGGCGGATGTAATCGTCTACGTTGCCGAAGTTGCCGCTCAGCGTAAGTATGGAGCGATTGTAGATGTCGAGCTCCTCGCCCGTCACGAACGCCGTGTTCGGCAACTCGATGATGCTCTGTTCGGTCAGCGGCTGCGATCGGACGAGACTATGCTGCAGCGTGATCGTGCGGAAGGTGTAGATCGTGTATATGAGCGAAGAGCGGAGGCCGATCTCCTGATAGGCGATCTGCTGCGTCGGATTATCCTGCCATTCGTAGAAGGGCGTGAAAATGCCCGAAAACTTGCGCCTGAACAGATGCGGCTGCCGAAGCGAAACGGATCCGCCGATCTCTCGCGTGGCCTGCAGACCGCCGGCCCGTCGCGCGGCGAACCCCGAATTCGCGGTACCGGTGGCGGAAAGCGTACGCGCCCCGCCCAGAAAGTTGCGATGCGTCCATGATCCCTGCATGTTCGCACCCTCTTCGAAACCATACCCGGTCTGGGCCGACAGACTGCGAGGTCGCGCCTCTCGCAATTGATAGCGCACGACGACCGTGCTGTCGCGGGGTTGCTCCGGAACGTCCGAAATGGCGACCCGGAAGAGGCCCAACGAGAACAATTCCTGCTGGCCCTGCGCAAGCTTCTCAGCCGAAAAGCGATCACCCACCCCGAACGGCAGCTCACGGAGCACCACGCTGCGATCGACCGACTCATTGCCCTCGATCTGGATTTCGGAAACGTACCCGCGCGGACCCGGGTCCAGGACGAATCGAAGATCGACGGTGTGTGCGGTCGAGTCGATCAGCGTCTCTCGGTCGACCTCGGCGAAGGCGTATCCCGAGTTCTTCAGCCACGTCAAGATCTCGTCCTGCAGACGAATCCCTTCGAATTCCGTGTAGCGCGTGCCCGTTCTGAGGGTCACGTTGTCACGGAAGGTGATCCACCGCTCGCGCCGGTCCTCCTGAAAAAGGTCCGTCGCGTAATTCCCCTCCCGATCATAGAACCCCACGTCCTGGATGATCAGCGGCGGACCATGCCGGATCGTAAAAATAATGCGGATCTTGTTCGCCGACGTGTCCACCTGGGAAGCCGGATAGTCGATCGATGGATCGAGGAACCCGTTTCGTTGATGGTAGAGGCGTAGGCGACGGACGTCTTTCTGCAGCTCGACCGGGTTGAACGGATAGTCCGGCATCGAGACGAAGGGGAGGATTCTCATCACCTTGTCCCAGAAGCTCGGTTCTTTGTGCCAGATCTGATTCTCGAGCGCGTCTTCCGAGAAAGGATTGCCGTCGACGAACTTGAACGAAATGTCTCTCACCGTCGTCTGTCGATTGACGGCGGAGAGGGGCACCTGAGCGTGCGCCACACGGAATTCCGCCCCGACCAGGAGCAGCACGAGGCCGGCGAAAAGGACGAGCGCGAGCGAGCGGGGCGTCCGCCGTCCGGCGTCCCTACGTCCCCCGTCCGTCTCGGCTGTCTGTACGTTTTGCATTCCCCTATCCGATCGAGACATCCGTACGACTCGTTCCGTCGGACGGGTGCGGCTTCCCGCGCGCGTCGTCGGAATGGACCGACGCGGATTCGCCCACCTCCGAGGCGTCCTGCACGGAGGAGTAGTCGGACGCGCCACCGCTCTCTGACGGCGGCTCCGATTCCATCGCGACCGCCCTTTCCATCCGTTCCCGCTCACGCTTGAGTCTCTTCATCCTGACCCGCTTCTCATTCAAGACCGCGATCAACGCACCAATGACGAGGACGACACCTGAATAGTACACCCAGAAAACGAAGGCGATAATAAGTCCGAACGCCTCGCCCAGCACGCTGATGACTTCTTCCGCTTCCGTTCCCGGGACGACGTATCGGTCGAAGCGCCCGACGCTCGTCGCGTAGAACGTGAAACTCAGCTTAGCCAGTTCCCATAGCAGACCGGTCACGAGGGCGCCGGTGAGTGCGCTGCGTTTCGGAGGATGCGGCTGCGGAATGAAGTAGAAGAGTTGAAAGAACATCGCCGTCGAGAGGAAATACGGGATCAGATACGACAGCAGACGGAACGTCCGTCGCCACCCTTCGCGCAGCCAGACGTAATCCAGATCGAACCGCTGCGCGACTTCGAGCCCGCCCTGCTGAATGGCGAGCGTCAGAAACGACAGGCCGATCGTCAGCAGGAACAGGAGACCGACCTGTGCCGCCATGCGCAAGTCGAACACGTATCCCCTTAGAACGCTGCGGTGTCGATGCCATTCCTCGTGAAAGACGTTTCCAATGACCACGCGCAGCGTCGTAAAGAGGGTCATCGCCGCGAAAATCAATGCAAAGATCCCGAGACCAGCGAAGAACGTACCCGTTTTCTGCAGCCTGTCTACGAGAGTCAGAAGCTGATCGCTCTGATCGAAGGCGGGCATGTACTCACGGATGAACAGCGCGACGTCGTCGAACGCGTCCGGGTCTTCCAGCAGGTTCCCGAGGATACGGCCCAGGATACCGGTGACGAGAATCACGATCGGTACGATCGTGATCAGCACCTTGAAGGCGATAGCCTGGGCCCAAAGGAATATGTCCTTCTCGAACGCATACCGATATACGCCTCCCACGTAATAGGAGATCGTCTCCTTGAAACGATGCCAGTATGTTCGGAGATCAGGCATGTGCGGGCCGGACCGGAGCCTTCACGGGGGGCGTCGTTCAACCTAACCGCGCCCGGTGCGTGTTCCGACGTCCGCGTACCGGGACGATAGCGCGGCCGCCTCGAGCGGGAGTGGACTGATGCCACGCTTTCAGGCGGTGGCTTTCCGTTCTTCATAGATGGGATCGGCGTCGCCGGAGACGGTGTCGGTGGTTATCCGGCACTTGGCGACGTTCGCATGCGCATGCATGTCGAACATGATGTCGAGCATGATCTGCTCCATCACGGCTCGAAGTCCGCGGGCCCCCGTTCCGAGCGTCCGCGCCTTCCCCACGATGGCGTCGAGCGAGTCTTCGTCGAATAGCAGGTCCACGCCGTCCATCGCGAACAGCTTCTGATACTGCTTGATGAGCGCGTTTTTGGGCGAAATCAGAATGGCGCGCATCGCCTCGTCCGAAAGCGGATCGAGCGCGGATATCACGGGGACGCGGCCGATGAGCTCCGGAATCATCCCGAATTTGAGCAAGTCGTCGGGTTCGACGTGCCGCAGGATCGACGGATCGCTCTTGTCGAATTTGCGACTGCTGTCGGCCATGAATCCGATCGTATTGGCCGAGAGACGGTGGGCTATGACCTCCTGAAGCCCGTCGAAGGCACCGCCGACGACGAAGAGGATGTTGCGCGTGTCGATGTTGATCAGACTCTGCTCGGGATGCTTGCGCCCTCCCTTCGGCGGAACGCCGGCCACGGTGCCTTCCAGAATCTTCAGCAGCGCTTGCTGGACGCCCTCTCCCGAAACGTCCCGCGTGATGGACGCGTTGTCCCCCTTGCGTGCGATCTTGTCGATCTCGTCGATGTAGATGATGCCGCGTTCGGCACGCTCGACGTTGAAGTCGGCCGCGTGGAGGAGATGCGCCAGAATACTCTCTACGTCCTCCCCGACGTATCCGGCCTCGGTAAGCGCCGTCGCGTCGGAGATCGAAAACGGAACGTCGAGTATGCGAGCCAGCGTGCGGGCGAGCAGCGTCTTTCCGGTTCCCGTCGGGCCGATGAGGAGAATATTGGATTTCTCGAGCTCGACGTCGTCGTACTCGTGAAAGTACTGGTCGGAATCGATCCGCTTGTAGTGGTTGTATACGGCGACGGCGAGCGCTTTCTTGGCGCGATCCTGCCCGATGACGTACTCGTCGAGGGACGTCTTGATCTCGCGAGGCGAAAGGTGCTGTCGACCGACCGGCGCGCGGCGTCCCCCGGTGACGCCATGCTGTTGGAAGGCCGCAAGGTCGCTGCGGACGATCCCGGCGGCGTCGTTGATGCACCGGTCACAGATGTAGACGTCCGGACCCGCGACCATTGACGTTACTTCGTGGGCGGTGCGTCCGCAAAAAGAGCAGCGGATGACGTCCTCGCCTCGGCGATTGCTCATGTCGGCAGGTTCTGAAAAGCGTTCGGACTATCTGTGAGGTGCCGCCCGAAGGCGAGGCGATGGCTCCATGGATACGAGTTCACGTAACGGATGAAGTATCGCTGCCCCGTCCGGCTAACTTAAACCGCCCGGCTCTGCGCAGCGCGGCCCGTCTGCAACGTTATTGTATAAACCGACTCGCTCTCGTCCGGTTCTCGCCTCCACGGCGGAGCACGACCGTGCGTTTGCGACGCATCTCGTCCGTCAAAATAGGCATGTACGTCCAGACGGTCTAGCCGAAGTGGGAAAATGATGGATCGAACCGAGTCGCCGCTGCCTCTGGAGTTTCTCGAAAGACTGCAGCGCATCGTGCCGGCCGCGGCGTATGAGGGCGTACTCGACAGTTTCTCGGAGGTCCCCGTCACGTCGTTTCGGGTCAATACGCTCGTGGCGGAAATTGAGCCGGTAATCGAGTCGCTTCGCCGCGAAGGCCTCGACCCGCGTTCGATCGGCTGGTACGAGGAGGCCTTCTGGGTGCCCCCCGGTGATCGCGATGCGCTCCTGTCGTCCGCTGCGGCACAGTCTCGGCAGATCTACGTCCAAAACTTCTCGAGCATGCTACCTCCCCTCATTCTCGCGCCGGAGCCCGGCGACCGCGTACTCGACCTCACGGCCGCTCCCGGTAGCAAGACGCTCCAGGTGGCCGCCCTGATGCGGGGAGAAGGTGAGTTGGCGGCGGTCGAGATCGTGCGAGGCCGGTTTTTCAAGATGAAGGCGCTGCTCGATGCCTACGGTGCCACGTCGGTGCGGACGTTTCATCAGAACGGCGAGCGCGTATGGCGCTATCGCCCAGAGCATTTCGATCGCGTGCTGCTCGACGCTCCGTGCTCGACGGAGGGGCGCTTTCAGGCCGCGAATCCGCAGACGCACGCGTACTGGAGTCCGCGCAAAGTCAGGGAGATGGCGAAAAAACAGCGCCGGCTGCTCTTCTCGGCGATCCACTCCGTTCGCCCGGGCGGCGTGCTGGTCTATTCGACGTGCACGTTCGCTCCGGAAGAGAACGAGGTGATGATCGACTGGGCCCTCACGAAATTCAGAGGCGCGCTCGAGGTCGAGAAGGTCGACGTCGATTTGTCCTCGGCCGTTGAGCCCCTCGAGGAATGGGACGGCAGGCGCCTTGCCGACGGCGTCCGGCAGGCGATTCGAATTCTTCCGAGCGCACGGTTCGAAGGCTTCTTCGTCTGCCGGCTGAGAAAGACGAAGTCGACGATGAGCGGATCGGATCGCCAGAGACGATCTTAGTTGAAGATCGGCCAGTACACGCCGAAGCGAAATTGTTGCGGAGGCAGCGGATAAACCGGGACGATCAGGTTTCCGGTCATCCACTTCGTACCGGCCAGCACGTTCTGGAAGATGAAGAAGAACGTCGCGTCACGGACGCCGGCCTCCGCCCCGACGTTGATCATGGAGGAAGGCCCGAACGTCCGTGACGTTATCAGCGGCACGGCGAGAAGCCCGGTCTCGGGGTGGAGCGCACGTCCGGCGGTGGTACTCCAAACGTACGCTTCGGCGAAGGCGTCCAGGTCGAGGTCGCCGCGGAACAGAAGGCGACGTGCCCCGATCCGCGCGCGCCCGAACCACTCCGGAAGGGCCCTCGCGACCCGCTCGTGAAGCTCGGCGTCGCTGCGATTCAGCAGCGTAACGAGACTCGGCTGGAGGATCGCATACAGGCCGATCTCGGCGTCGCGCCGCCATCCGAGGTCGACGGCGGCGCCGGCTCGATAGGCCGCGGACGGCGCGAAGAGCACCGCGGCCGAGTCCGGCACGGTCATGTAATCGGTCGTCATGTAGACGTCTCGCGGCTGCGACGTTCGGCTGCCGTGGACGCGCACTCGAAGGTCGAATGTCCCACCGCTCCACGAAGCCCCGACGAACGTATCGGCGATGCGCCCCGAGCGGTCGTCCGGCGCCGCGCCGAGGGCACGAAAGCCCATCAACTCCACCGGCGAAGGGGGCTCTCCCGAAAGGGTGCCGCCTGCGAAGAATCGTAACGCGGCCGCACGCTTCGCGACCTCGATCCGACCCCCGGGATGCACGGATCCGTCGTACGTATGCGCCGAAAGGCGAGCCTGCACGTCCCATCCGAGCACTGAAAAGGAGTCTCGAACGGCGACATGAAGCTCGGAGCGCCGCAGCGGCTCGCCGACGTATCGAAGCCGCGGCGCTATCTGCTCCGCCCAACCGTCGAGCTCCAACCCCGCCGAACGCCCCGGTCGCGACACGATCGGAAGGGCGACGCGAAAGCCCAACCGGTCTGCGCTCGTCCCCACCGTATCTACCTCGTCCCGGTATCGAAACGTTTCCGCCGTCCAGAATCCCGACACGGTGATCGGTGCGCCCAGCACCGGAAGCCGTGAGGACGCATGCAGGTCGTTCCGGACGATCCGCCTCGTTGCCCGGGGATTCTCGACGATCGCGCCAACCGTCGCGTAGACCGACTCGAAACCGGAATCCTCCGGAATGACGCCACCGTGCGCGCCGATCGTTCGGCGCGTATGTACGTTGAGCACCTCGACCGCCCAGAGGCGCTGTCCATACTGCAAGCGGAGCTGCACCTGCCGCCCTCGACGCAGACGGGATCCCGGATAGACGCCGCTCGCGCCGCGCCCGCTATAGGACCCCATGACGTTCAGCGCGCCGGGATTTCCGAAAAGGGATCGGCTCCGATGCTGTGCGTGGACGGCATCAATACTCTCCAATCCTGCCGCACCTTTCCAGTATTTAATTTCCGTGATCGGTCCAGCCGACGCGAAAGATCGCAGACGAGTGCCCACGGTGGCCGGCCGGTGAAGCCGTGCCGTCTCCACTGCGGGTCGAGCGACGAAGGCCGTCGGCGCGACGTCGAATCCCGGCCGCCCGGTGAAGACGTGAGAGAATGGGAGGTCGTTGAGCGTCGTCGCGGCCCGCTGCGGTGGAAGGCCGTGGTAGCTCCAGCCGTCGGGCCATCCCGGTGCGGCGAAACGATAGAGAAACGTGCCCGGCACTTCCCCAAGCAGCTCTGCGAGGTCAAGCGCCTGGTGGAGCGCCGGCAGGCCGTCCGAAACCCGGACGGAATCCCGCTCTTGCGCACACACTCGCGGCGCCGCGAAAACGCCCAGGCAACCGAGTAACAGGAACGCGAGGCCCACCCGAGTCGGACCGCGCGCCGGACCGAGCTCAGACGCGTTCACCGGCAGCTCGACGTTATTCATTCGGGAAAGAGGCCGAAGAGGCGGCTCTCTATTCGAGAGATGATCTCCATCCGGTGCGCCGGCTGATTGACAAAGTCCAGCTCGTCTACCTCCACGATCAGCTTGGGTCCGAGGTCGTATCGTTCGACCCAATTTTCATAGTGTCGATGCAGCCGCTCAAGGTAGTCGATACGGATGGTTGATTCGAATGCGCGTCCGCGGTCCTGGATGTGGCCCACGAGCGTGGGAACGGATGCGCGAAGATAAATCAGTAGATCGGGTGCTTTAAGATAAGAGGTCATCAGCGCGAACAGCGCTCGATAGTTGTCGAAGTCGCGCTGTTCCATCAGGCCCATCTCGTACAGGTTACGCGCAAAAATTTCCGCGTCCTCGTAAATCGTCCGATCCTGGACGACGGAGTGCGGTGCGCGCACGATCGCCTGATGGTGGTTGAAGCGGCTCGACAGGAAGAAGACCTGGAGATTGAAGGACCACCGCCGCATGTCGTTGTAGAAATCCGCCAGGTACGGATTATCGTCGACGCGCTCGA
>CAZMXY010000077.1:0-16764 GCA_964570345.1 uncultured Rhodothermales bacterium | reverse complement strand
AGCTGCAATACAGGGAACAGGAAGAGCAGAAGGCGGCATAGTGAGCCGCACGCCCAGGGGAATCGCCTCCCCGCCGTGCAAGACGGGATCACGTGCGCGCTACACGCACATTTTTTTGCCCTCCTTCGAAACCTCGTTCTTCGTCGCCGCGTAGCCTTCATCGTATATCGTAATAATACGATAAACACTACGAAACAGACATGGCGGTACGCAAGACGGACGCATTCGACGAGAAGACGGCCCGGCTGGCTCTGATGTTCAGGGCACTCGGCCACCCGGCCCGCGTGGAGATCCTCCGCATCCTCTCTCAGAGCGGCACGTGCATGTGCGGAGACCTGGTCGACGAGCTGCCGCTGGCACAGTCGACGGTCTCGCAGCACCTGAAGGCGCTAAAAGAGGCAGGGCTGATCCGCGGCGCGATTGAAGGTCCGGCCGTATGTTACTGTGTGGATTGGGAGGCGCTGCGTGAGATGAACGGCGAAATCGCGGCGTTTTTCTCCACCGTCTGTTGCGGACCGCTGGAATTTCCCACCAACTCATGAGGATGAAGAGATGACACCCACCATCAAAGACACCGTCCGCACGAAATACGACGAAATTGCGCGCAGAGGCGAAAAGGCCGGCTGCGCTTGCGGATGCGGACCCGATTCGATTAGCATGATCGGCGACGAATACTCGGGCGTCGAAGGCTACGTCCCCGAAGCCGATCTCGGTCTGGGATGCGGCTTACCCACCGAACTCGCCGGCATCGAGGCGGGTCACACCGTACTGGACCTCGGCTCGGGCGCCGGACTCGACGCCTTCGTGGCTCGTTCGATCGTGGGCCACACGGGCCGCGTCATCGGCGTCGACATGACTGATTCCATGGTCGCAAAGGCCAGGGAGAATGCCGCAAAAATGGGCTATGAGAACGTCGTATTCGAACTCGGTGACATCGAGGCGATGCCGGTTGAATCGAATTCGGTGGACGTCGTCATCAGCAACTGCGTACTGAATCTCGTGCCGGACAAAGAGAAGGCGTTTGCGGAGACGTACCGCGTCCTGAAGCCGGGCGCGCACTTCTGCGTGTCCGACGTCGTGACGCGCGGTCGCTTACCGGAATCCGTGCGCCAGTCGGCCGAGCTGTACGCGGGATGTGTTGGCGGCGCCATGGAGCTGGACGAATACCTCGGTTTGATTCGCGGCGCCGGCTTTCTCGACGTCGAAGTGGTCCGTGAAAAGAAAATCGACGTACCGGAGGAGATCATCGAACGGGAAGCATCCCTGACCGACGTGCATGCCTTTCGTGACGGAGGCGGTGCGATCGTGAGCGTGACCGTGCGCGGACGCAAAGGTAGGTGACCACCCCTGCGGGGCGGTTCGTCGCCGGCGCGCCGTAACCTTTCGCCCCCTCGCGCTACGAAATCTATCCAGTTAGCAGTCGACGTATCAATGGATTCCTATTACAAACCCGAACATCTTCCGAAATTCGGCGAGATCGCCGAAGGCAACCAGGAGCTGGCTGATCTGTTCTTTTCTTATTACGGCAAGGTGTTCGAGGACGGCGCACTGACGGCACGCGAGAAGGCGCTCATCGCGCTCGCCGTCGCTCATACCGTCCAATGCCCGTACTGCATCGATGCCTATACGTCCGAATGCCTCGAAAAGGGCTCGGACCTCGAGCAGATGACGGAGGCCGTGCACGTGGCCACGGCGATCCGCGGAGGGTCCTCGCTGGTACACGGCATCCAGATGCTCGAGCAAGTGCGACACAAGATAATGTAAGACAAGTTCTGCAGGCGCGAGCGTCGCCCGTTCATCGTTAACGTCGTCGGTCAGCCGTCACAACACGTTTTTCATGCACGAACTCACGGATTTCATACCGCTGAAACAAGTGGCCGGAGGAGACGGCGCAATCCTCGACGTCGATGGACCGCGGACGACGACGAGCCTTCGCTCGCGACGAGCCCCCCTCGCGGAGCCCGGCGAGCAATTTGCGGCTTTGAACGCCGTGGAGCTCCGAGGCGGCCCGTCTGGTACGGGCGTGTTCGACGCCGATCTGAAAGCCTCCGGATGGGTCGAGCTCAAGCCGACGGGCGTCGACGTTTTCCAGATTAACGTCGGAAAGCTGTGCAACATGACGTGTCGCCATTGCCACGTCGATTCGGGACCGGATCGAACGGACGAGAACATGGACCTCGGGACGATCGAGGCGTGTCTGCGCGCGATCGACGTCTCGGGCGCGCATACGGTAGATCTGACGGGAGGCGCGCCCGAACTCAATCCCCACTTCAAGTATCTCGTGGATGCGTGCGTCGACCGGGGCAAGCGCGTCATCGACCGGTGTAACCTCACGATCCTCACGACGCGTCGATTCGCCGATCTGCCGTCGTGGCTCGCCGAACGCGGCGTCGACGTCGTGTGCTCGCTTCCACACTACCGGAAGCTCGGCACCGATGCCCAGCGAGGATCCGGTACGTACGAAAAGAGTATCGAGGCGCTGAAAAGGCTCAACGAGGTTGGATACGGCAAGGGCGATCCAGGGCGGACGTTGACGCTGGTTACCAATCCCGTAGGCGCGTTCCTCGCCGGTAGCCAGAGCTCGCTCGAGTCGGAGTGGAAGGCTGCTCTTGCCCGCCATCACGGCGTAACGTTCGATAGCCTCATCGCCCTCAACAATATGCCGATGTCGCGATACCTCGAATGGTTGCTAGACAGAGACCTGCTCGAGGAATACATGGAACGCCTGGTCAATGCCTTCAATCCGGCCACGATCCATGGATTGATGTGCCGAAATACGCTGTCCGTTTCGTGGGAGGGCTATCTGTACGACTGCGACTTCAACCAGCAGCTGGACATGAAGATCGAGCTGGCCGACGGCCGCCGGCCGCACGTGCGCGACTTCGACCTGGATGCGTGGCGCGATCATGTCGTCCGAACCGCTCGCCACTGCTACGGCTGTACGGCCGGCGCCGGCAGTTCCTGCGGCGGGCAAACCGCCTGATGCACGAGACGCCTAATACAACGCCATGTCGAATCGACGCCGGTACTTTTTAACCACCGGGTGGTCGTTCCCCAATAGCGTAAAGATCGCCACGCAGGCCTTGCGCGCCCCGTCGTCGTCGTAGTACCGGTCCGTCTGGATTACCTCGAGGAATCGTTCGATCGCAACGTCCAAATCGCCCGCTGCGAACGCCTCGATTCCGGTTTGATACGCTTCGCGTCCTTCTCCATCAGGCAGGTCGTCGAGATTCTCTGTCCGTTCAAAGAGCCGCGCTACGGTCTTTACGGCCTCTTCGATCTGGATGAATCCGGGGCCGGCGAATGCACTTCCGGAGGCCAGCTCGGTCGCCCGCTCGGGGTCGCGAAAGGCGAGGATCTGCGCGAGAAGCACACGCGCCTTGGGATTTTGCGGCTCCAACTCCAGGACGTCATTAAGAAGGGCTTCGGCATCGCTCGCATCGCCGGCTTGCAGCGCACGCTCGGCGGCCTGCAGTCGCTTCTTGGCCTCTGACGGCAGCGCCTTCTCGAGCCACTCCTTGACGGCATACTCCGGAAGGGCGCCGGTGAATTCGTCGACGACGCGCCCGTCGACAAACAGCTTGACCGCCGGAATACCTCGGATCCCGTACTCCTGCGACACGTCTGGATGCTCGTCCGTATTCAGTTTGGCCAGTCGCCATTGCCCTTCGTTCTGCGCGGCCAGTCGTTCGAGAACCGGACCGAGCGCATGGCAGGGACCGCACCATGGCGCCCAGAAATCGACGAGCACCGGCACCGAACGGCTCGTCTCGATGACCTCCCCTTGGAAGTCGTCCACTTCTATCACCGTCGTGCCGCTCCGCTCCTGAATCGAGGGTCGTGAGTCGTTGCTCTTACGCTGCGCGTGGTCGTTCGAGAGTCGCATGTCATGGCTCGAAAGTCGTGGTTCGGACGCGGATCTTTGACGGGACCGCGGCGCAGTAAACGCTCTTCGTTCGGCACTCGTTCTCCTGTCCTCTCGATCGGCCAAATGCGGCGATTAACTTGTGAATTAGCCTAAACTAAATTTACTTGGAGGCGTTTATCCGACCGTTCGAAATCCGACACGACGTCTCCTCTCGATCGATGCGATTAATTACGGTGTTTTTCCTTACCACGTGCCTTCTTGGAGGCTGCGGTCCGGCGAATCGATCCGACGGCGAGGCCGGCGGCGCGATTAACGTCGTCGCCACGACGAGTATGCTTGCCGACCTCGTCCGGCAAATCGGCGGAGAACACGTTCGCGTCACCGGGTTGATGGGGCCGGGAGTCGACCCGCATCTTTATAAGGCGAGCGCCGGCGACGTCACGCGGATGTCGAACGCCGACGTCCTCTTCTACAACGGCCTCCATCTCGAAGGGAAGATGACGGACGTGTTTCAACAGATGGAACGCAGAAACATCCCGACGGTCGCCGTCGCAGAAGAGAGCGTTCCGGAAGACGAACTTCTCGAATCGCCGGCTTTCCAGGGCAATTACGACCCGCATATCTGGTTCGACGTTTCCTTGTGGATACGCGCCGCAGAGACCGTGAAGAACGTCCTGGCTGAGATGGATCCCGAACACGAGGCCGACTACAAGGCGAATTTCAATGCCTATCGGGATGAGCTCCTCAGCTTGGATGAGTATGTGCGTCGACGGATCGACGAGCTGCCGGAGGACCGTCGCGTCCTGATCACGTCACACGACGCGTTCGGATATTTCGGGCGCGCTTACGGATTCGAGGTACGCGGGCTTCAGGGCATTTCGACGGCGGCGGAAGCCGGCACCTCCGACGTGCAGCGGCTGGTGGATTTCGTGGTCGAGCGGCGCATACCGGCCCTCTTCGTGGAATCGTCCGTGTCGCCGAAAGGCATCGAGGCCGTCAGGGAAGCGGTACGCTCTCGCGGATTTGACGTCGCGATCGGTGGAACGCTCTACGGTGATGCCCTCGGCGATCCCCGGTCGCCCACCGGTACCTACACCGGTATGATCCGGCACAACGTGGACACCATCGTCGCCTCTCTGCAAGGCGAGCGCGTCGCCACGGAAGGTACCGTTCGGTCTCTACCGACGTCTCAATCGAATCGGGCCGTCTGATGATCTTTCCTGAAACAGGTAAGAGAACGGCGATTGAGGTGCGTGACCTGACCGTCGCGTATCGGGACAAGCCCGTCCTGTGGGACATTGATTTAACCGTGCCGTCCGGCGTGCTCATGGCGATCGTCGGGCCGAACGGGGCGGGAAAGACGACCTTCATCAAAGCAATCCTGGGCCTCATTCGACCGGCGGCGGGTCAGATTCGCATTTTCGGGAAGCCGTACGAGGAACAGCGTCACCAGGTTGCCTACGTGCCGCAGCGGGGCAGTGTGGATTGGGATTTTCCGACGAGCGTCCTCGACGTCGTAATGATGGGCCTATACGGGCGCATCGGATGGTTCAGAAGACCCGGCAGGAAGGAACGCCGCCTCGCTCAGGAGGCGCTCGAGAAAGTAGGGATGCAGGACTTCGCCGATCGCCAGATCAGCCAGCTTTCCGGCGGACAACAGCAGCGCGTGTTTCTTGCCCGCGCCCTGGTCCACGATGCCGAGGTCTACCTCATGGACGAGCCGTTCCAGGGCGTCGACGCTACGACCGAGCACGCCATCATCACGCTCCTTCGGGAACTCCGTGCCGCCGACAAGACGCTTGTCGTAGTGCATCACGACCTCCAGACCGTTGCCGAATATTTCGACCACGTAATGCTGCTCAACGTCCGCCGCATCGCCAGCGGACCGGTCGAGAAAGTATTTACGGAGGAAAACTTGCGCCTCACGTACGGTGGACGTGTGGCGTTCCTGCGCGCCGACGAGGCGTCGGTCGATTCGGACTCCGTCCGAGCGCGAACGACCAAGTCGACCGAGTCGCTACGCATCCGCGACTGAGATGGACGTCCTCCAACAGCTCTTTACCGACTACACCCTGAGGATGGTGGCGCTCGGATCGGCCACGCTGGGCATCGTCAGCGGGTCACTCGGTTCCTATGCCGTACTGCGAGGTCAGAGCCTCCTGGGAGACGCCATCTCGCACGCGGCCCTGCCCGGCATCGCCGTCGCATTTCTCTTGACGGGAAGCAAGACGCCCATCGTGCTGATGGCCGGGGCTGCCGCGGCGGGCTGGTTTGCGACGCTGTTGATCATGTCCGTAACCCAGACGACGCGGATCAAATACGACAGCATGCTCGGCATCGCTCTGTCGGTGTTCTTCGGAATGGGACTCGTCCTCCTCACGTTCATTCAGCGTCGGCCGGAGGCGACACAGGCCGGCCTCGACACGTTCTTGTTCGGGCAGGCGGCGGCGCTGATTCAGCGCGACGTGGTCACGATGGCCATTCTCGGCGGAGTGGCGCTCGTCCTGATGATCGCCTTCTGGAAAGAGCTCAAACTGCTCTCGTTCGATCCCGAATTCGGTCGCACGATGGGATTCCCGATGCGGCGTCTCGACGTCCTTTTGACGACGCTCCTCGTCATCGCGATCGTGATCGGACTGCAGACCGTCGGCGTCGTACTCATGAGCGCCATGATCGTCGCGCCGGCTGCCGCCGGTCGACAGTGGACCGACCGTCTGGGCTGGATGGTCGCGATCTCGGCGGTCTTCGGCGCGGCTGCCGGAGTTAGCGGTGCGATCGTCAGCAGCACGACGCGGAGCATGCCGACCGGACCTACGATCGTGCTCTGCATGGGCACGATCGTCCTCGTCTCGCTCTTGTTCGCGCCGAACAGGGGCATCCTCTGGCGGTGGATTCGTGATCGCCGCAATGCCCGGCGCCTCCGTATCGAAGCCGTGCTTTTGGATCTCTATGCGCTCGGGCAGCAACACGCCGATCCGCGGCATCCACACGAGGAGGCCGTCCTTAACGTGATGAGCTCGGGGTCCGGCCGGGCCGTCCCGGCGTTGACGCGTCTGCAAGAGCGCGGCCTGGTCGAACGCTCCGGTCCCAGTCAGTGGGCGCTGACGCGCAAAGGGGTCGAGCTATCGGAGCGCCTCAGGAAGGAGCGAGGAGGATGATGTCGCAGGGCCAGCTCGAAATACAGCTCGTCGCCGCGGTCGTCGCCCTCGCCTGTGCGCTTCCGGGCACGTTTCTCGTGCTGCGAAAGATGGCGATGATGAGCGATGCCATCAGCCACGCCATCCTGCCGGGCATCGTCGTCGGATTCTTCCTGACGCACGATCTCAACTCACCGATTCTGATTCTCGCGGCCGCGGCGACGGGCGTCCTGACGGTTCTGCTCGTCGAGCTGCTGACGAAAACAAGGCTGTTCAAGGAGGATGCGGCCATCGGGCTCGTCTTTCCGGTCCTCTTCAGCATCGGCGTCATTCTGATCGCACGCTATGCAGGCGACGTACACCTCGATACGGACGCCGTCCTGCTCGGCGAATTGGCCTTTGCTCCGTTCGATCGGTTCGTCGTCGCTGGATGGGATCTCGGACCGCGCTCGTTGTACGTGGTGGGCGGCGTCGGATTGTTGAACGGCCTATTCATCGCGGGCCTGTACAAAGAGCTCAAGCTGGCGACGTTCGACGCAGGATTGGCCGCGGCATTGGGGTTCGCCCCAATGCTGATCCATTATACACTCATGACGCTCGTTTCCGTGACCGCCGTAGCCGCCTTCGACGCCGTGGGAGCGATTCTCGTCGTCGCGTTTATGATCGGTCCCGCCGCGACCGCCTATTTGTTCACGGATCGATTGGCCCGTATGATCGGTCTCAGCCTCGGCGTCGGGATCGCGTCGGCCGTGAGTGGTTTCTGGCTGGCGCATGCGCTCGACGCGTCAATTGCGGGCGCGATGGCGACCATGGTAGGCCTCTTCTTTGCCGCCGCCTATCTCGTCGCACCCCGGCACGGCGTCATAGCGGCCGTGCAGCAGCGTCAGAGAAACGTATGGGTTTTCGCCCAGAAAATGCTTACGATCCACTTGCTTAATCACGAGGGCCTGCCGGAAGCCGAACAGGAGAACCGCATCGCCCATTTGGAGGAGCACCTGAGCTGGGAGTCCGCCTTCGCTCGACGCGTGGTGAAACGAGCGCTGGAAGGGGGCCTCGTGCGCAAACTCGACGGCCATCTCGAGCTGACCGGTCGCGGACGCTCACTCGCGCAGGAATCGATCGTCGAAACGTGATTCCGTCATGCCACCTGGTTTTGAAGGTGATGCTTGACGGACACGAACGAGGATTCCAATTGACCAAGTAGATCGTCGGAGACGGCGAGACGGTCTTCCAGACCTGCCCTCTCGAGCCGTTCGCAGATTGTTGCCATCTCGTCGGCACCGAACATCGTCGCGCTCGACTTCAGTGTGTGTGCGGCGTGCTGCAAGGCTTGAGCGGCCTCAGACCGAACGGCCTCCCGAATTCGCTCCATCAGGTTTTCGGAATCGACTAGAAACTCGTTAACGAGTCCGACGAGAAAATCGGGGTCGTCCCCTCCGAGCATTTCGTGGAGCCCCTCGAGCACGCTCGACGTGACCAGCACGTCGACGTCGTCGTTCGCGGCACGGCCGTCGCCGCCGATCCGCCGAGACGCGTCGAGTACCTTGTTGAGCTGATCCACGCGAAGCGGCTTGACGAGGTAGTCGTCCATCCCGGCCTTGAGGCAGCGCTCCCGGTCACCGCGCATGGCATTCGCCGTCAGTGCGACGATTCGCGGACGTCGTTCGGCAGGATGGGACTCGATGATGCGCTTCGTCGCTTCGATGCCGTCGAGCTCGGGCATCATCACGTCCATGAGAATCACGTCGAACTGCGTTCGCTCGGTAGCGCGCACCGCTTCCATTCCGTTGTGGGCCAGTTCCACCTCGAGCCCGAGTTTCTCGAGCATGCGCAGCGCCACCTTCTGGTTCACGGGATTGTCCTCTGCAAGCAGAACGCGGAGCGGAGATACTTCGGTCGCGGTCGGTGTGGCGTCGTTCGAGGGCCGTACTTGCGCCGGAGGGTCGGACTGCGGGCGGAGCGTATCGGCGAGCACGCTATAGAGATGAGCCTGCTTCAACGGCTTGGTCAGGTAGCCCGACGCCTCGAAACTTTTCCGGTTCACCGGCTGGCCGAGGTGGTGCGTGAATATGATCGGAAGGGTTTGATGGCGCGGCATCTGCGTGATGATCCGCGCGAGCGTCGGGCCGTCCAGGGCGTGCAGCTCCGCCTCGATAAGAGCGAGATCGAACGTACCGTCCTCCATTAGAGTTAGGGCTTCGGTTCCGGAGGCGGCCTTCGTAACGTCGAGCTCGTATCGCGCGAGCTGGCGCCCGATCATCTCACGCGTGGCCTCATGGCGGTCGACGACGAGGACCCGGCTACCGACGATCGAAGAGAGCCCTTCTACTTCCGGCGGATCGATCGGATCGGCCGCGATCGTAAAATGGAACGTCGACCCCTGCTTGATTTCACTCTCTGCCCACATCGATCCGCCCATTAATTCGCACAGTCGTTTGCTGATGGCAAGTCCGAGCCCCGTACCGCCGTACTTCCGGCTCGTTGAGGCGTCGAGCTGGTTGAATGATTGGAAAAGCCTCCCCATCTGCTCGACGGGAATGCCGATACCGGTGTCGCGCACGGCAAATTGCAGCAAGCTCAGCCCGCCGTTTGTCGGTGCGGAGGCGGAAAGGACGACCTCGCCCTCGTCCGTAAACTTGATTGCGTTGCTGAGGAGGTTCGCCAGCACCTGCCGCAGGCGTAACACGTCTCCGACGATCCATTCCGGTACGTCCGGATCGATCAGATAGGCGATCAAAACGCCCTTCGACGCCGCCGCGGGAGAGATCAGGTCGATCGCCGCCTCCATGCAGAGGCGCAACTCGAACGGCTCGCTCTCGAGATCGAGCTGACCGGCTTCGATCTTGCTGAAATCCAAAATGTCACTGATGATGGCGAGCAAGCTTTCGCCGCTCGTGCGGATCGTTTCGACGAGCTCGCGCTGTTCCGTGCGGAGTTCGGTTTGGAGAAGGAGATCCGTCATGCCGATCACGCCGCTCATCGGCGTGCGGATCTCATGGCTCATCACCGCAAGAAATTCACTCTTTGCGCGCGTCGCTTCTTCGGCGCTCTTTCGCGCGGCCTGGAGTTCCTCGACGAGCTCCCCGAGTCGGGCCGCGTGAGCTTCTGCGACGGCCTTCGCTCCTTCCAGTTCGGCCGATTGCTGCGCACGGTCCGCCTCGATCCGCTTGCGATCGGTGATGTTCGTGAGCATTGCGACGCTGCCCAGCGGCTCGTCGGAACCGTCGGTGATCAAGTACATCGAGACTTGTGCCCAGAAAACCGATTGATCGCCGCGTATGTAGCGATTCTCAAAAATGACGTATTCCGTCTCACGCGCCCAGAGCTTTCGCAGCTCGGCAGCGGCGGCCTCGATGTCGTCCGGATGCGTGACGTTGCGATACGTGATCCCTCGTACGGCGTCATCCGAGACGGCGAACAGGTCACGAAACGCCTTGTTGCAGATCTGGAGACCGCCCTGTCGATCGGCAAAGCCCAGGGCGAAGGGCGCCGCCTCGAAGATGCGGCGAAAATGAGTCGAATAGTCGGGAGCGAGATCCGTCCACGCCGACGTTTCTGCCGTTCCGTCACGCTGCGGATCTAAAGCAGGGGAATTCTCGGTGGTCGAGACAGGCTCCATCGTATTTTACTAATTCGGCCCTGCGCTGTCGCAGGACTCACGTCCTTTGGATCAGGAAGCGCGGCGTCAGACGGCTTTCCTCATGGTCATGACGGGTTGCGGGAGAGCCTCGAAGAATTCGATCAAATGATGTGTGAACGGCGTATCCGGATTCAACCGGTAGTAGACGGTCTGCGCGTCACGACGCGTCCGCACGAGGCCTTGAGAACGCAGCTTCTTGAGCTGCTGCGAGATGGCCGGCGTCGTAACATCGAGAATGGACGCGAGATCATTAACGCGTACCTCGCGATTTCGCCACAGGAGATACAAAATGCGCATCCGAGTCTCATTACCGGCCGCGTTCATCATCAACGTCAGCGCGTCCAGCCGCTCGTGGCGGCCCACCTCGGCGCGGAGGGCGTCGATCACATAGTCATTCATGCCTGAGAGGCTTCTGCTGCCGTTCGTCGTGACGTCCATGAGGTTCGCTTACCGATTGATCGTTGCGTGTTCTCCAGTGTATCGGCAGACGCGGAGGTTTTTTAAGCGCTGAATTGGCGAGAATGGACGGGATAACGAGGAGAAAGTAGCGAGGAGAGGGTAGCCAGGAGGGAGGAGAGGGGAGGGGAGCGATGGGAAGGGCGAACCGATAGGAAGGGGTACGTGTTTTGCTTACGCCTTCCGGACCGACTGCTCACGTACCGTCAGCGTTGGCCGCTCAGCGCTCGGTATGACAGCCGACGGCGCTGAAGCAAGCGTGTAGAACGTACTTAGCCTCCCGGGGTACACCCTCTCTACGAGTCAACTAAATCCAACGAGATGATGGCGCACTTTCGTTCTCGATTCGGCGGCTTTTTCCTTTTGGGCCTGGCGGCGCTCATCCTCATCGCGCTCGGTATCATGGCCGGGACCGCGTACCTGTGGACGAGCCACACCCGTAGTATCGCCGACGCGTTCCGCCCGCACGTCGATTCGAAGGTCGTTCTCGCGGGCGCCATCGAGCGCCTACAGGCGGAGGGAAAGCTCGTCATCCTCTCGGCCGACGTCCGCGCCGAGTCCTACAGCAGCACGCAAAAAAAAATTCTGAATGGCCTTCTCGATCTCGGTGAGACGTCGGTCGAGGTTCGCGCGCCGGCCCGCGTGCAATACGTCATCCAGCTGGACCAGGTGAAAAGAGACGACTTTCTGTTCGACCCACAGCGTCGCCGGCTTGTGTTGGCGGTGCCGAATCCAAAACTCGACACGACGATCGTCGACGTCTCGTCCGATCCGTCGCAGATCGACGTCGAGCGGCGGATCGGCCTTTTCCGTCTCGATGCGTTCTCCGGAACGTACAATGAGAACCGCGCGAGGAAAGGACTGCGAGCCGCGGCCATTCATGCCGGCCAATCCGGGTGGTGGCTGCCCGAAGCCCAGGCAAGCGCCCGCAACGAAATCAGCAGGCTGCTCGCTCCGCTGCTTGACGCACTTGAAGACGACGTCACCCTCGTCATCGCGTTCCACGACGGTCGGCCGGCTTCTTCCGAATACGACGTGCTCCCCAGCCCGCAGTCGAGCTTAACGAAGCCCGATAAGGAGGCCCGTGGAGATCCCTAAATCAGCCACCGCCCGAGACAGGCCGCTGCGCGCCCCACCAGCAGAGACGTCCCACCGTACCCCGTCCCCCATCCCCACGTCCTAACGTCCCCCGTCCTAACGTTCCCCCGTCCCAACGTTCCTCCGGCGGACGATCGCCAGGCCGAAACCGGCCGTGAGCATGAGGATGCCGGCCCAAAGCAGATTGATGAACGGCTTTTCGTAGGCCTGGACGACGAGCCAGTCCTCGGGAGCGACGTCCACGCCCTCGACGTAGAGGTTGATCGTTCCGGAATCGACGTTCATCCCCGTAAACGTAACCGTCAGATTCCAATCGCCGATCCGGTTCTGAAGGAATTGCTGCGACCGATCTTCCATGATCATATAAATCGGACTCAGGCGACGGACCTGTCCACTCCCGACATGCCTGACGTCAAGCAGCGCGGCAACGGCAATCTCGGTGGAGTCCGGTAGCTGATCGGCTTCGAACTCGGTTCGGTAGTTGATGAATGTCAGCACGTACTCATCGTGTCCGAGCACGACCGAGTCGCCTCTGGCGATGCTCAAAGCCCCACCAAGCTCGGAGTCCTCGGCATTCGTCGACGCGAACATCGGGCTGGGCGAGACGGCGACGAAAATATCCTTGTCCGGATAGATTTTGTGATCCGGGTGCTGAATCCACTGATCCTGCTTGCTTTTGTAGACCTCGGGTTTGACGGTGAAGCTGCGTCCCTGGGGGTCGACGAAATCCAATACGTAGAGCGGGCGACCTCGATCGGTGCGTTCGGTGCCGGCATACGTGACGCTGTACCCTTTGACGACGCGCGTCTCTCCTCGGGACAGCACGAAATTGTCGCGCGCCTCGCCGATCTGTACGCCTGTGCCGCGCGCGAGCGGCTCGCTGAATCCGCTCGAGAAGATGATCCCGAGCACCATGACCGCGAACCCGACGTGGGCGAGTGCTCCGCCCGCGAGGCGAGGATTTCCCCGGCCGATGCGCCACAGGACCAGCCCGTTGCCGTAGAGTGCGAAGAACGTGACGAAAACCAGAAGCAGCAGTAACAGCCCGGTACCATACGCACCCCAAAACTGGCCGAAGTCGCCAAGAAGGCCGGCTTGCGTCAGCTCCGATCCGCCCGCCGCGCCGCCGGGTGCGATGACCGACTTCTCGACGAAGGGCGTGAAAATGAGGATCGCGATCGTGCTCGCCACCGAGAGCACGATGGGCTTCAGCAGCACGCGATTCACGTTCTCCACGTTCATCTTATTCCACCAGAACATCTGGCCCAGTCCGGCCAGGAAGACGAACATGATCGAGATCGGCAGTGTCCACTTGTTGTAAAACTCAATCGGCACCGTTGACGGCGCTTCCCGGAACAGCCGGCCCAGGATCGGTGAGCTCGTCCCGACGCCGATAACCGCGGCCGTGGCGACGAGCAGCATCGCCCCGCAGAAGATCATGAACTCGCGCGAAAGTAAGTTCGGCTCCCGATCCGGGGTCGGCAGCTCCCTGTATCGATAGGCGAATAGCCCGAAACCCACCGCAATCATCGATCCGATCCACAGCAGGAGCTGGTTCATCATCCCGAGGTCGACGAAGGAATGCACAGAGACGTCTCCCAGTATGCCGCTCCGCGTCAGAAACGTGGAATAGATGACGAGGAGATACGCCAGAATGCTTAGCACCAGCGCCGACTTGTGGCCGCGCCCGCTTTTTTTCTGGATGATCATCGAGTGGATGGCCGCGATGCCGACCAGCCACGGGACGAGCGACGAGTTTTCGACCGGATCCCAGGCCCAGTATCCGCCGAACGAAAGCGTCTCGTAGGCCCAGTACCCCCCGAGCGCGATGCCGAATCCGAGGATCATCGTCGCCGTCAACGCCCACGGGAGCGCCGGCCGCACCCACTCCGTGTACCTGCGCTTCCAGAGCGCCGTCAGGGCGTACGCGAAGGGCACGACCATCAACGTGAATCCCACGAACAGCGTGGGCGGATGGATGACCATCCAGTAGTTCTGAAGGAGGTCGTTTAGCCCCGCGCCATCGGCCGGGATGAAACCCGGCACCTGCAACATGGGAGCATCCGGAAACTTCTCGGCCAGGGGCATGAACGGCGACGCGCCGATCTGCACGGGACCCAGCTTGAGCCCGACCACCATCGAGATCAGAAACAGCGTACAGAAGGAGACGACGGTCATGACGGGCGCCTCGTACCGCTTCGCCGTCTTGATGACCAAGGCGCCGGTGGCGCCCATCATCAGCGTCCATAGCATGAAGGAGCCTTCCTGGCCGGCCCAGAACGAGGAGATCAGAAAATGCGTGGGCAGGTCACGGGACGTCTGCTGATAGACGTAGGCGAACTGGAATTGATGGCTCAGCAGCAAATAGAGGAGGATGCCGGATGCGCTGACGAGTCCCCCGAGAACGATCATCCACGCCGCCCGCCCGATCCGGTGCCATTCCGCCCCACCGGCCTGCGCCGCCTGGAGATAGGCCAACCCCGCGAGGCCGCAGGCGACGAACGCGACGAGAATCGATAGATGTCCGATGGCGCCCAGCATAGGCGGCTGCGACAGGCGTGGGAGGGAGGGGCGTCAAGTAGTACGAAGTTGAAAACGACCGGCTTTAAAGCGGTTCCGCACCAGACCGGCGAAACGGGCCGACTGAACCTGTATTCACGGCATATTCCGATCGAAAGTCGGCTCAACAAGAACGGTAGTCGATCCAGGGAGGCGCATCCACGAGGGCATGCGCCGTGATGACTGGCGACCGATGATCGGTTCAACCTACACACCTTTGGTGCAGCGCCGACTCTCATTTCGCAAACGACACGCTCCGCACTTCGCGGATCACCATGACTTTAATCTGCCCCGGATACTGCATGTCCGTCTGGATCTTCTTCGAGATGTCCATCGCGAGCTGTTCGGCGGCGGCGTCGGAGACGAGGTCGTGGTTCACCAGGACGCGAACCTCGCGCCCGGCCTGGATCGCGTAGACGCGTTCGACGCCGTCGAACGACGCCGCGAGCTCTTCGAGTTTTTCGAGGCGCTTGATGTAGGCCTCGAGGGCCTCTCGGCGCGCGCCCGGGCGCGCCCCTGAGATCGCGTCGGCCGCTTGCACGATCGGCGCAATTAGGGACTTCATCTCGATCTCGTCGTGATGCGACCCGACGGCGTTGCACACGTCCGCATCCTCCTTGTATTTCCGGCAGAGCTCCATTCCGACGAGTGCGTGGGGATTCTCGACGTCCTCTTCGACGACCTTTCCGATGTCGTGGAGAAGGCCGGCCCGCCGCGCGCGGCCCGCGTCCAGATCAAGCTCCGCGGCGATCAGTGAAGCGATGCGTGCCGTTTCGATCGAGTGCCCGAGAAGGTTCTGTCCGTACGAAGTCCGATACCGCATCCGGCCGACGAGGCGGACCAATTCGGCGTGAAGGCCGTGCAGATTCAGGTCGATGACGGTGCGCTCGCCCGTCTCGATGATCTCGTCCTCGATCTCTTCCCGGACTTTCGTGACGACCTCCTCGATACGGGCTGGGTGGATGCGGCCGTCCTGCACGAGCTTGACCAGCGCCAGGCGGGCAATTTCACGGCGTACGGGATCGAACCCCGACAGAATGACCGCCTCGGGCGTGTCGTCGACGATGACCTCGATGCCGGTCTCGGCCTCGAATGCACGGATGTTGCGACCCTCGCGGCCGATGATCCGGCCCTTCATCTCGTCGGACTGAATGTTGACGACCGACACCGTGTTTTCGATGGCGTGGCTGGCCGCCGTGCGCTGGATTGCCGTGAGGATGATCTTTCGCGCCTCACGATTGGCGCGCAGCTTGGCTTCGTCACGGATCTCTTTGACCTGAGAGGCGGCTTCGAGCTTCACTTCCTCGAGGAATTGCTCGAGCAGCGCGTCGCGGGCCTCACGCGCGGTCATGCCCGAGACTTGTTCGAGTCGGCGAATCTGCCGCTCAACCATCCGATCGAGCTCCTCCTGCGTTCGTTTGAGGCGCGCGTCCGATTCCTCGATCTCGCGCTCTCGCGATTCGATACGTTCGCGCTGCGAGCTCGCCTCGTCGAAAAGCGACTGGGCGTTCGCTCGCAAGAGCTCGGCATTGCGACGGTTCTCATCGGCTTCCTTTCGAAGCAGCTCGAGGGCCTCCGCCGCATTGTGCAGGGCGTTCTCGCGCTCGTTGACCCGCTCGGCGCGAAGGTTCAGCTTTTCGCGCCGCGCCTCAAGTTTTTGCCGGGACCGATGGAGGGACCGCTTTGATTCGCCGAATTCGTTTTTTGCCGCTTCTCGCGTGCGCGCAAGCTCGGATTCGGCCTTCTCGACATGCTTTTGCCGATACGTCTCGACTTCCCGTCGAGCGTTCTGGAGCATGCGTTCCGCATCCTTTTCTGCCGCGATCAGGCGGCTTCGGCTCGAACGGGAAAGTAGGAATCTATCAACGGCAACACCGATGCCCAGCGCGACCACGGCGACGGCGATGATGAGGCCGACCGTAATCATGTTCTATCGTAATTGAATAAAAATAGAACGCCCCGGTGCGAACAGGTATTCAAACCTCCGAGCGCACCGGGGCGTCTGG
>CAZMXY010000076.1:15800-16932 GCA_964570345.1 uncultured Rhodothermales bacterium | reverse complement strand
GAATTGGACCGCTGGATGCAAGAGATCGACGACAAAGGCCTCGTGCCGGAACGCGAGTTCATTGAGTCGATCTGGCCCGGCATGGTGCAGCCGGTTACCGGCGCACCGATTGCCGAGAGGCGGGATGGGCGGATCACGCTCCGGAGCGATACGGAAGGAGCATCCATTGGCTACCAGCGCCTCGATGCAACTGAAGCGCCGGGAAGCACCTGGCAGGTCTACACCGAACCGGTAAGCCTGGAAGCGGGAGAGCGGCTGGTGACGGTCGCCCACCGGTTGGGGTACAAACCGAGTGAAGAGGTGATTGTGGACGGCCTTTCGTCGCCCACGGAGGCCGAAGCTGAGCCAACGGAATTTGACTGAAAAAGCATCGGCAGAGCAGCTCGAGGAATATGTCCGAGCCATCGCGGGAGAGTACGTCCCGCGCGACTTCGAGCACGGGGACAATCTTCGTCGCACGGCCCAATACGTTCGCCGGCATCTAGGCAGCGACGGGACCATCGTCGTTCACGAGCAGCCGTTTGAGGCGCAGGGCGCGACGTTTCAGAACGTCTGCGGCCTAATCGGGCCGGAAGCTCAGGCACGCGTCGTGGTGGGAGCGCACTATGACGCGGCCGGACCGTATCCCGGGGCGGACGATAACGCCAGCGGGGTGGCCGGGCTGCTGGAGCTGGCGCGGATTTTTGCGGCCGATCCGCCCGAGGGGGCGGTCGAGCTCGTGGCGTACTGCCTTGAGGAGCCGCCGTTTTTCTCGTCACGCCAGATGGGTAGCTACGTGCATGCCTCATCGCTGCGCCGCGATGGAGTCGACGTGAAGGCGATGATCTCGCTTGAGATGCTCGGCTATTTCCGGGACGAACCCGGTAGCCAGCGCTTTCCGCTTTCGATTCTGCGGCCGTTCTATCCGTCGGAGGGGAATTTCATCGCCGTGGTGGGGAAGCTGTTCGACCGGCGCCTCGCGAGGCGCATTCGGGATGCGATGCGCGGCGCTTCGTCGCTGGCGGTGCACTCGCTCAACGCACCATCCCTCGTGCCGGGCGTCGCTCTTTCCGATCATCTCAGCTACTGGCGGCACCGCTATCCGGCCGTCATGATTACCGACACGGCCATGTTCCGGAATCCCCATTACCAC
>CAZMXY010000076.1:10707-15700 GCA_964570345.1 uncultured Rhodothermales bacterium | reverse complement strand
AACCAGGCGAGCATGCCGATCAGGAGCATCCACTTGACACCCAGCCGCCGGAAGAAAAAGGGGATCAGCAACATGAAGAAGATCTCGGACATCTGACCGAAGGTCATCTGAAATCCCGGATTGTCGATCCCTACGGCGGCCAGATAAACCGGGGCGTAGGGAAAGTATATACCGAACGCGATGTACGTCAGCATGGCGCAGAACAAGAAGACGATGAAGGACCTGGTCTTCAACTCTTTCAGCGCGTCGATACCCAGGATTTGCTTCCACGACGTCTTCGTCCCGGCCGAAGGCGGAGGCGTCCGCGGCAACGTGTAGCTATACAAACCTAGAAAGACCGAGGCGCCACCCGCTACGTAGAGGGGGGTGGATTCGAAGTCCGCCTGAAGGATCTTGCTCACGACGACGCCGGCTACAATCCAGCCGATCGTTCCAAAGACGCGGACGACGGGGAACTCCTTCTCCTGGTTCTTGAGGTGGTGAAAGGCCAGCGACGAGGTCAATCCCAGCGTGGGGAAGTAGCACAGCGCGTGCACGAACAGCAGCGGGATGAATAGCGACGTACCCGCAAAGCTCGGCATCGTCACCAGGGCGGCTCCTCCGACGAGACAGAGCACGCCGAGCACCCTCTCCGAGTGAAAGAATCGGTCGGCCACCATCCCCAGAAAGAACGGCGCGACGATCGAAGCGATGGGCCCGAGAGAATACGCGAGCGGAATCGATTCGCCCATGTCGATCGTGCCCATGTAGTTGCCGAGAGTGGTTCCCCAGGCCCCCCAGATGAAGTACTGGACGAACAACATCAACGACAGACGGGAGGTCAGCAGGAGATTCATGAGGGGCAGGAACTATGAGATGAGGTCGCGCTCGCGCCCACAGTCGGACGCGTCTTCGGACGAAGGAGCTTCTGTTTGTACCTCTTCCGCAGATAATAATCAAGATACGAACGGCGCGAGGTACGAAATCGGGTTACGGGCCCGCCGCACCGGAGCTGACTGGCGACGATCCGTTCTCGGGCGTATCATGATCCCGTCTCGTCACAAACCTACGTAGCCTATGCAGCGCAACTACTTCGTCGTCGGGCTCATCCTGTTGACCTTCTTCGTCATCTCGTTCCTGACGAACATCATCGGGCCTCTGGTACCGGAGATCATCGAAGACTTCGATCTCAGCCTCACGATGGTCGCCCTTCTCCCCTTCGCCTTTTTCATTGCGTACGGAGTCGTGTCCATTCCGGCCGGCATGCTCGTCGAGCGCTATTCCGCGAAGCGAGTGATGGTCTCCGCCTTCGTCGTTGCGTTCGTGGGCGCGCTGACTTTGGCCCTCTATCCGAGCTACCTCGTCGCAGTCGGCTCCCTCTTCTTGATCGGGACCGGGATGGCGATGCTGCAAGTGGCCATGCATCCGCTGCTGCGCGTGGCCGGGGGTGAAGAACACTTCGCGTTCAACTCGGTGCTCGGTCAGCTCTTCTTCGGACTCGCCTCCTTTCTCTCACCGCTCGTCTACTCGTATCTCGTGCTGCGTCTGGCCGAGCCGCCCTACGACAATCGGCTGATCGAGGTGCTCGCGCGCGTCGTGCCGGAGGATCTGCCGTGGATCTCCCTGTACTGGATCTTCGCGGTCACGTCCCTCGTCATGGTCGTCGTGCTGACCGTCTCGCGCATTCCCTCCGTCAAACTGAAGGAGGAGGAACGGGTAGGGCCGCTCGAGACGCATTTGGAACTCCTTCGCCGGCCTCTGGCACTCGCGTTCTTCGCCGGGCTCTTCTGTTACGTGGGTACGGAGCAGGGCGTCGCGAACTGGATCTCTGAGTTCCTGTCGAGCTATCACGGTTACGATCCCCAGACCGTCGGTGCGCGGTCCGTGTCGTTTTTCTGGGGTATGATGACGGCTGGAACGCTGCTCGGATTGCTTGCTCTGAAGCTCTTCGACAGCCGCCACGTCTTGATCGGCTTCTCGGCCGGCGGGATCGTGAGCCTCACGTTCGCCCTCTTCGGACCCGGTCCCGTCGCACTGTATGCCTTCCCTGCGATCGGGTTTTTTCTGTCCGTCATGTGGTCGGTCATCTTCTCGTTGGCGTTGAATTCCGTGACCGAGCATCACGGGTCGTTCTCGGGCATTCTGGTGACGGGCATCATCGGCGGCGCCGTCGTACCGTTGATCGTCGGATGGATCGGGGATCTTTCGAGCCTTCGAATCGGGATGACCTTCCTCTTTGTCACGTTCGGGTACATTCTCAGCATCGGAATCTGGGCCGATCCGATCATCACCAACAAGACGCTTTCCCTTCGGAAGAAGACGGCATGACGACCAATAGTAAGACCGGGGCCTACGTCGGCGTCGACCTCGGCGCGACGAACGTGCGCGCGGCGGTCGTTCGCGGCGCGCGGCTCGGACCCGTGACGTCGGTTGCGATCGACGCGGACGGCACCGTCGGGGACGTGATGAATTGCATCTATGAGGTGATCGCCGAGATCTGGACGGACGATGTGGAAGGCATCGGCGTGGGCGTGCCGAGCGTGGTCGACGTCGAGCAGGGGATCGTCTACGACGTGCAGAATATCCCGTCGATGACGAAAGTCCCCGTGAAGGCGCTCCTAGAGAAAAAGTACGACCGTCCGGCCTTCGTCAACAACGACGTAAACTGTTTCATTCTCGGTGAATACGCGTTCGGGAAAGCGCAGGGGTACCGGAGCATTGCCGGATGCAACATCGGAACGGGATTCGCCGCCGGACTGATTATCGACGGCCGCCTCTACGAAGGTCCGAACTGCGGGGCCGGGGAATTCGGGATGATTCCGTATCTGGAGTCCATCCTTGAGGACTATTGCAGCGGACTCTTCTTCATCCGCCAGGGTCTCGACGCGTCCCGTGTTCACGAGGCCGCTCGAGCGGGAGACGCCGGATCCCGAGAACTATGGCGCGAATTCGGAAAGCATCTGGGACAGGCCATGCAAATCGTTATGTATGCGATCGATCCGGAGGTCATCGTTCTCGGCGGTTCGATACGGAAGGCCTATGATCTTTTTCAAGACGCGATGTGGGAGGAGATCCGACGCTTTGCCTATGGAAACACGCTCGAGCGTCTCGTGCTCGAGCTGTCCGATCTGGACCACGCGGCGCTGCTCGGCGCCGCGCGCCTGCCGGCGACTCGATCGTAGTCATTTCAGCGGGAATCAATCGATTTCGTCGAACGAGAGATTCATTATAGGATACGCGCGCCAGTCCTCGTAGTCGAAGTGCCACCATTCGAACGGATACGCCGTGAATCCGTGGCCTTCCATGACGCTGCGAAGGAGGTCCCTGTGGCGCCTTGCCGCGTCCGAACCGCCCCGGTAGTCGGAATATGCGCGTTCCGTGAACTCGTCATAACCGCTGGGCATCGCGACGGGCTCTCCCGATCGCAGGTCATAGAGGCCGACGTCGACGGCGGCACCGCGATTGTGGCGTGATCCGTTCTGCGGCGGGGCTACGAAGTGCTTCAGCGAATCAGGCGTCGCCTCCCAGAACATCTTCGTGACGTACCAGGGGCGATAGCCGTCGAACACGATGAGGCCAAAGCCGTGGTCGGAGAGTTCCGATGCGGCTTGCTCAAGGGCCTCGGCAGCAGGGCGCTGCAAATACGCGCGGGGGCTCTCATAGAAAGCGGCACCCATGAAGTTGTCCGTCGACGCATAGCGGACGTCAAGTATGAGTCCGGCATCGAGCGTCGACAGGTCGACGAGATCCGGCGTCCGGAAAGGTCCTTCTTCTCGGGGCGGCTCGGCGACGGCGGCCAGCGATCGAAGTTCGGCAAGCGAACGGGTCGGCACGATCCGAAAGGTCGTGTCGGGGTGTTGTCCTGCAGCAGGCTGATGGGTCAAGGCGGCGAGGGCAATTCCGATGAGAAAAATCCGCATTCACGCCTGAAGCACGGACGCCGCATACTGCTCCACCGAGACCATGGTCACCGGGTACGTCGTCAGCGTCGATTCCATGGGGATGACATCCCCGCGCGCGTACGCCAGCGACAGGGCTGCGAACGTGCGGCTCATCGAGTCCGAGGCGGTCTCGAGCTGTACGCGCAGCGCCCCTTCCGGTACCCGCACGATCTCGAAGGAGCGGCCGCTGCTTCGCTCGAAAATCTCTGCGACCTCGAGCGGACTCAATGCATCCGGCCCGCCGAGCTCGAGGACGACGTCTTCGGCCATCGGATTTTCGAGCGACTCCGCCACGAACTTGGCGACGTCGCGGAGCGAGATCCAGCTGATCTTCTGGTCACCCGTGCCGAAGATCTGAACGCGGCCGTTTGCGTAATCGAACCCGAGCGCCGAGCTCAGCCACGACTCCATGAAGAGGGACGGCCTCAGAATGGTGTACGTCATGCCGCTCTCGATCAGGCTCCGTTCGGCGCCGCGCTTCGCAGCCGTCAGCGGATCGTCGCTCCGGATATTTCCCGTGAGCGAGACGAAGACAAAACGATCGACGCCGGCGTCCTTCGCCGCCTCGACGAGCGCGAGCTGGCCGTCCGTGTCGACGGATTCGATGGCATCTCCATCGCTTCGCGAGCGGGTCGCCGTCGCCGTCGAAACGACCGTATCGACACCCTCGAGGGCTTCGCGAATCGAGGACGGTTTTTTCAAGTCGCCTTGGACCGTCCTGACGCCCAGTTCCTCCAGATTCCGAACGCGCTGCGGATCGGAAGAAGATCGGATCATTCCCGATACCGAATGCCCTCGATTCACCAGTAAACGGCAGACTTCCGTACCGAGAAATCCGGTTGCACCTACGATGAGAACTGACATACTACCTCCTTTGAACTACATGCCTCCTTTGAAACTACATGCCTCTTCTAGCCACAAATGTATGGAACGCAGGCAGGATTCGGCACCGGCCGGAGTCTGAAGCGACGGCTCGCGAGCCGGATCAAAGACCAGCGATCGGCCGGCAGCGGCTCAGCAGCACCAATTCGGCAGGAAATGTAGATTAAGGCCGCTGAATGGGCAATCGAGCC
>CAZMXY010000076.1:3511-10607 GCA_964570345.1 uncultured Rhodothermales bacterium | reverse complement strand
GCGAACGCCGGCGGGAAGGGGGCCGAGGAGCGAGCTCAGATGCCGAACTGAATGTCGGCCGGCAGGTATACGAGGCGAAGGGTGGAAGAAACGTGGGCCTCACGCCCAACGACGGCGCCGTTCATCAATCGCACTCGATTGCAGCCAGGAGGCATTATGAAGTTCATCGCGCCTGTATTGATTGTATGGATTGCCATGGCCGGCTCCAGTTCTGCCCAGGAGTGGACCACCCCCCTCGGCTCCGAGCTCCAGAAATATCATCAGCCCGAGGTGAACGCCATCCACTTTTTCAACAGGCATGTGGGATGGGTGGTCGGAGGGCATGCGCAGGACGCCTCGGCGCGCAATTCTGAAACGTTCATTTTCCAAACCGGGGATGGCGGCGAGACCTGGGAGCGGCACACGCTCTACGATGGCCAGGAGCATGTCCCGGATTTCGTAGACGTCGGCTTCGCGGATGCGAACAACGGCTGGCTCCTCAGCGACAAGGCCCTGGTGCTCCGCACGACGGACGGCGGCCGGATCTGGGAGCCTGTCGAGCCACTGCCGAGGGGATGGGGCAGAACGCTTCTCGTCCTGGGCCCCGACGCCGTCATGGTCGGCTCCAGCAGCACGAATGGCCGGCAGATCAATGTCACCACAGACGGCGGCCGGAGCTGGACCAACTCCACGGTGAGCGCTCACGGAAGACACGATGCGGTTGATCTCGCTTTCGTCCAATCGGGGAGCTTCTTCTCCGTCATTGCGAGCGCCATGCAGGACTATGGTGGCGTTTACCGATCCGACGACGGCGGAGGGAGCTGGAACGCCGTAGTGGAGGGGAAAGAGCCGCTGCATACCATCGCCTTCTCGAAGAGCGGACGCAGCGGCGTGGCGGCCGGCGTGGGAGTCGCGTATTCGACGACGGATGGCGGAAGTACCTGGCAGCGCGTACCCGTGGCGGGAACGCGGCTTACGGCAGGGTTCTTGGACGAGAACACGGTCGTGGCCTTCGGCTCCGATCCCGCCATGCTGATTAGCGGCGACGGCGGCCGAACATGGCAGTCGGGGAGGGAAACCGGGCTTACGAAGACTTCGCAGTTGGTTGACGTTCAGTTCGTCGATCCGGGATGGTGGCTCATAGCGGGCGGCCGGGGCGCCTACGATTTCTATCGTTACGTCGACCCTGATTACGTCGATCCGATTGCACGCGGGACGCTCCCGCTGCCAAAACCAGTCGAGGCGCCGGACGGCACCGTGCTCCCGCCAGGGACGTACGAAACTCAGCTTGTTCACCACGGCCTCGACCACGTGCTCGGCCTTCACCTGAAAGATCCCGCCGCAGACGTCGAGATCGGCGTCTCCACAGCACCAGGAGACGAGCCGGGACCAAACCAGTTTGCCTGCGACCCCTGTGATGCGGAAATACCAGTCAACGCGGAGTATGATACGCAGGAACTGAAGGAGGGACGGGAGGCTGGATCAATCTTTAAGCTCGCACTCGAGCCTACGACGACGGGTTTCGCGATCGTCCTGGATGCACCCGCCACGACGTCGCGCGACCCCAGTATTGCCCTCGCCGCCCTCGGGGTCCGATCGGCAGTGTCTGCACCTCTGGAAATCTATCAAGTGCGAGTCCGATATCCGCTCGAGATTTTCGGCGGTGCGGATGAGGAACGCTAGCGAGCGATTTTTCCACCTCGCTGCCGCTGCACGGAATTAGCTGCGCCGTTCTCTCGTTCTCGAGGTCGCGAAGGTTCAGCAAAAAGATGCGAGCACGGGAGCCACGGCCGGATATTCCTTGATCGCCTCGGCGGTAGCCGCCGGCGCGAACATGCATTGTTCAAGTTCGGGTTTTCCTATGCGCTTGCCGTGTAGGGGCTGAGCCATCGGAGGCCTTCCTCCGTATCTCCGCGCGGATTGTATTCGCAGCCAATCCAGCCGGTATATCCGATCCTCTCGAGCGTCTCAAATATTCTCCTGTAGTCGACTTCGCCTTCGTCGGGTTCGTGCCGATCGGGGACGGAAGCGATTTGGACGTGCGCGAAGGTGCCTGCCATGCGTTCGGTCAGGCGCGTCACGTCGCCGTCCATAATCTGCGCATGGTAATAGTCGAGCTGAACCGCCACATTACGGCGATCGACCCTGCGCACGAGTTCCACAGCCTCTAGTTGATGGGCGATGAAATAACCGGGCACGTCGTGGTCGTTGAGAGCCTCGATCAGAACGGTGATCCCATCGTTCGCCGCGGCGTCGGCAGCAAAGCGGATGTTCTCTATAAAGGTTCGTTCACATAGATCACGATCGCCATCCGGGGCGACGATACCGGACATGGCGTGGACTCGCTTGCAATCAAGCAGACGAGCGTACGCGAGCGCCGTCTCGACGCCGGCGCGGAATTCGTCTCCGCGCTCCGGCAGCGCGGCCGTACCCCGATCGCCGGACGCCCAGTCACCCGGCGGCATGTTGAACAGGACCTGCCGTAGTCCATGCTTCTCAAGTTGAGCGGCCAACTCCCCGGCGTCATATTCGTAAGGAAACTGATACTCGACGGCCTTGAAGCCGACCATGGCCGCACGCTCGAACCGCTCCAGGAAGGATACTTCCTTGAACAGCATGGACAGATTGGCGGCGAACTTGAGCATGGTCTGCGTACGGCTTAACGCCCTCCTTCGGTCAGCTGCACCTGGTCTCAGACCCTCAACTGTCGTCTCAGGCTTCAGCAGGTTCTCTCGAGCGTTCTCCGGCAGCGCCACCGCTCGTGAGGATCCCTTAAGTTTCAGCCGCCAAGCTCCGCGACTTCGTCATCCGCAAGGTATCGAATGTCCTCGCCTCTCAAAAGGAACAGGAGTTTGGCCGTTTCTTCGAGCTCTTCGGCGTTATCAACCGCATCATCGATATCCCGCCCCAAAACGACTGGGCCGTGAGAAGCCAGCAGAAAGGCATTCGAGGAGCTCTCCTGCGCCAAAGTCTCGAGATCGCGCCCGATGCGTGGGTCGCCGGGACGGTAGTACGAGACGACGGGGAGGCTTCCGATGCGCATGACGTAGTACGGCGTGAACGGCCGGATCGCATTCGCCGGGTCCAGATTGCGCCGGCAGGACAGCGCCGTGAGGTACGTTGAATGCAGGTGCACGATGGCCCCCGCGGCCGGCCGAGCCCGGTAGAGGCTCAGGTGAAACGTGAATTCCTTTGACGGCTTTTCGCCACTGATGAGGGTTCCGTCTGCATGGATTTTCACAATCGCCTCAGGCTCGAGACGGCCGAGACACGATCCCGTCGGGGTGACGAGAAAACAGTCGTCGGCCAGCCGGACTGACAGGTTTCCCGCCCCGCCGACCGCATATCTTCTGCTGAATAGCGACTCACCGTGGCGACACATTCGTTCGCGTTGCGTAACCTCCGTCATGCGCCGTCCTCCTGACATTCGAAGAAGAATCGTTCTCGGCCGAAATTTCCGGACTTGAGCGCCATGGAATAGGACTTGTCGACTGCGCGCACCCAGGGTACACCCGGGGCGATCTGCGGCCCGATATGGAGGCCGCGGATGCCGAGGGCCTGCACCACCGCGCCCGACGTTTCGCCGCCCGCGACGATAAACCGGTCGAATCCCGTCTCGGCAAGGCGTTGTGCCAGACTCGCGAAGGTCCTCTCGACGGCCATGCTCGCGTCATTGCCGAACCGATCCTGGACGGCGCCCAGCGTCTTCGGATCCGTCGTCGCGTAGACCAGCGGCGCCCAGCGCCCGCTCCCCCTGGCCAGGACCCAGTCGGCGATCTCATCGGGATACGTCGGATTATCCAGGCATTTTGCTATGTCAAGAGCCAGAGCCGGAGCGATGGACTCGTAGGCTGCCACCTGTGCCCGGGTCATCTCCGAGCACGAACCGGACAACACCACGGCTTTCCTACCCTCCGGCCGGCCGGCGTCGGCGGCTTTCTCGGGGGCAACCAGCCGATCTCCCCATGTCTTCGCCATGCCTGCCGCGAGGCCCGATCCGCCCGTAACGAGCGTCATGTCGCCGACGGCATCGCCGAGGACGTCGAGGTGGGCGGTCTTGAGCGTATCGAGAACGGCATAGCGCCTGCCCGAGGACCTGATCTCGCTGAGCGCGCGGCGAACCGCCTCCGCTCCCTCGTCGACGGTGTCGGCGGTTACGACTCCACACGTGCCACGGGCTTGGGCCTCCATCAGGCGAACCAGGCTGCTGTCTGTCATCGGATTGACCGGGTGAAAGCGCATGCCCGATTCCGCCAATAGGACGCCATGGACAAAGAGGTAGCCGCTGTACACCGTGCGGCCGTTAACGGGCAGGGCCGGGCAGATGACGCTGAGGTCCTCGCGCAGCTCATCGAGCAGGCCGTCGGCCACGGGCCCGATATTGCCTGCCGCCGTGCTGTCGAACGTGGAGCAGTATTTCTGGAAGAATTGCGGACAGTCACGATTTCTGAGCCAGCTCAGGGCGGCCAGACTGTCGCGAACCGCCTGGTCGGCTGGACAGGATCGTGATTTCAGGCTGATGACGACGGCTTCGGCCTCCACATTCAGGTCATCAGCCGGGACGCCGATAATTTGTGTCGTGCGGACCCCGCCGGCCACAAGGAATCCGGCGATATCGGTGGCGCCGGTAAAATCGTCTGCAATAACGCCCAGAAGCATCACGTATTCATTTCTCGGTTTCCTGGAGTTCCTCCACCTTCCGTGCGTCGATTCAAACCTTCAGATGATGCTTTTACTTTTTCGCCTCTCAAAAAGGACTCTCGCCCTCTCTCCAGTTTCCTAGCCGACGAAGAAATTAGCGATCAGCAGCAGGATCAACGAACTGAACCAGCACAAGGTCGTCGGGACGGACCAGGTCAACATCTGATGGCCGGCATTCTTCACTTCGAGCATGCGATTGACGACCCAGAAGTAGCTGTCGTTAAAATAACTGAAAGCCATCGAGCCGATCGCCGCCGCCTGGGCCGCAAAGACCATGTTGACGTCGGGAATGACCATCAGGATGGGAGCCGATATGGACGCACCCGTGATCATCGCCACGGTGCCGCTGCCCTGGATAAGACGCATGAGGGTCGCAATGACGAAGGGGATCAATACCGCCGGCAGCGCCATGGTTGCCACCGATTCACCGATGACCTGACCGGCGCCGCTGTCCCGCAGGACCGCACCGAGTGCGCCGCCGGCGCCCGTGACAAGCAGGATGATGCCGGCGCTTTCGACCCCCTTCTCCATATCGGCTAATACCCGCTCACGCGGCCGGCCAGGCACAAGCGTGTAGGCAGCCAGCGCCACGCCGATTCCAACTGCCATGACAGGATTGCCGATGAACGTGCTGATTTGAATGAACAGCGAGCCGCTTAGCTCCGGATCGTCCGCAAATCTCGCATAGGCGGTGGCCGCGGTGTTCATAAAAATCAGGATGATGGGAACTAGGATCGGCGCGACGGAGAGGGCGAGCGACGGCAATCCCTTCTCGCGGATCTCGACCTCGCGCTCAAAGGCCTTGTACGCCGTGCTCACTTCATCTCTGTCGTCGGCGCCGGCATTCTCCTGGTACACTGTACCGGCGGCTGAAGCGTAGGCGCCGCCGGGGCCGGCAGCGTGGGCGCCGCCCGACACGGCGCCGGAGACCGATACGGCGTCGTGTCGCATCATCGCTTCGATGCGCGGTCCCATCGTGCGGCCGTACCAGACGACCACGGCGATCGCGGGCAACGTGAAAATCAGGCCCCAGACAATCATCAAGCCGATGTCGACATCGAAGATGCCGGCGATGGCGAGCGGGCCAGGGGTGGGTGGAATGGCGTGGTGAGTCAACACAAGACCGCCGGCCAGGCAGATGCCGAGGGTAATCACAGACTTGCCGGTGGTCCTGGCCAGCGCCCTGGCCAGCGGTACGAGGATGATGAACGCAGAATCGCAAAAGATGGGCACGGACACGACGTAACCCGTTAAGGCGAGCGCCCACTCCTCTCGCTTCGATCCGAGCCAGCGGACGAGGTCGTACGCCATGCGCTCGGCCGCGCCCGAGACCTCCAGAATACGCCCCATCATCACGCCGAAGCCGATCACGAGTCCGATGGTCGACAGCGTGCTGCCGAATCCCCGGGTGATCGACGCCACGAGATCGTCGGGGGCCATGCCTCCGACCAGACCTGCAATCGCCGCAGCAATAACGAGGGCGAGGACCGCATGGATCTTCGTCCTCAGGACGAGGACGAGCAGAATGGCGACGGCGAGGACAAGGCCGGCAATCGACTGGATCTCGGAAACCGCGATACCGTCCGTCATTCGAACGTCCCCTCTTGCTCGGCCATAAACTGGCGCACGACAGCGTCGAAGTCGTGATCCGTCTTGAATCCCAAGCGCAGCGAACGGCTGACGTCGAAGGCGCCCGGCCAGCTGCAGACAATATCAATAATGCGCTGATCCGGTTCGCAGCGAACACGCGCCCTGGCCGCTGCGCCGCCGAGCCGTTCGAGACTGTCGAGCATATCGGAGGCCGTTATGCACAATCCCGGCAGGTTCAACGTCCGGCGGCCGTCCACTGCGGATGACGGAAGACCGGCGGCATGCAGGAGGTTGCGTATGGCTGTGCCCGGCGAGCTGATCCAGAGCCGGCTGTCGAGCGGCACAGGGCAAACGCTTTCGATGCCGGAGAGCGGCTCGCGAATGATGCCGCTGACGAAAGACGAGGCTGCCGAGTTCGGCCGGCCCGGCCGAACGGAGATGGTCGGCAGCCGGCAAACGATGCCGTCGATGAAGCCTCGGCGGGAGTACTCGCTCACCAACAGCTCGCCGATCGCCTTTTCTGCACCGTAAGAGGACTGGGGCAGGAGCACCATGTCCTCCGGCACGACGTCGGGCACGTCGCCTCCGAAAACGGCGAGCGAGCTCGTAAAGATGAAGCGCGGCACCTTCTCCAGCCTGCGGCACGCCTCGAGCAGGCTCCGCGTGGCGTCGACGTTGACCTGCATGCCGAGGTCAAACTCGACCTCCGACTGGCCGCTCAGCACGGCCGCGAGGTGATAGACGACATCCACGTCGTCGTCTACGATCGCCGCCACGTATTTCGGATCCGTGATCGTTCCTGTTCTGGAGTCAATCCTCGGGTCCT
>CAZMXY010000076.1:0-3411 GCA_964570345.1 uncultured Rhodothermales bacterium | reverse complement strand
TAATCGCGCACGTCGAATTCGAGCCTAAACTGATGGTCCGTCATCCGGGAGATGTAGAAATGCTTCGCGCCTGCAGCTCGGTGGAGTTTCGGCCGCGGGCAGAGAGACAACGCTCCTTCACTCCGGCAAGATACCACGGACTCACCTCCGGGACCATTATATGCACGCGCAACGGGCGGTACATTCACGACGGGTGCGCTGTCGTAACCGGTGAGGTCGGCGAGTTCGGGAGGATGGAGCTGTCAACGTGCCATCCAACCCCCGTCGACGACCAGGACGTGCCCATTGACGTAGTCGGCGGCGCTCGAACAAAGATAGACGACGGCACCGGCCAGGTCGTCCGGCTCTCCCCATCTCCCTGCCGGAATGCGCGCCACGATTGAATCAGATCGAACAGCGTCCTCCCGCAGTGCCTGCGTATTGTCCGTGCGAAAGTAGCCCGGAGCGATCGCATTCACCTGAACGCCGTAGGGGGCCCACTCGTTGGCAAGCGCCCTCGTCAGGCCCGCGACGGCATGCTTGCTCGCTGTATAGGCCGGGACGGTGATGCCTCCGCTGAACGAGAGTAGCGACGCGATATTGACGATTTTTCCACTGCGCCGTGCGATCATCTGGCGGCCGAAGTGCTTGCACAGCAGGAAGGCCGAATCCAGATTCGTCTTGAGAACAAGATCCCAGTCGTCGATCGGGAACTGCTCAGCCGGATGGCGGCGGATGATGCCGGCGTTATTTACGAGGATATCGATCGATCCTGCAACCCGCTCGGTTCTGTCGGCCAACGCCTTGAGAGCCCGGCGATCAGCGAGATCGGCGTCGACCTGCCAGGCCCTCCTGCCGATATCGCAGATGGCAGCGGCCGTTTCTTCCGCACCGTTCGGACGGGAGCTGGCGCAGACGACATCGGCCCCGGCGCGGGCAAGCGCAAGGGCCATGGCGCGACCAAGACCACGGGAGGCACCCGTCACAAGCGCCCGCCGGCCCTCAAGAGAGAAGAGATTCATACGACGCATTCCCCAGACGGCAGGTGGAACCGCCTGTCCATACTGTGACGAATTCTCCTGTCGATCTACATTCCATACATTCCTGGAGGATAGCCGGCAGAGATGAAAGGCATCCTGCGATTGAATCGAATTGAAACGCCTCCCGCCTTTGTGGAAGGTAAGTACCTGCGCACAACAAATTGACGGAACGTCGACCCGCTATATACTCGAATTCGGGCACGCGCTCGATCCGGCGCTGGGATGAAGATTTTCGAGCCTGGTCCTCGGCAATTTAATGCAGGGGACGACGCACGACCTCGTGCGGACTCGGAAAGTCGGCAGGCAGCGGAATCATCACGTGACCGGATGCTGCCCATTCCACGCCGCGAGCCAGAATGGACTGGAATCCGACGCATTCGAGATTCGGATTGTCTTCGCCTCGCCAGGTGTGGCCCAACATGGTCGTGTAGACGCGACCCTGCTCGTAACGACGTATCCAATCCATCGGCTCGTTTTGCCCGGATTCTTCCGAATAAGCATAAGTGAGAATGGTCAGGCCGTCGGCCGGCCCATGCTGGCCGTGCGTAAGTTGCTCGGACGGATGCAGCCAGCAATCGGGCATTCCCATGGTGATGGGGTGATCGGGCTCACGCAGGCATACCGGGAAGTCGTGCCGCGGCCCGTGTCCAGGGTCTAGTCCAGCTCCTTTCGGAATTTCTACCACATTCCCGTCGGCGTCGATCGCGATTCCGGGTCCGAAATCTCGGTTCCGCCAACCGAGGCCGATCATCTCGTTGTAGGCCGGCCAGTTCAGAAATGCATTGTTCGCCGCGTGCAAGATGATGAGACCTCCGCCGGAACGGACGTACTGCTCCAGGGCACGCTCCACTTGCAGCGGCCACCGGACGCCGTCATCCAGATGACCGCCGTTGAAATTGACGAGAACCACATCGTAATCGGAAAACTTCGGCCACCAGACGCTCCATGCCTCTTGCGGAAATCCCCTCGGCGGACTCGTAGAAACGTCCACGGTGAACCTTCCGGTCGAGAGGAGAATGGCCCGGACCGCATTCGTGGCCGCTTCCCAATCGTGGTTGTGAATGCCGTCAACGATCAGTACCGACAGCTTGTCGGGCTGAGCACGTGTGTCTGGAGCCGCACAGCTGAACACGACATGGGTAATGAGCAGAGCGGCAGAAAACCTGGTCATGACGGCGAGGAGATTCTCGATTTCCTTAAGGCGCCGTGGATCACCTGGTAGAACCACTCGCTTCTACCAACGCTTCGACCACCGCACGACCCCCGACAAAGTATTCCATCTCGCGTTCACCGGCGGATTTGTCACTTGCGAACTTGAGAGGTAGCTTCTTGCTGCAATATAGCATCCTCCACTTCACTCAACGCGTGCCTTGAAGCTAACCACTTCTTTGCCGGCCCTCGCCTTCGTGCTTTCGATCATGGCCGTCGACCTGCGAGCTCAGGAGGCCGACTCGACGAGGCTTATCGATGAGATCCGCAACCACCGCGGAGAAACGGCCGTGTGGTGGACCGGCCACAACGGCTGGCTGATCAAGTCCGGCGATTTGCTCATCGGCACCGATCTCGTCCTGGAGTACCCCGGTCGCATCTCCCCGTCGCCTGTGAGCGCTCGCGAGCTGGCTGAAGCGCTCTCCGTTTCCTTCGTTACGCACGGACACGGCGATCACTTCGGCCGCCGAACCACGCGCATTCTCGTCGAGCACTCGAAGTGCCTGTTCGTGATCCCGGAGAGCACTCTCGACGTCGCGCGCGAGCTCGGGATTCCCGACGAGCGCATCATCGCGGCGAAGCCCCGAGAGGCCTTTGAGGTCATGGGGATTCGCGTCGAACCCATCCGAGCGATTCACGGGAACGCGCTTTTTGCGGTGTACTATGAAGCCAATCTGCAGGACGTCGGGTATCTGATCACCATGAACGGCCTTCGTTTCCTGCAGCCGGGCGACTCCGTGCTGCTGGAGGATCACCTCTTTCTCGATCACGTCGACGTTCTTTTCTTCTCGCCCACCGAGCACAACACGTACGTCGAGCCGTCGGTTATTCTCATCAATACGCTCTCGCCGGACTACGTCCTCCCGCAGCATCACGGCACGATGGCGTACGACGAGGCCGACCGATTCTGGGCAAAGGGTTATCCTGCGGAGGTCAAGCTCAGGCTGTCAAAGCCTCTTCAGGAGCGATACTTCATCCTGAATCCCGGTGAACGGCTGGAAATCAAATAACGGCTGAATGTCAAATAACGGTACGGCGAAGACATGAAGCGCCTCCTCCGAACGCTCGCGACGCTCCTCGTCACCTGGATCATAACGCAGACGGCTTCCGCTCAGGCCTATCCCTCGGCCCGTCACGGCGGAAACTACATGCACAACTTCTACCTCCCTCCCGCGCCGAGCTC
>CAZMXY010000075.1:8325-16949 GCA_964570345.1 uncultured Rhodothermales bacterium | reverse complement strand
GCATCACGAGCGAAAACGCGCCTTCGACCTGCGTCAGTGCGTCGATGATCTGATCGGTCTGCTTCTGGCGCCGGCTCTGCGCGATCAAGTGCAGGATGAGCTCCGTGTCGCTCGTGGTTTGAAAGAGCGTTCCACGGTCGCTGAACGACTGCCGCAGCTCCCGCGCGTTGGACAGGTTGCCGTTGTGCGCGATCGCGATGTTGCCGTCCTTATAATGGACGATGAGCGGCTGAATGTTGGCCTTGTTCTTGGACGCTCCGCTCGTCGAATACCGGTTGTGGCCGATGCCGGCGTTGCCGAGCAGCTTGGTCTCGAACAGCGAGGGGTCGCTGAAGACGTCGAGGACGAGTCCGTGGTCGCGGTGGGCCTGCATGACGCGGCGCTTCTTCGTCTCGTCGTAGGCGGACGTGACGATCCCTGACGACTCCTGTCCACGATGCTGGAGAGCATGCAGCCCGTAATATATTTTTCGAGCGGCGTCCGGGGCATTGTAGATGCCGAAAATGCCGCAATATTCCTTGATACGTCGCATCGGGTGGCAACTACAGGTTATCAAAGCCTATCAGGCAGGTGTCGAAGTTACAAAGGCCGTGCCGCAGAACGCGACTTCGCTGTGGATTCACGCCTTCAGGTCGCATCAGAGTAGAATGAGCCCCGTGGCCAGAAAAATTCCGATGCCGTTCGCGACGAGATCTCGGTAACTGAATACGCGTCGCGATCCCACGTGAAGGTCATAGAATTCCTTCGAAAGGCCCAGGGCGGCGCTCGTAGTGATAGAGAGGGGAAGGGCCTGCGATTCGGAAAGGCGTCCTTTGTTCACGGCCACGTACTGGGTACCGAGCGTAAAGAGGAAACTGAAGGTGAGGTGCTGGACCTTGTCGAATCCGAACCACGGATCTTCAGTCTGCCGGTCCAACGGCGGCGAGCCGGGTGCGGTTTCCCCGGCGAGCCGGGCAACGGCCGATCTGACGCAGAAAGTAGATAATTCACGCGGACCGTACAAGGCGAGGGAGCGAATCTCGGACGCGCTCGTGGGCGTCCCGTTCGCGCGGGCGTCGTACCCTGCGGCAACGCCGACGGGGGCCCACAATCCCATCGCTATCAGGAGGCAACAAAACTTCATGCGTAGGTGGCGGCGGCGGTGGAATCCGGCGGTGGATCGCAAGCGGAGTTCTCGTTTCCCCTACTCGCTGCGCCCGTTTCGCTCTTCTACTCCGACGTCCTCACCGACCTCTTCCACTTCGGACGGCGGCGCGACCTCGACCAGCACCTGGCCGATGCGGTGGTTGTCGACCGCTTCCACGCGAATCTTGAGCGACTCGAATTCCATCTCGTCTCCTTCTCTGGGAATACTTCCGGTGATGTGGAAGATCAGCCCGCCCAGCGTTTCGAAATCGTACGTCTCGGTGTCGAGACGGGTGCCGACGATCTCGTTGACGTCGTCGAGATTGATCCGTGCATCGAAGCGGAAGGTGGATTCGTCCACGCGCTCGAAAAGGGCCTCCTCCGTTTCGTCGTGCTCGTCGCGAATCTCACCGACGATCTCCTCGAGAACGTCTTCCAGCGTGACGAGCCCGGCCGTGCCGCCGTATTCGTCGACGACGATGGCGATATGCGTTTTCTTCGTCTGAAAGTCCTTCAGCAGGTCGTCGAGCTTCTTGCCCATCGGGACGAAGTTGGCCGGCCTCGCGATTCGGGTCCAGTCCAGTCGCGACGACGCGTCCCTACGATTGAGATGCGGGAGAAGGTCTTTCGCGTAGAGGATGCCCAGGATGTTGTCGAGATGATCCACGTAGAGCGGAATCCTCGAATGACCGCTCTCGCGAATGAGCTCGAGCGTTTCGGCGAGCGTGGCGCTGAGGGGCAGCGCGACGACGTCGAGGCGGCTCACCATGATCTCCCGAACCGACGTCTCTCCAAATTCGACGATCGAATAGATGAGTTCGCGCTCCTCGAACTCGAGCGTGCCGTGCGCTTCACCTACGTCGGCCAGCGCCTTGAGGTCTTCCGAGGAAATCCTCCGGCCCGCGGCATTCATGCGCCCTTCCATGAGGCGCGTCGAGTGTGCCAGCAGGTTCGAGAGCGGGTAGAGCAGGCGATGCAGCACCGTCAACAGTCCCGAGACGGCTCGGCTGTACGCCACGGAGTGGCGCGTGGCAATGAGCTTCGGCGTAATTTCGCTGACCACGAGCAGCACGAACGCCAGGACGAGCACTTCCAGAATCAGCGTAACGGTCGGATTCCAGTTCTGCGCCGCCGCGAGCGATCCCGTCAGCACGGCGGCAAGAACCGCCGCCGCGACGTTCGCGAACGTGTTGAGAATGAGTATGGTGATCAGGAGCTGGCGCGGCCGCTCGAGCAGCTTGAGCACGCGACGGCCGGCCGCATCCGCGCGCTCGGCCAGCGATTCCTTCGAGGGAGCCGAAAGGGAGAATAGTGCGACTTCGGAGCCCGAAAAAAGAGCCGACAGGAACAGGAGAAGGACCAGGGTTATGATTCCACCGACGATGAAACCGCTCGTAAGCGGCGCGGCGGCGTGTTGAAGCAGTACGAGAAGGAGGAATAAAGGAGGAGTGTCAGGGTCCAACGTAGGTGAGGTCGATCCCTCCGAATGTGAGACGGTCAGGCCGGCCGAGTGGGGAGGCGCTCGATGCGCCACTCGATGCGCTGGGGCCGTATGGTGCGCAACGCGCGTGTTCTCTGGAGTGTTCCGTCCCGCCGATCCGGTGATCGGCGCCCCGCCGCTCACCCTCCGATGATCGCTCGGATGTTCAACAACACGTAGAAAATGAAGATCGGGCAGACGAATTTGATGAAGAAGGACCAGACCTTCCCGCCTGCGGGGGAGAGGTTGCTTCCCTCTTCCATCTCGGCGGCGGCACTGCGGGCGCCCCAGATCCACCCGACGAAGATGCTGATGAGCAGCGCACCGAACGCGAGCGAAATGTTGCCCCAGATGGCGTCCATGATGCTCAGGTAGTCGGTCATCCCGAGAAATCCGCCCGCTCCGACGAGCCACGTCATGTCGGAAAGACGTTCCGATGCCCCGGCCGAGAGCGCCGAGGGGATGCCGATCAGAAACGTCACGGCCCCGACGATCCACACGGCCTTCTTGCGCGACCACGATTTCTCGTCGACGAAATAAGATACGACCACTTCGAGAAGCGACACGGTCGACGTGAGCGCGGCAATGGAGAGCAGCAGAAAGAACATCACGCTCATGAGCGTGCCGAAGGGCATCGCATCGAAGATCTCCGGCAGGATGACGAAAATGAGCGTCGGCCCACCGGCGGGATCTTTCCCGAAGGCGAAGACGGCGGGGAAGATCATGAACCCGGCCAGCAGGGCGATCATCGTGTCGAAAACGGCCACGAAGCCGCCGGCCACCAGCACGTTCTCCTTCTTCGGCAGGTACGATCCGTACGTGATCATGGCGCCCATCCCGAGACTGAGCGAAAAGAAGGCCTGCCCCAGTGCCGCCAGCATGACCCGGCCCGTGACCTTCGAAAAATCGGGTTTCAGATAGAACTCGAGCCCCTCACCCGCCCCGGGCAGCGTCACCGATCGGATGATGATCACCAGCATCAGAACGAGCAGCACCGGCATCAGCACTTTCGCCCATCTCTCGATTCCGTGTTCGACGCCGCCGAGGACGACCATAATCGTCAGGAACATGAAGACGCCGAAGAGCGGCAGCACGATCGACGGCGTCGCGATGTACGCGCCGAAGTCCGTCGTCGGAGTAAAGACGTTCTTGAAGATGTAGCCGAACGCCCAGCCGGCGATCACGCCGTAGTAGCTCAGGATGAAGACGCCGGTGAGGACGCAGAGCCCGCCCACCAGCACCCAGGGCGTGTTCGCCTTGATCGCCTTGATGGCGCCTACGGGATTCCTCTGGCTGTGTCGCCCGAGCGCCAGCTCGGCAAAGAGGTAAGGCAGGCAGATGAGGAGAATGCATACCAGGTAGAGGACGACGAAGGCCGCACCGCCGCTCTGACCCGTCACGTACGGGAATCGCCAGATGTTGCCCAGGCCGATCGCCGATCCGGCCGCCGCCAGTACGAAACCGAGCTTCGACGTCCACTGGCCGCGGTCTACCGGTGAGATTGCCATAGAGAGGAGGTGACGATAATGTGTGATTGGATGGATGGACACGGTGCGGGTGGCCCGAATTTAGACAATCCACGTTCTAAATTCGACAATCTCGGACGGGATGACGGCGGCCCGTCAGGCCGCGTTCGCGCCGTCGGCACCCGGTCTCGCTATTCGTACAGGGCGCCGAGATCGGCCGCCGCCAGCTCCACGTAGAAAGAGGCGATCTTCTCGGTCACGTCTCGCAGAAAGCGTGCACCCTTCTCCGGATTCGCGGCGTACGGACTGCCGACGCCCGTGCTTTCGGTGACCTCGGTCCAATCGCGTTCGGCCCAGGCCCAGCCTTCACGCAGCGCGGCGATCTTGAACCGCCGCTCGGCGCCGTCGCCGGCCTCGTCCAACGGTCGAACGAGGTCGGGAGCGACGTGCATCATGACGCTCGTCTCCATCTCGCCCGCATGGTCGCCCGGCTCGTCGAAATAGTTGGCGTGGTCGAGGATCCGGTACCAGCTCACCTGGGAGATGAACGAGCCGGGATAGAAGGCCTGCGTCTCGCGGATCATCTGCTTGAAATCGTTGCCGCCGTGCCCGTTCAGCACCACGAGCTTGTAGAGGTCGTTGCGAACCAGGGCGTCGACGATGTCGTTGAGGATGGCCGCCTGCGTGCTCGGGTACAGGTTCAGATCGAGCTTGACGTCGAGCTGGCCCGTGTTCACGCCGAACGGCACCGTCGGAAGCACGACGACGCGCGCACCCTGCTCCCATGCGATCCGCGCCGACTCGGCGGCAATGTAATCGCATTCCGCCACGTCCGTGTTGTACGGGAGATGATAATTGTGGGCCTCCGTCGCGCCCCACGGCAGCACGGCGACCTCGTAGTCGGTCTCTTTCACGGTTTTCCAGCTGGTTTCCGCGAGAACGAAGGGACGTGGGGGCATGCGATTACGTAGCACGGGTTCGTTTGGATGGATGACCGGGAGGGCGATGTTTCGATTGGTGGAGCGCCGGACGCGGGGCGGATGCCGGTGTCCACGTACGAACACCCGATGTGCCGCAACCGCACAGACGGACGACGCCCGAACGCGGACGTGCCGCCGCCGAGTCGGCTATTCGGCTCGAAAATATAACGACTGCGCGCGTGGCACGCCTCTTGGTAGGGTTCGATGCATCCTCCGCCTGCGCGCTTAATCCCCCGTTTCATGATCCGCAACTATCTGAAAATCGCCCTCCGAAATCTCCGAAAGGAGAAGATCTACACGTTCGTCAACGTGTTCGGGCTCGCGCTGGGCGTAGGGTGCGTCCTGCTGATTCTGCTCTTCGTTCGCCACGAGTGGAGCTATGACCGGTTCCACGACGCGTCGGACCGAATTTATCGCGCCTGGGGAAAGGAGGACTGGGGCGAAGGACGAGAGTTCTTCTACACGGTGACGCCCGTCGTGCTGGCCCCGACCCTGCGCGAATCGATTCCGGAGGTCGAGGCGACCGTGCGCATCCGAGCGCTGACCGCGCTCGTCGGACCCGAGACCAATCGCTTCAACGAGGAGGTACGGATGGTCGATACGACGTTTTTCGACGTGTTCGACTTTCACCTCATGGAGGGGCTGCCCGGCCGCGTGTTCCCGCATCCGAATACCGTGGTGATCACGCCGGAGTTCGCGCGGAAATACTTTGGGGACGAGCCGGCCGTCGGGCAGTCGTTGATGCTCGATCTGGTGGGCGAGCCGGAGGAATTCGAGGTGACGGGCGTGGCGGCAGAGCCGCCTGCGGAATCGAGCATCCGGTTCGGCCTGCTGATTCCCTTTACCAAGGCGCCGGATCTGATGAATGAAGAGGCCCGATCGAGCTGGTTCAACGTTTACGTCGAAACGTACGTGCTGCTCGACGCCGGCGCAACGAGAGAGGGCATGGAGGCGAAACTTCCGGTGCTGCTGAAGCAGGTCCTCGGAGAGACGGTCGACCAGGCGGGTTATCGGATCGGCTTGCAGCCGATCACGGACGTCCACCTGAACACGGCATATCCGGTCGGCATCGAGCCGATCAGCACTCCCGTTTACAGCTACATGCTTGGCGCAATCGCCCTGTTAGTGCTGGTCGTCGGAAGCATCAACTTCATCACGCTGTCCATCGGGCAGTCCGTACGCCGGGCAGGCGAAGTGGGCGTTCGCAAAGCGATGGGAGCAGCCCGCGTGGACGTGATGCGCCAATTCTGGGGAGAGGCGTTTCTGATCGTCGTTTTTGGCGTGATCCTGGGCGCAGCCCTCGCGCGCCTGGCTCTTCCCTTCTTCAACGCGCTTTCCGGACGCGAGCTGACGGCGGCGGTTGATCCGCTCATCGTTTTCTTCCTCGCCGGGCTCTCGCTGCTGATCGCCCTGATGGCGGGCGTGTACCCGGCGCTCGTGCTCTCGGGACTTCGGCCCATAGACGTCCTGCGCGGCCGTATCGCGATCGCTGCCGATCGGAGCCTCCTTCGCCGCGGCCTCGTAGTCCTGCAGTTCTCGATTTCGATTTTGATGATCACCGCCACCCTCTTCGTCGTCGAACAGCTCAACTTCATAAAGAGCAAGGATCTCGGCTATCAGAGGGAGCACGTCGTGGTTCTCCGAACGGGCGTTGGACCCGAGCGATCGGCGTTGCTCGTAGATCGCATGCGCACGGACTTTCAGGGAGATCCCCGAATCGTCTCGCTGGCGTCTTCAGCCTTCCCGATGAACGAGAGCTGGGCACGTGTCGGGTTCGATGACGACGCCGGGCAGTACCGGGCCGTGATGGCGAACGTGGTTTCGCCCGAGTTTCTGGAGACCATGAAGATTCAGACGATCGCCGGGCGTGGATTTTCGCGCGAACGCTCAGCCGATTCCGCGGCCGTGGTCGTCAACGAGGCTTTCGCCCGCGACATGGGATTCGGGTCGCCGGAAGACGCGATCGGCAGGCGGATTCCGGGCGCCTCGTTCGCCGCGCACGAAATCGTCGGCGTCGTTCCCGACTTCAATTTCGAGTCGCTGCACACGCCCGTGCAGCCCCTGGTCCTGGTCCAAACGGCGGATTGGCTGTTTCAGGGGGCGAACGACGTCAACGTAGCATCCTCCATGCGTCCGGACGTCTCGCTGCGCATCGCAGCGGGCGACCTTCGCGGAACGATCGAGCGGATCGAGCGCGCATGGACGGCCGCCGCGCCCGACCTGCCCTTCGAGTTCTACTTCCTCGACGATGCCCTCGACGCGCAGTATCGCCAGGAGGAACGCCTCGGACGGATCGTCGCGACGGCGGCAGGCCTCGCGATCCTGATCGCCTGCCTGGGCGTCTTCGGCCTCGCTTCCCTTGCCGTCGTGCGTCGGCGAAAGGAGATCGGCATCCGCAAAGTGCTCGGCGCCACCGTGGCGAACATCGTCGTGCTCTTTTCGCGGGACTTCGCAGCGCTCGTCGGCATCGCCTTCGTCGTCGCGGTTCCGTTTGCTTATCTGCTCGTACGGGCCTGGCTCGAAGACTTTGCCTATCAGGTCGCCGTCACGCCGTGGACGTTTCTGGCGGCGGGTTTGGTCGCCGTGGTCGGAGCGCTGGTTACGGTCAGCTTTCAGTCGATCCGCGCCGCCTCGGCCGACCCGGTAACGAGCCTCCGTTACGAGTAGGGACCGCCGTGACGCAGCCAAAAAAGGGCAGCTACGCTTCGAGACGCGGCCACCCTTCTTCAGATCGCGAAACGCTGACGTGTCAGAACGGCAGGTCGTCGTCCGGCTCGAAGGAGAAATCGTCGTTTTCGACGCCCGCCGGCTCCTCCTTCTTCTTGGTGAATCCGTTCGAAGAACCGCCGCCGGAGTCTCCTTCGCGGCCGCCGAGCATCAGCATTTCGCGTGCCTTGATCTCGGTCGTGTAGCGCGTGTTGCCGTCCCGGTCGTCCCACGAACGCGTCTGGAGCGAACCCTCGAAGTAGACCTGCGAGCCTTTTCTGAGATACTCGTTGCAGATTTCGGCCAGGCGAGCCCACGCGACCACGTTGTGCCATTCGGTCTTCTCGACCCATTCTCCGTTGGAGTCTTTGTAGGACTCCGTCGTGGCGATGCGCATGTTGCAGACGGCGGTGCCGCTGCCCGTGTAGCGCAGCTCGGGATCTTGCCCCAGATTGCCGATGAGAATGACCTTGTTTACTCCTCTTGCCATGATAACACCTCCCAGGTGAGTGGATAGTTGTACATAAGCCCCTGGCGATTCTACATGAGTCCACCGGCACGCAGGCACGCACGCCGGCCCGGTCCTACACCTCAGAATCCACCAGGAGATGCATCATTTGACGATTTGATTACGTGATGCACGCTTCCTAGACACGGGAAGCGGCGTCTTATAACCTGAAACTAAAAAATAGCCGTGTCAACGTAGTGGCACTGTGGAAAAGGGACTCTGTTTGTGGATAAAAACCCCCATCCTGCCCGACGGCGTGAACCAAGTTCGCCTCGGGTTCATTCAACCCATGGCAACGCACTTCAATCCATGCAGCGCACCGCAACGCATCGCAACCCGCCGTAACGCCCCTCAACGCA
>CAZMXY010000075.1:0-8225 GCA_964570345.1 uncultured Rhodothermales bacterium | reverse complement strand
AATACACCTCAACGCCCTCAACACACCATTCGCCGGTTTCAAGCAACGACCGCCCGCCTCAAGACGGGCTTGGGCATGAACGACGAGAAAGTCTACGATCCACGGTTTTCGCCCCCTGACGACGAGATGCAAGCGTACGCGGACTTCGTTGCCGTGGTTCGGCAGCTCCGCCGCGATTGTCCGTGGGATCGCGAACAGACGCACGAATCGGTCAAACATCTTCTGATCGAGGAGGCCTATGAGACGGTGGCGGCGATCGACGCGGAAGATTGGACCGAACTGAAGGCGGAGCTCGGCGACTTATTCCTGCACGTCGTCTTCCACGCCGTCATCGCCGAACAGGACGACCGGTTCCAGCTCACCGACGTGATCAGGGCGGAGACCGAGAAGCTGATCCGACGCCATCCGCACGTATTCGGCGACGTCGAGGTCGACGACGTCGGTCAGGTGCTGAAGAATTGGGAACGTATCAAGATGGCGGAGGGCGAGACGCAATCGGCTCTCGGGGGCGTTCCTCGCCATCTCCCGGCATTGCTTCGGGCGTATCGCGTCCAGGAGAAGGCGGCGGGCGTCGGTTTCGACTTTCCGGACCGCGCCGGGGCATGGGAGAAGGTCGAGGAGGAGATCCGCGAATTTCGAGATCAGGCGGAATCCGGTGCGTCCGCCGAAGCGAAGGAGCGCGAGTTCGGCGACCTTCTCTTCGCGCTCGTCAACTACGCTCGCTTCGTGGACGTCAACCCGGAAAACGCCCTCTCGCGCACGAACGACCGGTTCGTCAGGCGATTCCGGCACGTCGAAGACCGCCTCTCCGAAGCCGGCCGGAAGATGACGGACGTCGACCTGGACGTGATGGATGCCTACTGGGACGAAGCAAAGGACCTCGGTAAGTGAGACCTCTCGCGAGCGCGTAACGACCTCTCGCGAGCGCGTAACGGATGAGGCGCTCGGCTCCGAGTCGCGAAAACCCTCTGTATGAAAACAGTCCTCAAATCCATCGCAACGGCGAACCCGCCCTTACGGCGCACGCAGCAGTACGCCGCCGAATTCATGCAGCGCATCACGTCCATTCCGGAGCCGATCCGCAAACGCATCCCGCAGATCTACGAGCGGTCCGCGATCGACTTCCGCTTCTCGTGCGTGGAGGACTATGGGCGCGAGGCGCCGGATTTCGAGTTTTATCCACCCAACTGGGACCTGCTTCCCTCGCCGAGCACCTCGAGACGCAACGCGCTCTACCGCGAGGCCGTCATCCCACTGGCCGAAAGCGCCGCCCGTGAAGCGCTCGTTCGCTCCGGCGTCGATCCACGTAAAATCACGCACGTCGTGGCCGTGAGCTGCACAGGGTTCTTTGCGCCCGGGCTCGACGTCGAGCTCGTCAAGCGCCTCGGCCTGCCGCCGGAGACGCGCCGCACGTTCATCGGCTTCATGGGATGCTACGCGGCCTTCAACGGCCTTCGAGTCGCGCACAGTTTCTGCCGCTCCCATGCGGAGGCCCGCGTGCTTCTCGTCTGTGCGGAGCTCTGCACGTTGCACTTTCAGGTGGATGATTCCCTCGAATCGGCCATCGTCAATGCGCTGTTCTCCGACGGCGCCGCGGCGGCGGTGCTCGCAGGAATTCGCGACGACGAGGCGGTCGGCGAGCTGGCCTACGTCGACGGCCTCGCACGGCTCGACGGCGATTCGATGGACGACATGACCTGGGACGTGGGTGACACCGGCTTCTTGATGGGGCTGTCCTCGCGCGTACCGTCGGTCATCGCCAACCATCTACCTGCTTACCTCGAGGATTTGCTCGGACCGCGCAAACTCACGGCCGGCGACGTCGATTTCTGGGCGATCCATCCGGGGGGACGCGCGATCGTCGACAAGGCGCAGGAAATCCTCGACTTGACCGATCAAGCCGTCTTCGACAGCCTCGAGGTGCTGCGGCTGCACGGCAACATGAGCTCACCGACGATCCTCTTCGTCCTCAAGCGGTTCCTCGAGCGCCGCGAAACCCTCGGCACGGGCGTCGCGCTCGCCTTCGGGCCCGGACTCACGATCGAAGGCGCGCTGTTCGAGCGCGTGTAAGGACGACGTGCCGACCGATTCAATCCTCCACCAACAAGACCTCGAACGGTCCGGCACCGTGGAGCTGGATCACCGTCTCGCCTTTTGCGCCACCATAATGAGGATGCGTGGCCGGAATGTGCAAGAAGTCACCGGGGGCGTATTGCTTGAGACTCGACTCGTCCGCCTCACGCCCCATGGCGAGGAGGAAGGTGCCCTTCAGGACCGTCAAATACTCGGCTTTGGGATGGTAATGCGCCGGGAAGCGGTAGCCGTCGGGGAAGGACAGCCGGATCACGTAGAGCTCGTCAGCCACTGCGGGATCTCCGTGGACCGCTGCTAGCTTCATTCCGGGATCGAAACCCGGCGGCTGGAGATCCGCGAATTCCATATCGTCGGCCGCCACTTCGTCGTGCGCCGTCATGTCGGACGGCTGCGCAACGACCGGAATACTCACGAAGACGACGAGGACGAATGCAGATACGAGGCAGAAGATATTGTTAAACATAAGACCTCCTAAATGTTGGACGTGTGCCTTACTTCACTCACCGGGGATGGACGGCGAGATGTCGCACAAGGACATGGGAATACTTAAGTACAGGATTCCCCGACCAAAGTAAATAGTCGGAGCGTGTGCATCGAAAAGATCCTTGAAGCCCCCCGATGACGGTGGCGCCCGACTACCTCGTCGGCTGCAGCTCCAGGCCCGGTTCGCGTTCCAGGAACTCCTCATAGAGACGGAGCTGGCGATTGTCGAGGGGGATCTTGAATCCGTTGATGAAGAGGTGCCGAACCTTGGTTTGCGTTTCGAAGGGGTCGCCGTCGGCGACGAAGAGATTCGCGAGCTTTCCTTCTTCGATCGAGCCGACGAGATCGCCGACGCCGAAGATTTCCGCCGCGTCGATGGTGACGGCGCGGAGCGCCTCCTCCCGTCCGAGGCCGTACGTCGCCGCGAATCCCGCGTGGTAAGGCAGATTTCGGACGTTCTCCGATTCCCCGGTTCGGATCGCCACTTTCACGCCGGCAGAATGGAGAAGGCCGGCGTTTGCGTACGCCTTGTCGTAACGATCGGACGGGCGGCCCGGCAACGTCAGCACCGGACCCACCAGAACGGGCACGCCTTTCTCTGCGATCCGGTCGGCCACGCGCCAGCCCTCGAGTGCGCCGCTCAAGATCAGCCGGTCCAGAACGCCGCGCTCCTCGGCCCATTCGAGCGCGTCCGTGATGGTTCGGGCGTGATTCGCGCTAACGATCAACGCCCTCTCTCCGCGTAGGACCGGCAGCAGGGCTTCGATGGAGGGGACGTATTCCGGCTTGTTTTCGCGATCGGGATTCGTCCGGTAGGCTGAATCAATGCGCGCGTACAGCGTGGCGCGGTCCCAGACGTCGTTCAGCTTCCGAATGGCCTTCCGGTATTCCTCCTCGCGCTCCTCCTTCGTGCGCCGATCCGACGAGCTCGTCTTCGGGCGCACGGGAAAATTCAACATGACGGCTTTCACGTCGCCGAGATGCATCTGCCTCGGCGTGTATCCGTGAAGGTTGATGAGCGCGGCGGTGCCGGGCATTCGTCCGCCCGCGGGCGCCGTCAGTACGGTCGTGACGCCGTGCACGCGAGTGACCGGGATGAGGACCGAATTCGGATTGACGGCCGTGAGGGCGTCCATCTGGGGGATGACGTCGCCGATCTCGTTGTAGTCATTCGTCTCTTGGACGGCGCCGACTTCGGCCAGGCCGAGCCGCGTACCGGCATCAATCAGGCCCGGATATACACTGTGGCCCTCGCAGTCCACCCGCTCGGCGTCGGCGGGAACGACGACGTCCGCCCCGACGGCGTCGATGCGGCCGTCGCGGATCACGATCGTTCCGCGATCGATCGTCCCGTTCGTAATCGTCACCACGCGGCAATTGACGAGCGCAAAGGGGCCCGCAGCGGCGACTGCTTCCGTGGCGGCGACGGGGCCCGCGGCGGCGACGGGGCCCGCGGCGGCGACTGGGCTCGCGGCGGCGACTGGGCTCGCAGCGGCGACTGGGCTCGCGTCGGCGACTGGGCTCGCGTCGGCGATGAGGCCAGCGGCGGCGCGAGAAGCGGCCGTGTCATCGGCGCTCAGCGCGGCGACCAGCGTCAGCACCGCGATCACCGCGGCGCCACGTATGAAAGGGCTATTCATCATGATCTACAGCCTCTCTGCCGCGGCCGCGCGAAAAAACGCGCCGTCGAGGCATTGATGCGCGTGGCCGCCCTCGATGAATTCGGCCGCGTCGATTTCCTCCTCCGGATCGACGAGCAGGCGTACGTCGTCCGCGTCGGCTTCGGCGTCGAAGCGGACGACGCCGTCGACCACGGTCTTCTGCGGGACGGCGTAGATCGACAGCGGATGTGCGCTGAACATCGCCAGGTCGGCGTCCTTCCCGACTTCGATCGAGCCGACTCGGTCGTCGATGCCCAGTTGTTTCGCCGGGTTGATGGTGATTAGCGCGAGCGCTTCGTCGTCCGACAAATCCCCGTACCGCTGCGTTTTAGCGGCCTCGTGATAGAGGTGGCGATTGAGCTCCGGAGAATCGGAGTTGATGGACGTCACGACGCCGTTTCGGGTCAGAATGGCGGCGTTGTAGGCCGTCGAATAGTATACTTCGAACTTGTAAGCCCACCAGTCCGAGAAAACCGAAGCCATTGCGCCACGGGTGGCCAGCTCCGGCGCGACCTTGAATCCTTCGTTCACGTGCTGAAAGACGACGCGGTCGATCCCGAAATCGTCCAGCACGTCGAGCAGCATCAGAATCTCGTCGGCCCGATATGAATGAGTATGGATGAGGACGTCGCCGCGCAGAACGTCCGCGAGGATGTCGAGGCGACCGTCGTATTCGGGCGGGATCGCGCGGGGATCGGCCGCGCGCCCGGCTTCGTAGGTTTCCCACTCCTCCATGTAGCGGAGGGCCTGGTTGAACGCCTTGCGAATGACGAACTCGACGCCCATCCGCGTACGCGGCACGAGGCTCACGTTGCCGGCGCCGGATCCGCGATTTCCGTGAACGCGCGTCGGATTCTCACCGAGGGCGAACTTGATCGTCCGTGGCGCCTCCTGCATCCGCAGGGAATCCGGATCGCGCACGCCGTAACGATGCTTGATCGTCTCGCACTGGCCTCCGATGACGTTGGCGGAGCCGTGCATGAGCTGCGACGTCGTGACGCCGCCGGCGAGCGCGCGATACAGCCGCACGTCGTACGGCACGAGGACGTCACCGACATTCACTTCGGGCGTGGTGGGCGACGTGGCCTCGTTGATGCTGCTGACGGCGATGTGGGAATGGGCGTCGATGATGCCCGGCATCACGTAGAGTCCGGTGGCGTCGATCGTCTCGACGCCCGACGCGCTCAGATTCGAGCCGATTTGCGCGATGCGGCCGTCCCGGACCAGCACGTCCGCGTTTTCGAGCGTTCCACCGGTCACGGTGAGGATCGTGCCGTTTCGGACGAGCAGATCCTGCGCCGCGACGGGCGCCGCCAAGGCGACCAAGCCGATGAGGCAGGCGATAAAGGAAAGGATCGGTCGCATAACTTTGATGTTCAGTTCTCGGGCGCCTTCGACCCGGTCACTTCCAGGACGCCGGTACCCGGCACGTTGATCGTCCCGGTCAGGGTGTCGCCGGTGACGTCGAGTTCGGCGCTGATCCGTTCGTGCTCGGACGTGTCGAGGCTGAAGGACAGGTGTCCGTTTTCGAAGGAGGCGTCGACGAGGTCGGCGGGTTGCATGAGCTCGGAGCTCGTGACGCGCCCTTTGATGGCGTCGTCCGTCACGGACAACGCCATACGCGCGGTCGATTCGCCGTCCGGCGTCTGAATCGTCAGATTCCACGTTCCGGCGAGCGCCTGCCGCTGGGCATCGATCGTTGCGTCGTCCTCGTCCTCCTCATAGTCATATCTGCGCCCGTCGACGAAAACGTGCCGAACAGGGTCGTCGCCGTCTCCGAAATAGGAGCCCTTCGTCACGACGAGATTCGCCAGTTTGCCGGCTTCGATCGTGCCCGCGTTGCGATCGATGCCCAGCAGACGTGCGCCGTCGATCGTGAGGGCGGCGAGCGCCGCGTCCTCGGGCAGACCCGCGTCGATCATCTCGCGAACGTTCTCCCGGATCTCCTCCGGCTTCACGTTTCGGGTCGAAAATCCGAATCGCAATCCCGCCTCGTGAAGCTTGAGCGCCGTCTCGACGTAGCGCCGGCGGGACAGGGCCTTGCGGGCGATGAGATTGTCTCGTTCACGATCCACGTCGAGGTACGTATGCGTGCGCAAGTCGCTGACGAAATGGCTGGATTCCGGCGTGACGGCCTGGACCGTGTCGACGGCCGTCGAATCGGCGTCGTGTTCGTCGGGCTTCTTGGGAAGTCCGAGGGTGAGGAAGAGGGGAACCGCAGCCTCTTTGAGCGCGCCTACGACGTCGAAACCCTGCCCGAGATCGGCCAGCGAGAGAGAGAACCCCAGTTCGTCGCGGAGCTGGAGCGCGCGATGCACCTCTAGCGCACCGTCGCTGCCGTCGGCCGCGACGAACAACGGCTTTTCGCGGCTGATCACCGGATAAAGGGCCTGGTGGATGGGGTCGTACGACGGCCGGTCCATTCCGGCAGGATTGTCCGCATAGTGGAGCTCCATGCTCCTGCGCCGTTCCGCCTCACGATAGAGCTGGCGAAGCCGGGCCATGACCCCCATTGCAGTGGCGGGATAGACGCCCGGACCGCCGACGAACTGCAGGAAGAGGGACACGTCGGGCCTGAGCACCATGTCGACCGGCTTTTCGCCGGTCAGGAGCACGATGGAGCCGCTGCCCGGGAGCATGCGCCCGTACGGGACGACGTGGGCCACGGTAAATCCGAGTCGGCGGATGGCGTCGACGGATTCGTGCGCCGGTTCGAGGTGTTCGCGCGCGGAGACGTGTGGCTGGATACCGGCCAGCTCGGGAGGAGGCTCGGCCGAGTTGACGGGGTCGGATCCGCGTTCACGTTCGGATTCCGGCAGGGCGGCATGCGAGAGACCGTCAACGAACCCTGCGTAGACCGTGAGCGAATCTCCCTCAATGACGTCGGCGTCGTACGGAATTTCGACGTCCCGGCCGACGGCGGTGATCAGGCCGTTCCGCATCACGATCGTGCCGTGCTCGAGAATCCTCCCGGGCGCCTGCACGACGCGTGCATTTCGAATCGCGACCGTCTTCGTGACCAGAGGAACGTCGGTCGTCGAATCATCCTGCGCGACGGCACGGTGATCCGCAGCAATCATGGACAGCACGCCGACCAGCAGGCAGAACGAGAGACGCAGGCCGGAAACGGTGCGGGGCAGATTGCGCGACGGCGCAGGATGCGACGCAATAGCTGCCGAATCGATCATAAGCGCACGCTACGCGAAATGTAATTTCCGAATGCCGGACCTGGAAGGGTCGGCGGACGAGGCGGCACGACTTCGCAAAATACGTCCTTCGCGGCGGAATGTCACGGCGAGGGCTAAAGGTCGTCGACGTTCCAGTCGTCGACGACGCCGACGACGATTACGTTCGCCGGAACGGAATCGTCCTCCATTATTTGATGCACGACCTGCCCCTGTCGGGCGACCAGCACCACGTCGCCCGTGCCGGCTCCGAATCCCGGATCCAGCGCCAGCATTTCCCTTGCCGCGTCGTTTTCGCCGTCGGTCCGTAGGGTCCGAACGACCAACAGCTTGGCCGTTCGGAACGTCTCATTTTTCTGTGTGGCAACGGTCATCCCCGTCACTCTGCAAAGATGCATTGCGGTTCCAAAATATTACAAATCCATGGACCTAGTCATATCGATACTTGTCGGGTAAATCCTCCACAAAAACGTTACATGATATGCCTAAAATCATCCATTTAAGTGCCCCAAACGATGATTGAGGGCGTAGTCATCCCTTCGACTGCATGCGTGTTGCGTAGTAATTTGTGCTCATGTTAATGGATACTTCCATCGAAACTTGTATATCCTCATGACGGTTAATAGGTCGTCCAATTTGAGCGCAGCGAGTTATCCTCAGGCCAGATCATGTACAGTACACGTGGAATAGAAGCGGTGGCAACGATCACGGAGCTTCGCTCCAAGACGTCGGAGCTGGTGGAGCATGCCAAGAGCATCGAGAGAGGAATTCTGATCCAAAAAAACAATGAACCATATGCCGT
>CAZMXY010000074.1:12854-17241 GCA_964570345.1 uncultured Rhodothermales bacterium | reverse complement strand
ACCATCTACGAAATGCTGGCCGGGCAAGTGCCGCTTGACCGGAGCGAAAGCGAATACGTCGTCCTGAAGCGCATTGTCGAGGAGGCGTTTCCGCCGCCCACCCAGTTCGTTCCCGATCTCCCGGATGCGCTCGTCAGTATCGTCATGAAAGCACTGGAGAAGGATCCCGCTAAGCGGTATCAGAGCGCGCGCGAGATGCTCAACGACCTGGCCGCCTTCGAAGGGTCCCAGGCGACGACGCAGAGCGCCTCGAACGAATTGAAGCCGGCGGTTCGATCGGCCGAGGCCTCCGTCGTCCGAAGCCCGCTCCTCATTGGAGCTGCTGCAATGCTCATCGTCCTACTGGCCGCGGCCGGATTCCTCGGCTATCGGGCGTGGTTCTCGTCCGCTCCTTCCGCGTTGCTTTCGGTGACGACGATGCCCGAGGGGGTCACCGTCTACCTTGGCGACGACGTGATCGGGGAAACGCCGCTGAGCGATTGGGCCGTGGAGCAGGGTCCGTTGCCCTTGCGCCTCGTGAAGGACGGCTATGTGCCGGTCGACACCACCCTGTTCGCCGACACCGCCGGGCCGCTCAGGCTCGACTTACAATTGGCCGAAACGTCCGACGCCCGGTCGGCCACCGGGATCATCACGTCGATACCCGGCGACGCCGACGTGTGGATTAACGGCCGGCAGGTCGGTCGCACTCCGTACACCCTTGAGGAGGCGGCCCCAGGACGGCTGGCGATAGTCCTGCAGAAGGAAGGCTACGAAGACTGGGAGCGCCGGCAGGAGCTCGTGCCGGGCGAAATCTACACGATCGCCGCAACGCTGCAGCGTGCCGCGGGCGATGACGGGGGGAACGACCGATCGACGCCTCCGCCGCGAACCTCGACGGGTACACTGACCGTGGAGGCGGACGCGGGAGGGCGCCTCGCAGTGGACGGCAGACCGGTCAGCGCGTCGGGGCCGCTCACGCTCGAGACCGGTACGCACACGGTCACCTGCGGCGAGCCGCCTCACCATGCCGAGACGAGCGTTACGGTTGCGGCCCGGCGATCCCACGTGGTCACCTGCTACTTCAGGAGCTCGGTCAATGTGGTGACGACCATGGCGGACGGAACGTCGACCTGGGCCAGCATCTGGATCAATGGAGAGAGCCGCGGTCTAGCCCCCTCCGAGCTGAAACTGGCCCCCGGCACCTATCGGATTTCCGTACGGCGCGACGGTTTCGAAGTGCTCGACGAGGAAAAGACGCTCGTGCTGAAGCCGGGCTTTGAGCCGCAGACCTATCCGCTAGCCTTTCAAATCAAGAAGGAATGAGGGGTGCGGCGCGACCGAAACTTTGCTATGTTGATACGCACCACCCGCTTCCGTCGGAGGTACGCGTGACCTCTGCGCGATTGCGAAGGACCCCATCATATCGATACATCTTATTCGGATTTGGAGGAGACACCATGCGGTGGTTACGTCCTAACCAGAACGTCAGGCGCGCCATGATGCGCGGCCGATCCATCTTCGTCATCGTGATCACGCTCATCATTGCGCCCCGCCTCTTCGGTCAGAATGCCGAGTTGGAGACGGCCGTTGCCGCCTATCAATCGGCGGACTTCGACGGCGCGATCACGCTGTTCGCGGACCTCGCCGGCAACGAGACGCAGGACAAACAGGTGCGAAAGCAAGCACTGCACTACCTGGGCAGGGCCTACGTCGCGAAACAAATGGAAGGCGAGGCGCGCCAGGCAATCCATGACCTCCTCGAGATGGAACCGCCTCTCGTCGAGCTGGACCCCGACGTCGAATCGCCGCCGCTGATGAACTTGTATTACGAGGTCCGGAAAGACTTCGGGGGGGACTACACGGTCGAGCGCGCCGATCCCGGCCTGCAGACCATGGCGATCATCGACTTCAACAACAACTCGATTACGAGTGATCAGGCGCAGCTGGACCCCCTCGGTAAAGGGCTGTCCTCCCTTATGATCAGCCATTTCAGTGGGGCGACGGACCTCAAAGTCGTCGAACGAGAGCGCTTGCAATGGCTTCTGGACGAGCTGGATTTGCAGCAGGATCGCGGCCGCGTCGATCAGGAGACCGCCGTGCGTGCCGGCAAGCTGCTGGGCGCGACAGCCGTACTGCTCGGCGACTTCATGAAGGTGAGCCGAAGGGGCATGGTCATCAACGTCCGGCTCGTCAAGGTCGAGACGGGCGAAATTCTCATGACGGAACAGGTGCGCGGCCGGCCGGATCGATTCTACGAGATGGCCGAAGACCTGAGCCTGAAGGTGGCGCAGGGTATCAATTCACATCTCGAGAAGACGCAGCTCGGTGCCCGCGGCGATACGAAGTCGCTCGACGCAATGTTGTCGTATTCGGAGGGACTTGCGCTCCTGGAGAGGAAAGACTACCGTGCCGCCTACGAGAAATTCCTGGAGGCGCTGGACTACGACTCGAGTTACAAGCGAGCCCAGCTGAAGGCGGACAGCATTAAGCCGCTGCTTTCCTGACTCCGGAGGCGTAGCATTCCACTACCGAACGATACTCCGCTCAACATGTGGATGGCGCGAACGTCGTGTCTGATGCTCCTGACGGTGCTCTGCACCTCGTGTGCCGGTATTCGCATGAGCGATGATCCTGCGGATTATGAGAGATCAACGCGACGTCTGCAGGCTCGGATTGCAGCCGATCCGGGGGACGCGGAGGCCCTCCGGGACCTGGGGATCATCTACCTGCGGACCAAGCGTTTTCCGCAAGCGGCCGAACGGTTGCAGGAGGCATTCGCGCACGGTGCGGACGATCCGAAGACGCTGCTGCACCTCGGTCTGGCCGTTGAGGCCATGGGCAGGCAGCAGACGGCCATCCGACTTTACGAGAAATACGTCGAGGTACCCCGCCTGTCGCCGTACCGAAAGCTGATGGAGGGGCGCTATCGCACGCTCTCACGGCAGATTGCGCAGGAAGAAATCCGACAGCAGGTACTGCGAGAGGCGGAAATCGGGGGGGAGACCTCACCGCGCATTCTGGCCGTGGTGCCCTTTCGATACCAGGGAAGTGACGACCAGTACGCACCTCTCGGTCGCGGGCTCGCGGAGATGCTGACCATCGATCTGGCCCGCGTACCTGATCTTCAGCTCGTGGAGCGCGTCCGTTTGCAGGCGCTGCTGGATGAGTTGGATCTCGGGCAGACCGGGGCCGTCGATCCGTCCACGGCGCCGCGCATGGGTCGCCTCCTGGGCGCAGGACGGCTGGTGGGTGGAAACTATAACGTGCTCGCCGGTGGAAATCTGAGCGTGGATGCGGCCCTCGTCTCCGTTGAGAGTGCCGAAGTGCCGGCCGTGGAAAGCCGATCGGGGTCGATTAGCGACCTTTTCCGGCTGCAGAAGGACGTGGCGTTCGCCTTGATTGACGAGCTCGGATACGTGCTCACCCCCGAACAGCGGGAGCAGATCGAGCGGCTGCCGACCCAAAACATGCAGGCATTTCTTGCCTACTCGCGGGGTCTGCAGGAGGAGGATGCGGGCAATTTCGATGCCGCGGCCCGGCATTTCGGGCAGGCGCAGCAGCTCGACCCGAACTTCGAGGCGGCGGCCGCGCAGTATGATTCGGCAGAAAGCATGCGCGATGCCGAAGGGACCACCCAGGACGTCGTCGCAATGGCTTCTCGCGAAGACGCGATCGGTGACGGCCCGTTGGACCTCGTAGATCTTCGCATCGGCACGCTCGGCGAAAACCTCGGAGCGAACCTCGTGCCCGGGCAGGAGTCTCGCAAGCCGTTCGCGGAAGCCGCCGGTTCCGGGGCAGCGCGCCTGCCCGATCCGCCACCACCCCCCGGAAGGGAGTGAGTCGAATTCCTTTCGCACTGAAGGCCGGAATCCTCAATTGCATCCATCCCACGTTCTGCGGCCATGACTTTCCATTCGCGGCGAAGCATGTTTCGGTGTGTATACGGGATCGGATTGACGCTGATCGTCTTCGTACCTGCCCGGACCGCGCATGCGCAGCAGGCCGGGCCTCTCTCGAGCGTCCGGCCGGCCGGCGTGGTGACGACGGGGGTCTACTATCAGCGGTACGTCCTCGAGAATGACCGGCACATCGAGGAGGTCAGTTTCCCGATCTACGCGGCGGTTCCGATCGGCAGGTCCACCAGCCTGAGCTTGCGAACGAGTCCCGCTACGGCGCGCGGAAGAGGCCTGGAACCCATCGCCGGGCTCAGCGACGCGCAGTTCATGCTAGGCCACGCCGCAGAGATCGGACGCAGCAGCGTGGCCCTCACGCTGGGGGTGAACCTGCCGAGCGGCAAGCGCGCCCTCTCGCAGGACGAGTTCGAGACGACCGTGCAGCTCAGTCGCAATTTCTACGATTTTCGGACGCCGGCTTTCGGACAGGGTCTGAACGTGTCCCCCGGCGT
>CAZMXY010000074.1:9593-12754 GCA_964570345.1 uncultured Rhodothermales bacterium | reverse complement strand
GTCGGGCGCTATCGCGATCGCGGAAAGGGAAGCCTGGTGGCGCCCGGCGCCGCTCCGACCCCCGCGCTGCAGACGCTGCCGAATCAGGTCGACGTGTTCGCCTCCTATCGCATGCGCACGGGGACGTCTACCTCGATCGGTCTTCACACGGGCGTGCATTACTTCGACGAGACGGACGTATTTTCGTCCAAGTTGCTCGTCAGCATGGGAGTGTCGCCTGAGACGGCGCTCTCCGACACCGTCGATTTCTGGACGCGTTTCGGCGTTCGTCTCGGGGACTTTTTGGGTCTCGAAGCCGGTACGGGATTGTCGGTCACGCTGTAGGATGACGGAGGCGACGCGGTCCCGTGCGATGCAGGCCGGCAGAATCGACTTCACAAGCATAAGCGGATGATGCTTCAAATCGTCGCCATGATCGTGTTTTTGTTCGGCTCTCCGGATGCGGATGGATCACCGCGGCACGCGGTCGCGCTCGAAGAAGACCTGGCGGACGGCCCCTGGCCGGGTTTCCGTCAGAACGCATCGCACACGGGGCGGACTAGCATGTCGGGTCCGCTGCATCCCTTGAAGGCCTGGACGTACGACATGGGCGGCTCCACCTATTCCTCGCCGGCAGTCGGCGAGAACGGGACCGTATTCATCGGCTCGGCCGACAGCGTATACGCCGTCGCACCGGATGGGCGCCGGCGATGGGCGACTTCGATCGGCGGGTATGCCATCTCTTCCCCGGCCATCGGCGCCGACGGCACCATTTACGTCGGTTCACGCGATCGAAAGGTGTATGCGCTCCTGCCGCAAGACGGCCGCTTCAAATGGACCCCGTTCGAAGCCGGTGACGAAATCTGGACGTCGCCGAACATCGGACCCGACGGGACGATCGTCGTCGGCTCTTTCGACGGGAATCTGTACGCTCTCGACCCGTCGACGGGCACGGAGCGCTGGACCGTCACGATCGGCGCTGAACTCATCGCCTCGCCCGCCATCGGCAGGGACGGAACGATCTACGTGGCTGCGCTCGACGGCCGTCTATACGCGATCGATCCCCAAGGATTTGCGAGATGGTCCTATTCCACCGGTGGCGACGTGGTTTCGTCTCCGGCCATCGGCGCCGACGGCACGATCTACGTGGGATCGCTCGACGGCAATCTCTATGCGGTCCGCCCGAACGGTGCGGAGCAATGGGCGGTTCCGTTTCGGACGAACGGTCGGATCGTGTCGTCGCCCGCCATCGGAGCGAACGGCACGATCTATGTCGGATCGCTAGACGGAAACCTCTATGCCGTCGGTCCGGACGGGACGCGCTTGTGGGCTTTCGAAGCCGATAGTCAGGTCATCTCGTCGCCGGCCGTCGACGCTCAGGGCATCATATACTTCGGATCCTACGGCGGATGGCTGTACGCCGTCTTCCCCGATGGAACGCCTCGCTGGAGTCTCGACCTGGCCGCCCGTATCTGGTCCTCGCCGGCGATCGGATCCGACCGCACGCTCTACGTCGCTTCCACGGACGCGCCGCCGTTTACCGGGCAGCTTCACTCGATCCGTTCGGTCGCGTTCGACGTGAGCTTCCGGACGAATCCTGTCGACGGCGTAGCGCAGGTGGTCGACGTAACCGAGCCCGAGGAATTCGCGCCGACGTCCGGTCAGCTGTTTTATCGGCGAGGCGGCGAGCGAACGTACCGCACGGCCGTTCCGTTGCGTGTCGCCGCAGCCGGGTTCGAGGGTGACATCCCGGCGGACGACGTCACGATGCGCGGCATCGAATACTACGTGCGGCTCACCGACGGCCGAACGACGGCGACGTATCCGCCCGTCGAGCCGCAAATTCGCCCGGCCGTTCAGACGGTGCGAATCCAACAGAGCGTAACGGCCGACCTCGGCTTGCCGAGCGCGGGTTACGCCATGATTTCCGTGCCGCTGGTGCTGGACGATCCGACGGTGGAGGGCGTGTTGGCGGACGATTACGGACCCTATGCGCCGTCGAATTGGCGGTTGCTGCGGTGGGAGGGAGGCGCCTACCGGGAGCATCCCGCGATGGCTGCCGCCTTCACGCCCGGTGCCGCGTTCTTTCTCACCGTGCGGGATGGGCGCTCGTTCGACGTCGACGGTGGGCAAGCCGTCGATCTGTCGACGCCCTTCCGCATCACGCTTCAGCCCGGGTGGAACCAGGTAGCGAATCCGTTCGCGTTTCCGGTATCGCTCGACGACGTCCGGCGGGACGCTTCGGTCGTGCGGACGATTGCGTACTGGGACGGAACGGAGATGTGCCAGGAATCCTCCTGCATCGACGTGTGGCAGCCGTGGGAGGGATACTTCGTACTGAACGTTTCGGAGGAGCCAGTATCCATCTTCGTTCGACCGGTCGAAGCATCGGAACCTGACGAGCCGCCGGACGAAGGGGAGGACGCGGCTTCCGCCGACGAGCCGCTCATGCGCCTCGTGGCTCGCGTCCCGGGGACGTCGCTGATGGATTCGCAGAACTGGATCGGCTTCAGCCGGGACGCGACCGCAAAGCGTACGTCGGACGTCATGGAAGCGCCCCCATTCGGCGAGCACGTGCGATTGTCGATCATGGACGGCGGCTCACGGTACGCGCGCCGGATGCAACCGTTGAGCACAGACGGCGGGCGATGGGACCTGGAGCTCGCTCTTCCGGATAACGACGCGAGGCAAGTGGAACTGACGGTGATCGAGGAGCAGACGCTGCCGGAGGGATTCGGCGTATCCGTGCTCGACCGCGATTTCGGCGAGGTCATCCCGATCGTGGACGGCCGATTCACGGTGAGCCTCGGTCGCGATCACGAGCCTCGAAGCCTGACGGTGTTTGTAGGTACGAACGCCTTCCGAGAGACCGAGCTCGGAGAGACGCCCGCGCGCGCTCTCACCTTCACGCTCGATCAAAACTATCCGAACCCCTTCCGTTCGGAGACGGTCATCGGCTACCAAACCGCCCGGGCGGGCCGGGTCGTCGTCACCGTGTTCGACGTTACGGGTCGTCGCGTGCGGACCCTCGTGAACGACGTCCAGGAAGCCGGTTATCACAAAGCCGCCTGGGACGGAAGGAGCGAAACCGGCGAGCGCGTCGCAAGCGGGATGTACCTGTACCGTGTCACGTCGGGTTCGACTACCCGGACGAAGAAAATGTCGATCCTCCGATAAGTAGA
>CAZMXY010000074.1:0-9493 GCA_964570345.1 uncultured Rhodothermales bacterium | reverse complement strand
GGGGAAGGATATGCTCGCGGCTACGTCGCGCCTCTCGTGGATGCCGTCGGTGCGAATCTTAACGCGGCGCTGGTGCCCGCCATTCGGCTGGGATCGCCGAACGACGCACTCAACGTATACGTCGGATTTAAGGTTTTCGGTGCGTTCGTGCCCGAGAGCGGTAAGACGTTCAGCGCATCATACGTCGACGACCTTCCGATCGATCAAGACGTAGGTGACGAGACGATCAGGCTCATCGTCCCCGCTACGTTCACCATTGAAGAGGCGCCCAGCTTTTTTGGCGAATCCGAACCCGGCCGGATGACGGTTCACGTTCAGCAGGATACGACGTATTCGTATCTCGGACTGACCCTTCCGATCTCCATAGACCGGACGGATACGCTGGAGGGCATCGGAGGCATAGTGAATCTGAACGTAGCGCCCTTCCTGGTGCCGGAGTTGGTCGTGGGGACGTACCTCGGGACGGACGTGACGTTACGCTGGGTGCCGCAGATAAGCGGCGAGAACACGGAGTCCGTCAGCCTGTTCGGATTCGGCGTGCGACACCGTCTCAATCCGTACCTACCGCTTCTGCCGTTCGACGTGGCCGTGCAGCTCTTTTGGCAGCGCGCCGGCGCCGACGATAGGGAGGGCGAGCCCCTCGTCCGGGTTTCCACGTTCGCGGCGAACGTGCAGGTCGGTAAGCGCCTGGGTCCGGTAGGCGTGTACGGTGCGCTGCAGGCGGAGCAGTCCGGCGCCGTGGTGCGCTACCTGTACGATCCCGATACGGACGGAGCCGATTCGGAACCTGTCCCGACCCGGTTCAGACTGGCCGCGGCCAACAAGATGCGCGGCGTCCTGGGGGTCGACCTGAAGCTGGGCCTGTTTCACGCGACTGCAGACGTCAGCGTCGGGCGTGTCAGTACGATGTCGGCCGGACTCGGCGTGGCGTTTTAGCCGCCGATCCGTGCGCGCGTTACGTGTGAAGGCCGCGGATCGACATTCGCCCTCGAGTCCTCGAACGGCGCGGCCGCCTCCCTCAATTCACGGCGAAACAATAAAACAGGCCGTCCCCTCCCGTCCCCTGCAGGTCGGATTGGCTGCATCCTCGGGACCCGTGCGCCGAATTCCATGACGTGGGATTGTCGCCTCCGCCTTCGCGATCGTGATGGCCGACTTGAGCGCTGCCTTCCGCGTTGCCGGTCCAGTTCCCGCAGGTATGATCCTCGTCGTCCGGGAAGGCGGTGCCGTCGAGCTGCGAGCCCGTCAGGATGTCATGCCGGTTGGGGTCGTCGCCACGGCCGTTGACGACGCTGCCGTTCTCGTCGAGTGCGGTCTCTTTGTTCAGATTGTTCTGGTCGGAGTGCAAGTCGTCGACGTTATCCGCGACGGCGACGCCGTTCGCATTGTACCATGGGCCCGAGCCGATGCGATCGCGAGCGTTTACGGCCGCCTGGCCTTCCGCGGCGCTGGTGCTGAGGTACGCCCGCCACGTACGATCTTCGGCACCGGCCGCTGCGGCGAGCATTTCACAATGTCCGTCGGCGCCTTCCAGCCCACCGAGATTTGCACCGTCTCCCGGACCCGCGCTCGTAATGAAGAAGCTCATTTCGGAATCGTCGGCCTCGATCGGATCCGGACGGTCGTCATTCTCGCAGGCCGCGATAGACAATGAGATCAAGATGATGCACGACGTAAGAACGCAGGTAAGGCGGCGGTTCATGGATCCCTCCAGAATGATCGATTTCGATACGATGCCGAGATGCTTGAACGATTCCTTCCTACAACGATAGGATAAATCGCCCGACAATGGCTATGTTTCCAGCGACGCCGCGAATCCGCGCCGTAACGCCGGGCGGTCGCTTCACGGCGCTCCCGGTCGCCGTTAGTTCGCCGTCTAGGTGCAGACCCGCGGCGACCCGTCTTCAACGTCGAACCACCGCACCGCCGTTTTGCGCAACCGTCATGACCGTCGGATTCTTCAGTGACGTCCACGCGAATCTTCCCGCCCTCGAGGCCGTGTTCGACGACTTCGATCAGCGACGCCCGGACATGCTATTCTGCCTCGGAGACCTCGTCGGCTATGCTCCGTGGCCGAACGAAGTCGTAGACGCCATTCGCAGCAGAGCCGTCCCGACGATCGCCGGCAACTACGACGAGGGCGTCGGACTCAATTCGGACGACTGTGGATGTGCCTACAGAACGGATGAAGACAAGGCGAACGGCGCGACGTCGATCGCGTTCACCAACCGAGTCGTGACGGACGAAACCCGTGCGTACCTGCATGACTTGCCGCGCCATGCCCGGCTCACCCTCCAGAAGCCGCGGCGATCCGATGCATTGCCGCTCGAGGTGTTGATGGTGCACGGAAGCCCCCGCCGGATCAACGAGTATCTTTTCGAGGACCGGCCCGACAGGAGCTTCCTCCGAATGATGAAGGACGCCGGCGCGGACGTCATGCTGTTCGGCCATACGCACAAACCGTTCCACCGCGCGATGGCCTACGAAGTGGACGGAGAGACGCGGTACCGGCATGCGATCAACATTGGATCGATCGGAAAGCCTAAGGATGGTGATCCGCGGTCGTGTTACGTCTTGCTTGATCTAGAGTCGGAGTCCTCGCCTGCCCATCCGAACGGCCTCCGCGTCGAATTCGTTCGCGTCGAATACGACGTAGACAAGGCGGCGCAGGCGATCGAAGCGAGCGATCTTCCGGACGCTTTCGCTGCGATGCTCCGAGAGGCAAGGTGAGTCATGCGTGATTCGGTCTCCCAACGACGGTCATAGGTTGTGGTGGTCGATACAAGTCGACGGCATTTTCGTACAACACCATGCCGGCCACGCGTGGCCCCAGCGTCTCGATCAACAGGGCCAGATCGTCGTCTCGGAACGGGCGCGGTGCTCTCGTCGACGGCAGGTCCGTTCCAAATACGAGCAGGCCCGGGTTGACGCCGGCGATCTCGCGGAGGACCGGAGCGGGATCGAAGTGAAGGCGCCCGAATCCGCTCGCCTTCACGTAGACGCCCCCTTCAACGAGGCGCAGGAGCGGGGGCAGGGCTCTGCGAGTCAGCCCGAGATGGTCGATCACGACACGGGGCATGCCGGTTATGATCGGGCTGAGCATGTCAAGCTCCCTGCCTTCGACGTACAGCTCGGAGTGCCATCCCACCAGATCCCAGAGGCGGGCGGCCATCTCACGCAGCCCGTGGATCCGGACCGATCCGTGCCGGCGAAGATTAAATCGGACGGCGCGGACGCCGGCGCCGTCGAGGCGGCGAATCACGTCGTCCGTGACCGATGGTGGGAGTTGCGTTACGCCCACGAAGGAAGGCCCGAGTCTCCGCAGCGCGCTGACTAAATATCGCTGGTCGAATCCCTGAAACGAGCCTGAAACGACGGCGCCGCCCACCACGCCGAGAGGCTCCGCGACGCGCAGGTAGTCCCTGACCGTGAAACGTTCGGGTACGAATCCCTCGTTCGGGACGACGGGAAATCGCGGGTCGATCACGTGGAAGTGGGCGTCGAAGATTTTCACGCTTCAACGGCCGGATCGTCACCCACGACCGTCGTCCATTCGCGAACGTACCAGTGCGGGACGATACCACTCGTGACGTATGGGTCCGCTCTTGCGAATTCCTCCGCGACGGCGGGAGACGATCCCCGAAAAAGCAATACGGCGCCGTCGACCGGATTCGCGAGAGCACCGCCGAGGATCAGCTTCCCGTCTCGATGAGCGCGTCGGGCGACTGCCAGGTGAGCGTCTCGAAAAGGTGCGCGCCGCTCGGCATAGCCATCCGCAACCTCGTAGAAGAGGAGATAATGCATTTTAGGGAGAGAGGTCGTGTCGTAGTAATCGAATGGTTGAAATATAGCCGCTTTCGAAGCGGTGGTTTCGTTCGACGCATCGACGAACCGCACGCAAGGGGACGCTGCCGTGACGTTCGCAGGATTCGCGCCCGAATATTGAGTGGTGGATCGTACCTTGTGTCGCGAGTTCGAGACCGGCGATCACCGCGAGCAAAGCAACGGCCGGGGCGCGAACGCACTTTCACGACGAGATCGGCCATTTCCATGCCTATCAACGGTTTGCATCACGTAACCGCCACCGTCGGCGACGCGCAGGCGGATCTTGATTTTTACACGAAGCTGTTGGGATTGCGACTCGTGAAGCGGACGGTCAACTTCGACAATGCCGGGGTGTATCACTTTTATTATGGTGACGCGGTCGGAACGCCGGGGACGATCATGACGACGTTCCCGTATGCGGGTAAGGGCGTGCGTCCGGGGGTGAAGGGCGCGGGACAGGTGACGACCACGTCGTTTTCTGTCCCTCCGGATGCGCTGGATTTCTGGAGGGAACGCCTTCTAAGTCGAACCGCTGCCATCGACGAGAGAGGCCGCAGGCTCCGTGAAGAAGTCATCGCCTTCGAAGATCCGTCGGGATTGATCCTGGAACTCGTCGCATGCGAGGACCATCGCGAGACGACATGGATCACGGAAGACGTGGAAAGGCAGCATGCCATCAGAGGTATTCACAGCGTGACGCTCGAGCTTCGCGATGTGGGTCCGACGCTTGATCTGCTGAAAGGCAGGCTCGGCTTCGAGGTCATCGGCGAGGAGGACAATCGAATACGCCTCGGCGTGCGGGACGGCGCGGCCGGCCGGATAGTCGACCTACGGCATTCGCCCGAGGCGTCGCCCGGCGTTAACGGCATCGGAACGGTGCACCACGTCGCGCTCGCCATTGCTACTGACGACGAACAGCTCGCGATTCAGGCGGAGCTCCGCGGGCTCGGTTTTCATGTCACCGACGTTCGCGACCGCCACTATTTTCGTTCGATTTATTTTCGAGAACCCGGCGGCGTGTTGCTTGAAGCAGCGACCGAAGGCCCCGGCTTTCTCGAAGACGAGTCGAAGGACGCGCTCGGCCGGCAGCTGCGGCTGCCTCCATGGGAGGAGCGCCGCCGAGAGGAGATCGAGGGCGCCCTGCCTGCGATCTACGTTTGAACAAACGATCGACCGACGTTTCTCCGCGTTCGGCTCCGCGGCCGGCGCGGCTATTCGTCTGCGCGAGCAGGCTGTCGACCGTTCTCGAACGGTCACTCAATCGAATCAATGACACGACGACATGCAATCCTTCGGTATCGACGCAGGTAGGATGATCAATGGACCGCACCAGGGTCAGCCCGTCGCCGCGGCCGGCGCACCACTCGAACGCGCGAACGCCGCCATGATCCTCGTGCATGGTCGGGGCGCGACGGCGGAAAGCATCTTGTCGCTATCCGACGAATTCGATCAGCCGGAAATCGCCTATCTCGCGCCGCAGGCGGCCGGCAATACGTGGTACCCGTACAGCTTTCTGGCCCCCATTGAGGGGAACGAGCCGGGCATCACCTCCGGGATTCGTGCGATCGAAGACGTGCGCCGGCGCATCGAAGCAGCCGGCATTCCGGCCGAACGGACCGTCGTGCTGGGGTTCTCCCAGGGCGCTTGCCTGGGCCTCGAGTATGCGGCGCGCAACGCGCGCCGCTATGGCGGCCTCGTGGCCCTCAGCGGAGGACTGATCGGAACGGGCGAGCGACCGAACGCCGCTCCACCCGAAGACAAGCTCTTCGAGTACGACGGCTCCCTCGACGGCGCTCCCATCTTTATCGGGTGCAGCGACGTCGATGCGCACATTCCAGTGCTGCGCGTCCACCAGTCGGCCGAGGTTCTGGAACGACTCGGGGGGGAGGTCACGGTCCGGATATACGAAGGGATGGGACATACCGTCAACGAGGACGAGGTGTCGTTCGTACGAACGCTGCTCGCCGGTCTCGCCGGATCCGAGTGACCGAGACGTCGTGCTTTACAATCCACATGACCATCACGGCTCGATGATCGTCACACGCGTTTATGCCGGCGAAGACGGCCATTCGCACTTCGAAGACGTCGAGATTCCGCTGAACGATGCCGGAGAAATCGGGATGCTGTCGGAGGCCGTTCCGGTCCGCGAGATCATTTTCAGGGAGAACGCGCCGACCTACGATTACGACTGGCACCACGCGCCTCGGAGGCAGTACATTGCCCTGCTCGACGGCGAGATCGAAATCGAAGTCAGTGACGGCGAAACGCGCCGTTTTCGGGGCGGCGACGTCTTGCTCATGGAGGACACGAGCGGCCGAGGCCACCGGACTCGCACGATCGACGGCAAGTCGCGCCGCTCGATTTTCGTTACGCTCGAGTGAAAGGCCTCCGCGAGCCGCCGCGGCTTCGCGATCACGACGGCGACCTCGAAAGGGAACCGTTTCGCCCCGGCGCGCCTGGCTTTCGCAGTTGAGTACTCCCTATGACTTCGCTCCTCGTCGTTATCGCCGTTGCGCTGAGCGTCTCTTTCCTTTGCTCGATCCTTGAGGCCGTCTTTCTCTCCGTGACGCACTCGTACGTGGCGCTGCTCCAAAAGCGAGGCGACCGTGCCGGCGACGTCCTCGACCGTCTCCGCAGAAACATCGACGAACCCATCGCGGCCATTCTGACGCTGAACACGGTAGCACACACGGCCGGCGCGGCGCTCGGCGGAGCCATCGCACTGGAGGTCTTCGGCAGCCGGTGGATGGCCCTCTTCTCGGCTCTACTCACGTTGGCGATCCTGATCCTGTCGGAGATCGTCCCTAAGACGATCGGGGCGACCTATTGGAAACGCCTCGCGCGGCCGAGCGCCCATCTGCTCCTGTGGCTGACCGCCCTCATGAAGCCGCTGATCGTCCCGCTGGGCGTGCTGACACGGTTTATATCGCCGCGCGGAGAGCGGCCGGTGACCATCAGCCGCGCGGAGTTCGAAGTCCTCGCACAGATCGGTCGCCGCGAAGGCGAGATCCAAGAGGATGAGTGGCAGGTCCTACGCAGCGTCATGAATCTCGACAAAGTGTACGTCGGATCCGTGATGACGCCCCGCCCGGAAGTGGTCGCCGTACAGCGTGGTCTGACGGTCAAGGAGGCACGTGAGGCCATGCTCGAAAGCGGCCATCTCCGACTTCCCGTATACGATGGAACGATCGACCAGGTCATCGGCATCATCGTGGCTCGCGACCTCTGGAAAGCGGAGGCGGAAGGGGTCGAGAAGATCGACGTCATCACGCGCCCCGCCCTATATACCACGGAAACACAACCGGTCGAAGATCTGATCCGACGGATGAGGGGGGAGCAGATCAAAATGGCCGTCGTTCTCGACGAGTACGGCGGTACGGCGGGTATCGTCACGCTGGAGGACCTGATCGAGGAAATCGTCGGCGAAATTCAGGACGAGCATGAACTCGAACCCGTTCCTATCATGGAGGTAGCCGGTGGGGAGGTCGTCATTCGCGGCGACGTGCCCGTCCGAGCGGTGAACGACCGGTTCGGTCTTGCGCTGAGCGTCGACGAATACGACACCCTGGGTGGGTTCGTGTTCGGCGTCATCGGCCGCGTCCCGGAGGCGGGAGACGTCCTGAAAATCGACGGAGGCAGCCTCGTCGTGGAACGGGTAGACGGTAGGCGGGTCGTTAGCGTGCGTTTTCTGCCGGCGAAATCATAGCGAAGGCGCAAAGAGCCCACGTCGCGAGGGTCACCGACATTTCGAACTCGCCGGCGTATTTTGGAGTCACACTTGACGCTGAGAGGAGCCTTATGAAAAAGTTTGTCATCGCGGCCGTCCTGCTCGTCCTGATCGCTTTTCTGACGTGGCTCGTATGGATTGAGACGAAAGTGCTCCTCATCACGCTGGGACTTCTGGTTCTTTGTCTCGTCGCGCTCTATTTCGTACTGCGGAAGTTGTAGCCGCCACGCCGGTCGCGGGGCCCAGTCCGTTTTTGAAAGCCCGAAGGTCTCGCGTTTCTGCCGGATGGTACGCTGTTCATCTCCAGCGAAGGAAACAAAGAGCCGCCCATGCTCTATCGGTTTACGCCCGGGAGCGCGCGCTGACGTGCATCCGTGCCGGAGGGATTCGACGGCCGTCCGGCTTCAACCCTGCGCCCCGTCTAAATCAGTACAGGCTTCATGAAGTTCGATCAAGTCGGGGTCATTCCGTACCGGAAGGTGGGCGATGAGGTCGAGGTGTTGCTCATCACCTCGCGTTCGCGAGGCCGGTGGATCGTTCCGAAGGGTAACGTGGAGGACGGACTCGGCGTGAAAGGCTCCGCACATCTCGAGGCGCTCGAGGAGGCCGGCGTGGAAGGATGGCTCGAGCGACCGCCGCTCGGCACCTACGAACACGGCGATCCGCCGGAGACAACCGTGCAGGTCTACCTCATGTCCGTAGACAACCTGCACGACGATTGGGAAGAGTCGGACGAGCGCGCTCGAAAATGGATGCCCCTCGGCGACGCGCGGGAGACGGTCGACGAGTCCGGTCTGCGCGAGCTGCTCGACCTCGCGGCCGCGCGATTCGAATCGTCAGACGACTGATTTCCCCTCGTGCTCGCGCGCCAGCGGCGCCACGAGAACGTCGAGAACTTCAGGTGGAAGCTTCGTGTAGTGCTCGACGACTTGCTGCGCCGCCACGTCGAAATGCCACTCCACCCGCTGTGCGAAAATCTGTTCGAGATTTTTCACCGCTTCGTCGCCTTCGTCGCTACCGGAGCTAAGCGCACGAATCGTTCGTATGATCTCTTGCTGTCCGAGCAGGAGAGCCTCCATCAGGGCCTTGTTCGTGATCACGATGTTCAGCAGCACCTTGAGGATCTGCTGGTTGAGAAGAATCTTTCGCAGCGGATGGGAGCGAGACGCCATTTTGCGCTCCGTCGCGCGTTCGGGTAGATCGTAGACGCCCCGATGCACGCGGACGAGCAGCCTCATTTTCGTCATCTCCGAGACGGCGCTGCGCGCGTTGTTGTACGCGAGTCCGGTTCGCTCCACGAGCTCCCGAAGAGAAAGCGCAGTTTCGGCGTCTCGCAACGTATCGAGGATCGCGTTGCGTCGGGGAGAGATGGCGTTCGGCTTCGTACTCATTGACGTTTCGAGCTCATTTCGAGGCGAATCGAGAGGCGTCCCGCTGGAATCTACGACGTCGACCGGGAAAAAATCGCAAGATCCGTGGATTTTGATGCCCAACTTCATTCGAATCGGAAGCGGTTCATCCGGCACGCCTCCGACTTAGGTGGATGGATGCTCGTCGTCTGGTTTTCGGGCTGTACCGCGGGCGAATGCCTCCCGGAGGCTGAGGACGACGTGACACCGCCCAGCCTCACGATGATCGTGGAATACACGCCCTCCGGAGCCACTCGATCGAGGCAGCGAGAATTTACGTCGGCCGACTCCGCCGAAACCGTCAGAGCCGATCGTACGAAGCCGTTGCGCATCACGTTTGAGGCAGCCGATTCCGCCGGCGTGCGAAGCCTGGCACCGGCCGTCACGGTACAGCGTGCGGTAGGGATCGGAGTCGAGAGGGAGTACGCCCCTATGAGGCCCATGTCGGCTCCGTGCCCCCGCCCCGCGCTGAGGAGTGAATACGAGGCGCACACGTCGGGCATTCGTAGGGTGCTCATCGTCTCGGCGACGG
>CAZMXY010000073.1:0-17371 GCA_964570345.1 uncultured Rhodothermales bacterium | reverse complement strand
CCGTAAGTCGTTATTATTTTGAGACTTATGCGGGCCCCTATCTTTTCGCTGTATGCTCGATTGGGTGCTGGCGTTTTGATTCTTTGCCTCGAAGAGCTTGCGCTCGATCTCCTCGGCCTGATCGGCCGACATCACCTCGGGATCGATCCAACTTCGCGCATCGTGCTTGCGTGTATGACTAGAAGTTCATAGTGTGTTAACGCACACGTGTGCACACCCCGACCTGGGTCGTATACGGATGCGGGAGGCCTGCGGGCTACGTAAGATCGGCTCGCGCGGCGGAGTGTCCGTCATAGCCTGACGGAGCGCTGATCTCCGCCTCGGCCGGACACATCCAAGTCGGTACCTTGCCATAGAACGGCCGTTCTAGATCACCCCTATTTGCCCAGACGAGCACAAGAGTTCTTGGTCCAGCGGCAGTTAGCGGTAACTTTACCGTTTACAATAGACAGGCGAAGGCGTTGGCTTTGAATCGGTACATGTCCACTGTGGACTGCTGACAGTACCCAATCCGGTTATTTCCGCCTGATCCTGCCGGACAGCGGAGATAAGTGCCCTCTCCGCCTGCTCGACTATTGCCGATGTACATCAACGCATGGAAAGGAGGCACCATGAATCCACTTGCAACAGGTCGCATTGCACTCTCATGGAACGGCAGATCAACACGCGCTCTACAAAGAGAAAGCGCTCTACAAAGAGAAAGCGTTGCCATCAACAGGCGGTTCGCCTCGAAAAAGCGTTGTGTCGGCCGCGGTCTAAGCAGGCACGTCGGAGGCTTCCTAATTGCCGGCGTCGTTATCCTTACATCGGTGATAATGACGGGAGGGGCACTGGCGCAAGGAAGTGTAGAGGGATACGTCTACGACCGAAGCACCGGAGATCCACTGCCTCTCGCCAACGTGGTCATCGACGGTACGTCGCACGGCGCCGCCGCCAACAACGCTGGGTTCTATCGTATCCAGGGTGTTGCTGCGGGTACGTATCTACTTGCTGCCTCTTCGCTGGGGTATGAGCGGCAGGAGATTGAAGTCACCGTCGCCTCCGGTCAGACGACTAGACAGAACTTCAATCTTCGAGCGACCGACCTAATGCTCGACGACGTCATCGTCACAGGTTTGCGCCGTGGACAGATGCGGGCAGTGAACGAGAAGCGCCGGGCACTGAATGTGGTCGACGTCGTCTCGGCTGATGAGATGGGCAAGCTGCCGGATCTGAATGTAGCCGAATCGGCTCAGCGAATTCCCGGTGTGACCATCCGTACGGACCGCGGCGAAGGACGCTTCGTCTCGATCCGGGGGACCTCGCCGAATCGTAATAACGTGACGTTCAACGGCCAGGCGATGGCCTCCTCCGCGGGCACGCGCGCCACGGCGCTTGATCTGGTGCCGTCGGAGATGGTTTCGACCATCGAGGTCACCAAGGCCGTCACTCCGGATATGGATGCCAACGCCCTCGGAGGCTCCGTCAACATCAGTACGTTGACTGCTTTTGACCGGGAAACCCGCTTTCTGTCCGCATCGCTGAACGGCATGTACCATCAGCTGGTGACGGAGTTCGGCGATCGACGACTTCCCTTCCGCGGCAGTGTGACGGCCGGTTCCAGGTTCGGTGCGAACGAGCAGTGGGGCGTCGTTTTGTCGGGAACGGCTTCCAGGCGCGACTTTAAGACGGCCGTCAGCCACCCTGACGACTGGATCGATGTTGACGGCTTCATCGTTCCCGAAGAGTTTGAGCAGGAGGTCGAGGATAACGACCGCATGCGATACGCCGCGAACGCCAACTTCGACTATCGACCCTCACCCAGCACTTCGGCGTACGTTCGCCTGCACCACTCCCGCCGAGATGAGAGCTTCAGCAATACCGAAGTCATATTCGACGAGGATGACATTATACCGGAATCCGCGACCACGGGCAGGATGATCTTCGAATCACAACTCGATATCCCCCTGACCGACATCGACGAACGACTCTACGCGATCACGGTCGGCGCCGATCAACGATTGGGTAATAGTGTCACGTGGGGCATCAGCGGTACCTACAGTCGCGGAGAACGGGAACGCTTTACGTTTCAACCCGAGTGGGGATTTGACCAGGAATTCTCGCTCAGATATGACCTGAGCGGTGAGAGGCCCACGATCCAGCTCGACGACCCGGCGGCGGTGGCAAATCCGGAAAACTACATGTTCGACGAGATGGATATCGAGATGGAGAGCCTACGCGAGAACACCTGGCAGGTCGGGACCGATCTCCGATGGAACGTTCAGCTTGGCCGGGCCATCGGATTCCTCAAAACTGGTGCTCAGTTCCGGATGCGTGACAAAGATATCGACGAGAACGAGGATCCTTGGGCCGCGGGAAGTGATGAGCTGACATTGAGCCAGTTCGCCCGGACGCCCCCGGATGCATTTGAGAGCGGTGGTTTTAACGGCGCCAGAGTCCTCGTCACAGGCAACACCGATGCCTTCCTCGACTTCTGGAGACAAAATCGGGATGGACCGAACGACTACTTCGCAATCGATCCGGTAGAATCGGCGGAAGAAGAAGTGGAAAGAGACGCGGAGGTCACCGAAGACGTCTACGCGGGCTACCTGATGGGAAGTCTCGGGATCGGCAATCTGACGGCCACCGGCGGACTGCGTGTGGAGGGAACCCAGACGACGTCAAAGCGCTTCCGATTCATCATCGATGACGAGTTTGACGAAGCCCTCATCTCCCAACACGGTGAGTCGAACAGTTATGTCGACTTCTTGCCCTCTCTGCACCTCGTCCTGCGGCTCAGAGACAACCTACAGCTTCGCGGCGCATGGTCGAATACAATCGGCCGACCGGATTACGTCGAGCTCTCCGCCTTCCAGGATTTCGAGTTCGAGATCGTCGAAGATGGAATCTGGGAAGCCACGATTGAGGAAGGAAATCCTGATTTGAAGCCGTTCCGCGCGATGAATTTCGACGTCACGGCGGAATACTATCGCGGGCCGGGCGGGCTCATCTCCGTCGGCGGCTTCTACAAGCGCATTTCCGACCCCATCTATCAATTCGAATTTACCGAGCGTGACGTATTCGGCCGTGACGTCGGAGTCGATATTCAGGACATACCCGGCTTTAACGATCGCTTCTTCGCACAGGTCGACTTTGAACAGTTGCGGAATGCCGACTCAGGCTCGATCTGGGGCGTTGAGGCGTCCTTCATGCAAATCCTGGACTTCCTGCCCGGTGCCCTAAGAGGCATCGGCATTGTTTCCAACGTGGCGATCATGGGTTCGGAGGTCACGGTGCCTGACCGTGAGGAGGACGACCTCCCCTTCTTCGACCAGTCGAGTCTCGTATACAACATTGCACCTTACTACCAGTATCGCAATGTCGAGCTGCGCGTCGCCATCAACTATCAGAGCGACTATCTGCGTGCTGTCGGCGGCGACGAGCTCGAGGACTCGTATGGGGACGAGCGGCTCACGGTCGATCTTTCCGGCCGGTACGAGCTGATGGGCGGCCGGCTGCAGCTCAATGCGTACGTGCGCAACTTGACGAACGAAGCGGAGCGCGAATTCCAGAGCAGGCGGCGTTTGCTCGACTACTATGAGGTGACAGGACGGACACTTGAGCTCGGCGTCGCCGTGCGGCTCTGACGCCACTTCGATGTGCAGCGCCGGTCGTCCCACATCCGAGATCCTATTGAATACCGGGCAACACGGTCGGCAAGCGGGGCAATGCGCGTTCTGCCGACGCACGGCGATCACTCGACGTGATCGTCGCCCGGTTCGTCCATTTCGCCTGGAAGCCCAGGTTCGCCGAAAACCGAGGTTCGCCGGCACGTTATCGGGTCGAACGAGACGTTATCGTACGCCGGCGATCGTCCGCAGGCGACGTGATTGGTGGATCCGGAGCCGTCGCGTTTCCCGATGCTGTGATCCGGACGCATTTTAGCGCTCGCAGAGCGGGGGTATGTCCCGTAGCTGGGGCCCGAGTGTATTGCGCGGATCGACCCAGTAGAGCGCCGGTTTTCAGGCCCCGTGAAGCGGATCACTTGTTCACCACCAAAGAACCAAGCTTAGAATGAAATTTATTTCGACCATAGGATGGATTGGACATGCTCACGCTGGGCCATCACGTCTCAGCAGGTCGATCTTCTGTCTGATCGCCCTCGCCGTCTCGATCAGCATGACGTCGTGTCGTGCCCCCGAGCAGATCGTAGTGCAGCGCGAAGAGACTCCACCTGTCCAGCAGAGTCTTGTGCCTACCCCGTCTGATCAGCAAACCGCGTTTCGCGTGCGTTCCGACTTCACAGCAGAACTGAATGCCGATGCCGGTTGGGCCGGCGCGTTGAACGAAAACGTCACTGTCGACGCGGAGCGGCCGTTCCGTATTCGTTTCGAGCTGGAGAGTCCGGCAGAGGCGACGCATGAGCGGCGCTTCCGCCTGCAGTACCGGCACAACGGCGGCGCCTGGATGCCTGTCGATGCGGCGGATTTCCCGTATCCCGACGAGCAGACGCCGAGAGTGAGCATCGTCTCTACACTCGCTTTCGAGAACGGCACGGAGACGGCGAATCTCCTGGACGCCTCGGCGGCCGCGTATGCCGCCGGTACCGGAATGAGCCTGGACGTGTTCACGCCGCCGTTGAATCGCGGTGGCGTTCAGAGCGAGTGGGAATGGCCGCTCGTGATCCGTCGCTACTTCGACGGAGCTGTCCCGAATGAGGATGGAGACACGTTCGAATTCCGAATGGCCGATGCCGGCGGCTGCCCCATTGTTTCGCCCGACTATCCCGTCATCACCGTCTCTGTCGCTCCGCGCCTCCTCGGCGGCACCTTCGTCGAAACGCCCGGCCGCCTCGGACCCTGGGAGACCTCCAATGGAGATCTCTACTTTATCATGGAGCCCTCGGAGACCTACAACGTGATGATGATCATGAAGTCGACCGACCGGGGAGAAACATGGCAGGAGGTGGATCCAGAAAACCGACCTGTGGCGGACGATCTCGAAGGATTCGCGACGATGCTGCACGACGACACCATCTACATGCTCCATCAACAATCCGACGATGTCTGGCTGCACTCATTCCGTACGTCGGACCATCCGACAAATCCCGACTCGTGGGACATTCGGGACGAACACGTGGTCGCTCCGGAGGAGCCGCCTACACAGGTCGCGACACTCGCGGTCCGCTCCGACGGAAGCATCGTCGGCATCTATGGTGGTCCTCGGAAGATCCACTTCAAGATTCGTTCTGCCGACGGCATGTGGGGGGAGGAAACGGTGATCGACCCGGACGTGCCCCCGAGCGTCCTCTCCGGGCCGCAGGCCGTACTCGGCGAAGATGACGTGGTCCACCTCGCCTACACCGGAATGGACGAGAATGAAGGGACCGTCTGGTACCGCAGAATCGAAGCCGACGGAACACTTACGTCCCGCGAGCAGCTCGCCGACGGCGTAGGGACATCCGAAGAAGATGTAGGCTCGGTCCTGCCGCTCGTCTTCATTCCCGAAACCAATACGGCCGTGGTGATTTACCGCCTGGCAACAGGCAAGATGTGGGAACGGCGGATTGTCGACCACGGCGCGCCAACCGAACCGGTGCAGGTGAGTGACCGCAACGTCGTCCAGGGTGCGGTGGATTCCGATCAGACCGGCGCCGACGCTGTCGCGGTGGGAACGACGGTACATGTCCTGTTCATCGAGGACGGCACCGGCAGCATCTATCATACGCGCAGCGACGAGCCGCAAGTCTGGCAGCCGGCCATGCTCGTAAAGGACGGCATTAGTGCGCAGTGGATCCGCGGCATGCCTCTGACGCACGGCGCCGGCGAGGCGAGCGTTTACGGCTTCGTCTACGACGCCGGCTCGAACGGAGGGACGGGGATGAACCGCTATGGTGAGGTGCCGCTCGGCGGCAGCTAATCTCGCCGGCCACGATGTCACCGTTCCCCCCGGCCGTCAGTTCGCGGTATCAGATCTCGAGATGTCGCGCTCTTGCCGGTCGATCGTGATCATAGTGTAAGGCGCTTCTCTCATTATATGACGGTGCCTCCCCCGGGGAACCTACCTGTTCGGGTGGTTCGACCATGAGCGGAAGCAAACGCTGACATCAGTCTCAGAATCGTGCTCAGTCCCACCCGGGATACGCAACTAAGCCCGTTTTCCTCTGGGAGAACGCGCTCTCCTCTCTCACCCTTCGCCACGGGTAGTCGAGCCGCCGGTAGCCGACACTGAAAACCGGATCGTCCGGATTCTTACCGTCAATCAGAATCAGGAGTTCGGCATAGACGATGTATCAGCGGTACGGTCCGGTCGCGCTTCTCCGCCTTGTCAATCGAATAGACGCACCTTTCCCACATAACGGCCTTCGCTGTTTTTCCTGACGAGGAGATGGCGAACGAGAAGGCCCTGACACATCTTATCGGAGCTCTCGCCGGCGAGTAGCACTCCGCGATCGGCGGGCGTCTGAAGAGAAGGGCGGACTGTTAATGGCTCCTCCCATATCTTTGGCGAGGCGGGCGCTCATGCGGAAGCCGACGCGGCGCCGTTCCTTGATGAATTTGAAAGGTCGCCGCATCTCTCTATTGCGCGAGTCCGTGCATCCGCCTAATATGCCGCCGCCAACCTGACGGCTCGCTACGGCACCTTCGCATCTCTCCTGCGGCCGCGAGTGTCATCCGGCCAAAGAGGGTCCCCATGCAGCAAGGACTGCTGCGCTGCTGATCAGACGGTCCGCGAACTGACTGGCTCGGATGATTAGGTCATGGCACATTTCTATTCCAACGTCCGGCACGTCCGCAGCACCGGCACCGGAGGGACGGTGGTGGGAACGTTTGACACCTGGCTGATACGCTGCATCCTCCCTGTGCTGGCAGCTGCCGCTGCCGGGCCGACACTCGCACAAACGGCGACCGGCATACGGTTACCGCAAATAGAAACGCACGACAACCTGCGGTCAGCCGGACGCCTCGAAAATGGCGTGCTTTCGCTATCCATGTGGGCCGGCGTCGGCCGGTGGTATCCGGAGGGGGAAGGATTGACTCCGCGGATCGTCGAAGCGTTCGGCGAGGAAGGAGGGCCGCTTTCGATCCCGTCGCCGCTGATACAGGCACCGGAGGGCACGCTTGTTAAAGTCGCCATCCGCAATACGCTCGCATCGCAGCTTCGCGTACACGGATTCTGCGACAGGCCGGGCGTATGTGAGCCGGTAATGGTTCCACCCGGCGCGACGCGGGACGTGCAGTTTGCGCTCCACGCAGGCGGCACTTTTCATTACTGGGCGACCACGAGCGAGGCGCCCTTGAGGCTGCGCGAGGGCAGCGACAGCCAGCTCGGTGGCGCCATCGTCTCGGATCCGGCAGGCTCGGTGTCTCGCGATCGAGTCTTCGTGATGGGTTTGAAGCTGGAAGAGTCCGGCGAGACGTCCGCCTCCGAACTCACCGTTATCAACGGCCGTTCGTGGCCGCATACGGAACGTCTGCAATACGCCGTCGGGGACACCGCCCGATGGCGCATCCTGAACCTTACGAGCGCGGCGCACGCCATGCATCTCCATGGTTTCTTCTATACGGTTGAGAGCGTGGGCGACGGCGCGACGGATACGAAGTTGTCCGCAGCCGAGCGACGTCTGGCTGTTACCGAGCCGATGCTGCCGGGCCGGACGCTGACGCTCTCGTGGATTCCGGAAAGGGCGGGCAACTGGCTGTTTCACTGTCACATGCTTGTTCACATGCTGCCGCCGGAGATGCGGCACGGCGGACTTACCACGCTCGGCGCGTCGGAAACCCATCCGCAGCCGGAATCGCCGCAGAGAGGTCATGCCGTCGGGCACGGGTCCGATCCGGCAGCCGGCATGGCCGGCCTCGTGCTGGGAATTCATGTGACCGGAACCGGTCCAACTGCTCCTGCACCCGATCTTCCTCGACGCCAGATACAGCTCACCGTCGAGCCCGATAATCGTCACGGTGCAACGCCTGCCTACAAGGTAGCCCTGGTGACAGGCACGCAGCTTCCGCCGCGCATCAGCGACGGCGCGGTGCCGGGGCCGATCATGGTGCTTACCCGGGGTGAGCCCGTTAGCGTGGAGGTAATCAACCGGCTCAGCGAGCCGACGGCGATTCACTGGCACGGCATCGAGCTCGAAAGCTACGACGACGGCGTGCCCGGCTTCGGAGGAAGCGGGGGGAGCGTGACGCCGCCCGTGGAGCCGGGAGGGACCTTTACAGCTCACTTCACACCGTCACGCGCAGGGACGTTCATCTATCACACGCACTGGCACAAGGCCGAGCAGCTTAGCGCAGGGATCTACGGTCCGCTGATCGTCCTGGAGCCCGGTCAGACCTACGATCCCGTCACGGACCACTTGATCGTGCTGGGATTGGATGGGCCTAACCTGCCGCCTCCGAACGAGCCGCTCGTTGTGAACGGCGATCCGGATCCGCGTCCGCTTGATCTGCGGGCGGGGATGCCCCATCGGCTTCGATTCATCAACATTACGGCGAACAATGTCGCGCTCACGGTGCAGCTGCTCTCCGGATTCGATCCAATTCGATGGACGTTCCTCGGGAAGGATGGGTATGAGGTGCCGCCGGCGCAGCGCGCCGAGCACCCCGCACGTCAGCTGGTGACCGTCGGCGAGACGTACGATTTCGAGCTGGCGCCGATGCCGCCGAGGGCGGATGGCCTATGGTTAGAGCTACGGCGTGGCAACGGCGAACTGCTGTTTCAGTGGCCGGTGCGTGTGCGGTAGCCCAGGACTAAGTCCGTCTACGTCAACCTCCTCCATATGTGGAAATCGAAAACGCTTTGGACGCGTCCGAGGATCCCCCAGACGGTCGGGCCGCGAGAGTTTTAACTACGTACACAGACCGTAGGCCAGACACGTGCGCAGCCTTTGGGAAAATATCTTTCGCAGAGAAAGCCGGAAGGAGCACGAACTGCATGAGCTCCTCGGCCGCATTCCTCTTTACTGCCAGGATCCCCGCCGGCAGATTCCTACCGCCGCCGTCATCAGCTCGAGAACCGACATCCCGACGCGCGGCAGTTTTTCGGGAAGAACGGTCGTGAACCCCGCCTCCTCATGCGGCGTGCGCTCCATCGGGCCGCGCCATCCCTGAGCGCCTGGAAGCGCTCCGCCCCGCGCGTGCGCTCGAGGCTCATTCACCGCCTTCACGAATCGTAAACGGCCAACCCTTCGACAAAAATACCGGCCCCCAAGCCGACCAGGGCAGCATAGCGAAAACGCCCCCGATCACATTCGAAACACACCGCCGTAAGGATCGCCGTCGAACGGAGAAGATGCCGCCCTCAAAAGGCACGGCCGATGAGCGGGGCGACGGCGAAGCCGGGACGGGCGATCGAATGTTTAACACTCCTGATTGGACTGACGCCCTGTCCGCACGGTCGTATTTTGGAACTGGTCAACCATTGGATCGGCCCCTACCGAAACACGCGTTCGCGAGACCAGCCCGACCCGAGGTCGTCGTCTCCTCTCACCCATGATCGAAACGGCTCTGAAACGGGACCGCGTCGTCGCGGTCGGCGCGCTCGTGCTCGCCACGATGCTGGCGTGGGCGTGGACCCTCTGGACCGCGCACTCGCCCATGCACGACGGAATGTCCGGCATGACCGCCCGCGCCGCATGGTCGGCCGGACACGCCCTGCTGATGTTCGCAATGTGGTGGATCATGATGGTGGCGATGATGCTGCCGAGCGCGGCGCCCCTCGTGCTCCTCGGCCTGGCGCTACAGCGGCGGCAAGGCGGAAGGGGAACGACTCCGGCCGCGTTGATGGTGGCCGGCTATCTCGGCGTATGGGGGCTCTTCAGCGTGGGCGCGACGCTGGCACATTGGGGACTCGACGCGGCGGGATGGCTTTCCGGCGAGAGCATCCGGACCGACCTCGAGCCCGCCGGCGTCATTCTACTCATCGCCGGCGCGTACCAGCTGACGCCCACCAAGCGCGCGTGCCTCCGGCACTGCCGCTCTCCTGTGCGCTTCGTCGTCGAGCACTGGCGTCCGGGTGCCGCGGGCGCCCTTCGCCTGGGCATGGCCCACGGCACGTACTGCGTCGGGTGCTGCTGGATGCTCATGGGCGTCCTGTTCGCCGTCGGCGTGATGAATCCCTTCTGGATCGCCGCCCTGGCGCTCTGGATTCTCGCTGAGAAGTGGTCGCCGCACGGCGATCGCCTGCGCTACGCGGCCGGAGCATTGCTAATTGTCGCCGGTGCCCTCATATTGTTTCATCCATTCTGAGGCCTCCGGGACAAAGAGACTGTCCCGCTCATCAACCGGTAAGCTAGAGATGGTCGACTGGAGCATCGAAGCCGTCACGTTCGGCAACTGCAACTGCGATTACGGCTGTCCCTGCCAGTTCGAGCTGCGCCCGACGCATGGCTTCTGCCAGGGGTTCGAGGTCGGGCGGATCGAGCGCGGCCACTTCGGCGAAGTGCGCCTCGACGGATTGTGCTACGGCCTCGTCTACACGTGGCCCGGTGCCGTTTTCGAAGGGAACGGGTCCATGCAGGCTGTCATCGACGAGCGTGCGGACGCCGAGCAACGAAAGGCCCTTGAGACCGTGCTGCACGGCGGAGAGACGGAAGAGGCGAAGACGCACTGGTGGGTCTTTCACGCCATGTCGACTACCGTCCATCCATCGATCTACAGGCAATTCGACCTGGATATCGACGTCGAGGGCCGCCGCGCGCGAGTCGGCATACCGGACGTGCTGGAGTCGACCGGACGACCCATCATCAGTCCGGCGACGGGCGACGAACACCGCGTCCGAATCGATATCCCGGACGGCATCGAGTTCGAAATCGCGGAGATCGGCAGCGCTTCGACGAAGGCTACGGGCGCGATCGCGCTCGACCTGAACGACACGTACGGTCAGTTCAACCGCATCCACCACACCGGCCGGGGCGTCGTCCGAACCCGCGCCTGACGGGATGCCGATGCCATTCGAGACTATCTGCTCCGCAGGGAGATGAACGAATCGCAGGCCGATGCCCTCTCTCGAATCTTCGCCGAGATGGCCACGAAGTGCGATGTGCTGCAGCTGGAGGGCCGCATGCGGGCCGAGCTTTCCACGCTGCGGGCCGTCTGACGTGGAAGCTCATCGCCATCGTCGGCTTCTTCGCCACCGTGAGCACTCTTCTGAATGTGTTCGTCGGTTGAGCGCTCATGCGCGCTCCAGCCGTCGAACATGGCGCGGTGGGCGGACTGATCGCTCTGGATCGCCTTCCGGCCCGCCGGGCGCTTGAGCGGCGTCGGCGCCCTCAATCCAAAGTGTTATCTTAAGTTATGCTTTGTCCGCGAACGCCGAGTCACAAACACCATGATGAGACGAGTCCAGGAGCTTCGCGACGTCGTGCTTCCGGTCCTGAAGCCGTATGCTTCCCGGGTATCCGTCTTCGGATCGTATGCTCGATGCGAGTAATCCGCTACCAGCGATGTGGATCTCCTCGTCACGCTTCGACCACCGTCTGAGCGCCCTCCCCTGGGTCTCCACTTCTTTGAAATCGAGGCATCCCTCGCAGAGAAGCTCGGCCGGAAGGTCGAGCTCGTAACCGAAAACGCACTCAGTCATCACGTCCGGCCTCACATTGAGAAAGACCTGATCGTTCTCTATGAGGACTGATGCCGTATTCGTCGCGCACATTCTCGATGCGATCGCTCAAATCGAGGAATACACGCGCGGAGTAAGCGAATCGGCATCCGCCCGGAATCGTGAAAAGCAGGACGCCGTCGTGCGTCAGCTGGAAATTATCGGCGAAGCGAGCCGCAGGCTCTCAGAGGAGTTCAGGGCCCAGCATAGCGGGATTCCCTGGCGGCGATCATCGGAATGAGACATCGGATTATTCCGCCGCCAGGAGATCGTTCAACGCGACGTCAACGAACTCGTTGTCCGGTGGATTGGCGCCGAAGCCTGCAAGGTGTCCCCAGGGAGAATGGATCGGGCGCAACTCTGCATTGGGCATGTGCTGTACCTCACGTTCGCTCTCCCGCACAGGGAAGAGGAGATCACCGTCCGCGGGCATGACGATCGCGCGCGACCTGATCGCCCGCAGCGCGGCGGCGAAGTCCCCCTGGTGGACCTCGTTGGCGCTTACATCGGCATGCTGCCACGTCCACAGCGTCGCCAGTAGATCGTTGGCATCCTTCTGTCTGAAGAAGCCTTCAAAGAAGCACATCGCGTCTTCAGGAGATGCAACCCCCAGCTTCAGGTATTCCTGCTCGCGGAGGAAGTCTGGAGAGAGTACCGCGCTGATGTACACGCGGCAGAACGCGCGGAGCCCCTTGATCAGCGGTGGTTCGTACCACCCGTCATTGTATGCGGCATCGGTGGTCAGTGCCCCCTTCGCACCGTCCAGCAGCAAGAAGTTGTGCGGTGACGTGCGGGCCGACCCGCAGATCGGGGCGATAGCGTCTACCATCTCAGCATACAGCGCGCCCCACTGGAAGGCCTGCTGTGCTCCTTGAGACCACCCTACGACAAGCTTGAGGTGGTCTATACCTAAATGCTCGGTCACGAGACGATGCTGGCACCTGACGTTGTCATATAGGGTGACGTGCGGGAACGCAGCGCGATCGAAAGGTGGGCGCGTATTGCTGGGTGATGACGAGAGACCATTGCCCAGCAGGTTTGGGACTATAATAAAGTACCGCGACGCGTCAAGGGCGCGGCCGGGCGCCATCATCAACTCGGTATCCATGTGCTGGCCGCCAAAGAAGGTCGGCATCAGGATGGCGTTGTCGCGCGCTGCGTTCAACGTGCCGTACGTCTTATAGGCGAGCTTGGCACCCCGGAGCGTAACGCCGGACTGAAGTACGACATCGCCTAACGCAAGAATCTCATAGTCAGCCATTGTCACGTCTCCCGGCTTGGCGCCATCCAGCTGTCTGGCTTCAATGCTCAGAGGATGGCACGAATTGAAAGCGCTGTCCCGTGGTTATTCCTGCACGTCTTGCAGGCGGGGCGAAATCATTCGGATCGTTGCCGTCGAGCTCCTGCATGCGATAGGCTACCACATCGGGGTAAGCTGTCGCATCGGCAAATACACGGATTTAGACGGCCAGTCGCGCACGCGACTCCGTGCCGGTGTGTAGGTGCTACTACCTATCGAGTTCGCCGACGGGGACAAGGTTGTGGTGCAGGGCGTAGGTGGTAGCGTGCGCTCGCCGGTTGGCGCCGATCTTCGCGTAGATGTTGGCGACATGATGCTCCACCGTCCGCACGCTGATGAAGAGCTCGGCCGCGATCTCACGATTGCGGCGGCCAACTGCCAACAGGCGCAGCACCTCGATCTCGCGAAGGGTGAGCCCATCAGGTAAGCGAGTTGGGTGCTGTAGCTGGGGATCGTACAGGTGTGCGGTTGCAGCCTGACGGAAGTACTCACGTATTGAAATTTCATCCAACTCCGGAACAGGTTCGTCCGGCACCTTTGCCGCGACGTCCTCAACAATCCTGTGTGCCGCGGCAAGCTCGCGCTCGGCCTCAGCCCGACGCCCGCCGGTCCGATACGTGGCAACGAGCGCCACGTGCAGACGCCAGAGGTGCGGCAAACAGCCCCGCGCACGTGCCGCTCCCACGTCAGCCTGGAGCACGGATTCCGCTTCCGCCAATTGTCCCAGCGCCGCCAGCGCTTGGCCGCGGAGCCGCCCCAGATGCGGCGGGCCCACCCGGCGTCGGCCGTCGCTGTCCTCGGGCACAAGCGAGGCGTACACCTGATCAGCGAGCTCGAGGGCGCGCGCGGGCTCACGCTGGGCCAGCGCGAGCTCCACGCGGGCGCACCCGAGCAGGCGTTGCCCGAATGACTGGGGAGGGTCCGTTAGATCGGACACCGCAGCGAGCACCGCTTCCGCCCGTCGAAGGTCGCCCTGCTGGACGCATGTTGCGATGAGTGCGCCGCTGGCCGCGTGTAACCAGATCCGCGAACCAACCTCGCGCGCGAGTAGCACCGCTTGCTCGAGATGGTGTCGCGCGGCGGGTAGCGCGAGAAGATCGAGATACAGTCTGCCCAGCACCTCGTGGGCGAAGGCCAGCCACTGGCGGTGCTTGATCTCGCCTGCGATTCGGCAGGCGTCCTGCGCTTCCGCCAGCGCCCGCCCGTATTCCCCACGCGCGCCCAGCGACTGGCCCAATTGGGCACAGGCGAAAGCCTCGCCGGCGGGCCACTCGATGGAGCGGGCGATTGCCCGCGCCTCCTCGCCCGCTCTCATCGCACGAGCAACCTCCTCGTGATCCGAAACCAGCGGGTCGAAATGACCGTCGCCGGCCGAAGAGGTCAGCAGGGCGAGACTTAGGACCAGGGTATAGCGATCATCCAGCTCGCGAAGGAGCCTGACGGCGCGCTCGTAGGTCGCCATGGCGCCGAACAGGTCTCCACTGCAACACCTTGCCATTCCCTGGAGGTCCAGCGTACCGGCAATCCCCTGCCGATCCGCCAATGCCTCGAAGATGGTCAGCGCCTCCGCGTGATGACGCAGCCCGAGGAGTGGCTGCTCGGCGTTTACGTACCAGTTACCAAGCCGGTTCAAGCCGTGCCCGAGGGATGCTGGGTCGCCCAGTGCCTGAGCCATCGCTAGCGCCTGCTGGTAATACTCGCCCGTTCGGGCATAGTTGAGCGATGCCCAGAGCAGGCCGAGGTCGAGCAGCGTCTGCCACGCTGTCTGCCGGTCTCCGACTGCCCTCGCCAACGCAAGCGCCGCCTCGAAATCCGCCCGCGCCCACTCGAATTCACCAAGCGTTTTATACGCCTGTGCGCGGACCCGATAGAGCTGTGCTGGGGGCGCAGTCCCCTGGTACGCTGCCGCGTCCAGGGCGCGGGTGAAGAGCTCGACCGCTGCCCGTGGCGCGTAGAAAGCCTGCGCCTGCTCCCCCGCCCGCTGCGCATTCTCTAGCGCCTTCGCCCAGACGCCCGCCTCGAAGAAATGATAGGCCAGGTCGGCACGGTGGCGGTCGGGCGCATCCGCATAGACTCGTTCTATTGTTTCCGCGATACTTAGGTGCAGTGACTTTCGCTCCCGAGCGAGCAGTTGCGAATAAATGGCTTGCCGCGTGAGCGCATGTCGAAATGCGAAATGCTCAGCCGATTCCTCGACGACCAGTTGGGCCGCCATCAACTCCTTCACGATCGCCAGCAACTCTTGTTCGTCCCGGCACGTCAGCGCCTGCAGGAGAGCAAAGTCGAAACGGCGCCCGGCCACGGCCGCCAGCCGGAGGGTCTCGCGCGCGGATGGGCGGAGCGCGGCCGTGCGGCGCTGAACCGCGTCCTGGACGCTGCGCGGGATGGGCAGCTCGCCGATGGGCTTCTCGTTCCACTGCCCCGGAGATACGATCAGCGACCTCAGGACCTCTTCGATGAAGAAGGGGTTGCCGTCGGTCAACGTGTGTAAGAGGTCGAGGAATTGGCTGCCAACCGGTTGCTGCGGCTCGCAGATCGCCTGCAGCATCAGGCCCACCTCGGTCCTCCCGAGCCGGGGCAGCGCAAGCTCGGTAGCCAGCCGCCCGCGATCGAGCTCGGCCAGGAAGTGAACCAGGCTCGGATCCGCCTCCTCGCTGCGATAGGAACACAGGAGAAGGATGGAGTGATCTGCAAATCGGCGAGCAAGGAAGAGTAGAAAATCGAGGCTGGCCTCGTCGCACCAGTGCAGATCCTCGATGACAACGAGCAGCGGCTGCGCCGCGGCGAGGCCGGAAAAGAGTTGCCCGAGTTCGTGGAAGAGTCGTTGCTTCTCGTGTTCGGGACGAAGATCCGCCGAAGCGACGAGGCCGGATAGTCGGGCGGTGATTTCCGGCAACAACTTGACCAGGTCAGGCGCCGCAGAACCCATCTTCAGCCTGATCTCGTCAGAGCGCTGATCGACCCAGCGAGTGCGCAGCAAGTCGAGCAGCGGGGCATAGGGCAGCACTCGATCCCGTTCGAAGCAATGGCCCTCGATGCTCAGGAAGCCGAGCCGGAGCGCGCGCTCCCGAATTTTACCGAGCAGCCTCGACTTCCCGATGCCGGCCTCGCCGGCGATTAGGACAGTTTTACCGCTGCCACTGCTTACCTCATCGAGTACACGCTCGAGTCCCTGAAGATGCGCATCACGGCCGACGAGGATGGGACACACGACCGGCCTATCGAGCGGGGCAGTCATAGCTCTGATGTCTGGATACCAAACGGGACGATATGCGGATCTTCGCGTGGCCTGACCGCCCGCCGCTCAGCGGCAGCGCCCGCTGTTCGCTCGTTTAGCTAAAAGTAGACGCCGCCGATATTTGAGGCAACTATGTCATGCGGCCTCCGCTGCAGTGTCTTGAATTGCCCGTCAACCGCGTGGACGAGCACAACCGCCGCACGCCCGTCGCCGTTGCGCAAGCAATGATGACTCGCTTTGACGGTGTCGGAAGCGCTTGATGGCGGCGGGCGGGAGCTGGCCGCCGACGACGTGATGGAGGAGGTGCGGTCCAGGTTACAGCGCCAGATGAGGCGTACCTTCTCCGCAGCGGCCGTCCTACTTCTACGTGAGGATGAGAGCGACGGACAGTTCCGAGATATGCCTTGAGAAAAAGCTCGGCAAGGGAAAGCTTGTCAGTGCCGTTACGAAGCATCGGCTTTCGCCGGTCCGGGCTCGGCGAAGTCGTGCTGCGGGGCCGACTCCGCCTGGCGTATTGCAAGGCGCTGCGTGGACTTGCAAGCGCGGCGGAGACACGGGGAGATCATCCGGGCGCAGTGGAATGGTGGCGTCGGCTGAATGTCGCGGATCCCTACAGCGCCCAGGTGACGATATCCTTGATGCGAGCCCTGGAGGCAGCCGGTGACCGTGGGGGAGCCTTGCGGCAGGCGCATATGCATGCCGCGATCCTGCAGGAGGAGTTTGACGCGGCGCCGCACCCGGAGGTTAAGGCTCTGGCCGAGAGAATTCGCCCCCTGCACCCAGTGCTCGAACTCAGTTGAGTAAGGCAGAAAAAACCCATCCAGAAACGGACCGGTGTACAGGTGTGGCGGCCCCCTTGAGGCCAACTGTCCATGCCGCGAGCGCCGGGAGGTAACTGCGGAGGAAGGCATCGCGTCTGTCCTCGCCTAGACGCTGCTGGAGAAGGTGAAGTACGTATGGTCAGACTTCCGGAAAAGTCGACATGAAGACTCCGACCGAGATCGCACTATCGAGCCTGGTCCTCGACCCGCTTCTCCTCTGTCTCGCAGAGCCAGCGCCGGCTCAAACGGAGTGTCTCTTGACTGATACGACCCGGACTTCCTCACGGGTGACGTCGCCGGCGCCTACCGTCTGTAATTTTTGTAGATTCGAAGACGCTTTGGAAGCGTCCGAGCATCCTCCAGGCGGTCGGGCCGAAAATTTAAACTACGTACACAGGCCGTAGGCCAGACACGTGCGCAGCCTTTGGGAAA
>CAZMXY010000072.1:0-17524 GCA_964570345.1 uncultured Rhodothermales bacterium | reverse complement strand
CGTCAAAGGATCCGGCGACGTCAAGATCAAGGGTTCGAAAATCGCGCAGAATTAAGGCGGTGCGGAATAACGTCTCGCATACATTAGGAGATCAACATGCAACATATCGCAGGAGTACTAGCCGGTCGGCTGTCGGTGCGAACCGCACGGGTCGTGGAGTTCAATCAGGACGGAACAATCCTCGTGAAAGCCGAAGACGACGCGCTCGCGATCCGCACTCGGTTTCTGCGGGTGACGCGCGAGGCGCCGCCGCTTCTTCACGTCGGCGACCAGGTGCTCGTCGCGGTCGACGCGGATGCAGAAGAGGGCTATGTGCTTGGTGCGGTCGAACCGTATCCTCCGCAGGAGGAAGCCGGGACGCGTGGCGAGAGCGAAGCGGACGATGGCATCGTGGACGTCGTGCTTCCACGGAATGCCCGGGCGGTGCGCGTGAGCGCGTCGCAGATTCGCCTCGAGGCGGGTGACGAAATTCAGATCAAGTGCGGTGAGGGCACCATCCTGATCGATAAGCGAGGAAAGATCGTCATCCGCGGCACGGACGTTGTCAGCCGGGCGCGCCGATCGAACAAGATCAAGGGCGCCTCCGTCGCCATTAACTGATGGACACGAAGTAAGGGATGCAGATCGATAACGAGACGCCGTTTGAAGCCGATCGCTACGCCGTCGCCGACGCCGACGGGGCGGACCTGCTTCTGACCGTTGTCAAGGGAACGTACGTCTTTCATCACCGGGGCGCGCTCGAGGTAGCGGACGATCAATGCCCTATCGAGCTGACCGATCAGTATGTCGGCGATCCGGGCGAATCGAGTATATCATACGCATCCGACTTCTCCTTCAACAAAGCGGGAACGGATGTGGCCGTGCTGGGCCACGCCTATCCGCTCCGGTCGGGAGACGCCGAAGTGAGCGCAGGGATCGAAGTGGGTCCCGTGCAGAAACTCGTACGGGTCTTCGGCGATCGATACTGGGGGCGCTCCATCGGCGTTGCGAGAATGTCCGTGCCGCGTCCGTTTGACCGGATGCCGCTTCGCTTCGAGCGCTCGTTCGGCGGCGCGGACAAAAGTCATCCCGACGAGAAGCGCCACGAGTACGAGGCGCGAAACCCGGCGGGCGTCGGCTTTCGGGCGAAGAAGAGCAAAGCCCCGATCGATGAGTCGCCGCTGCCGAATCTGGAGGATCCGCGCGAACTCATGTCCGATCCGGATGATCGACCGACGCCAGCCGGACTCGGCTTCATCGGGCCCTCGTGGCAGCCGCGCCTGGGCTACGCCGGCACCTACGATGAGGTCTGGGAAAAGAAACGGAAGCCGCTTCTGCCCGATGATTTCGACCCCCGGTTCTTCAATGCGGTCCACCCGGATCTCGTGTGCCAGGGGTTTCTGACGGGCAATGAGGAGGTGACGGCGATCGGAGTTTCACAGGACGGCCCGATCAAGCTTACTCTTCCCGGCATTCGCCCGACGTGCAGTGTCGAAAGCGCCGCGTTCGGCGCCCTGCCGGTAACGTTGAATCTGGACCGAGTGGTTTTGGAGCCCGACGAGCATCGCTTGCTGCTCGTGTGGAGCGGCTCGCTTCGCATGACTGCACCGTTCCAGGAAGTCGGCCGGGTACGCTTTGACCTACCGTCTTGATCAGAAGAGCGACCGGTCGCGAAACGTGAAGCCGCTTCGTTGAATCCTTAACGACTTGCATAAAGAACACGTACTATGCCCGTTACCGTAGGAGTTAACTTCATGTCCGTCGTGCACGCGGGGAGCAACGGCGTGACGATCGCCTTTCCGGACGTCTGCAAAACGCCAAGCCCTGGCGGACCTATCCCGATCCCGTACCCCAACATCGCCATGTCGAGCGACACAGCGAAGGGCACCAAGAAGGTCAAGTGCGACGGCCAGTCGGTCTGCGTGAGTGATTCCAATTTCAGGATGAGCACCGGCGACGAGGCGGGATCAGCCGGCGGCGGCGTGGCAAGCAACAAGATCAAAGGCAAGGCCGAGTTCGTGAATTACTCCTTCGACGTAAAGTTCGAGGGCAAAAATGTACCACGCGCCTTCGATCTGATGCTGCACAACGATAAAAACACGCCGCCCTTTCCCATTCTGCAGCCGCCCCTGCCGGTTATCATCCTGGATGACAAGCCGGTATGTTTGCTGTGCGACAAGCCATTTTAGGCCAACTTAATCCGAATTATGGCGCGAAATGATACCAGCGATACGGTCGCGATAACGGGCCTGGGAATGGTCTCGTCTCTGGGCCCTGACGTTGCAAGTAGTTGCGCTGCCGCCAGAGCGGGAATTACCAGAGCGGATGCGCTGTCGGTACCCAGCTATTTAAGTGATCACGCCTGGGGCGATGAGCCGATCGTAGGGCATCAGGTCCACTACCTGACCGAAGGGTTTACGGGCGTTGGAAGGCTGTTTCGTCTCGGTACACTAGCACTTGACGATCTGCTGGAGCGAATCGATACAGACCGGCCAAGTCCGCCGGGTCGTACGGCGTTTTATGTGAACTTCCCGGATCGATATTTTGAAGAGAACTCCGACGATTCTGAAGAGGAAAGGGACGAAGTCTCGCTGCCGATAAGCGGCGATCCGACTATGCCCTGGCAGGAACAATTAACCCGGCTTGTGCAGCGGCTTTCTGCCTATTGTGGACTTTCTATTTCTCCACAACTGCACTACGCCCATTCTGGAGGACACGTCGGCGTCGTGAGCATTCTCGCAGATGCGATCGAATACTTGCGCACGGGTAAAGTCGATCGATGCATCATTGGTGGAATCGATTCCTGCATTGATGCACCGATGTTAGAGCTATTGGCGCATACGGAAGTTCTCAAGACGGCCCCAAATCCAGCGGGCTTCATCGGCGGGGAGGCGGCAGCGTTTTTTCTAATAGAGAGAGCGGACGAGGCACGCAAACGTGACGTTGAGATTGGTGGATTCCTGGGCCACAACGCCCTGACGTCTGAGCGTCAACAACGATTCTCAGATGAGCGCTCGCTGGGGGTTGCTCTGGCGGAAGCGATAGAAACGAGCGTTTCGCCTACGAATAACGGACAATCCGCTCCGGGGCTCTTAATCGGTGATCTGAATGGTGACCCCTGGAGGGCAGCGGAATGGGGACACGCCGTGATCCGTCTAAATTCCTCCCGAAACGTGGCCGATGTACCGCTCTGGCTCCCCGCGCTATCGTTTGGGGAGGTAGGGGCAGCAACGGGATCAGTGTCAATCTGCATGGGCGTACGGGCCTTCCAGAGAGGCTACGCGCATACCGATCGGATTCTTCTATGGCTGTCGTCCGAGGATGGCAGAAAGGCAGCCGCTCAACTTCTAAATTAGCGCGCCGAAGTGGAGATATGGCAGGTTCCAATAATCACGTTGCGAAGGCTCGGGAGTGCAAAATCAAACGGACTCGGAATGGCCGTGAACACATCGACAGCTGCAAGTCAGGCTATATGATGGGAACCGGTTTGTGGCAGGCCCATCACATCCTTCCCATTAGCGCATTGAACAGCGAAAAGCACATCAGTGCGAGCAAGGAAAATCTGGAATATATAGAAGACTGCCTTTGCGTAACCGATTGGAATATAAATTCCACTCCCAACATAATAGGTTTGGATAACAAAATGCCTTATTTGTTCTCCGGCTTATATCCTTTGCCGACCAATTTGCCTTCGCATCTTATAGATCATAATCACTATACTCAAGAATCGTACGAATACCTGGAGGCAAATGTATGGGATGCTCTTAAAGATGCTCGAGAGATACATAAGCTAGATGCTCGATCAATTGAGTCGGAGCTTAATGCGGCCACCGAGTATTTTGAGGGCGAGCTGAGATATAGAGGATCCCGAGAAAAAGGAACGATCTGGTGTTGGGAACATCGATTCGAGGATGGGATGTCGGATAAGTGGTACATCCCGTTCTCAATGAGCGATAGTCCCAACAGACGACACCCCGGAATCAAGTATGTCCCGCAATTTCTCACAAATATCTTTGGAATGATTCGATAGTCCCGTGCACCCATCCGCGTTCTGGCAATGAGTCTGTTCATCTGGCAAGCAAATATTGAGGAAGGATACTGCGTCTGTCTTAGTCTGGAGGGCTACGAGGATGCTCATAAATTAAAGAGGGGAGTCTCAGCTAACGATGATTTTCCAGAGGATGCTGTTTTTAGAATGGATCCGGATTTTCCCAAGGACATTCAGCTTCCTGACAATGTTCGCAACAGCGGAGGGTTCGTCCTCGTCTCAAGCGAACTGAAAGAGTTCATCTCGCCACATTTGGATGACGAAACGGAGTTATTAAGAGTTAGTATAATGAATCATAAAGATAGACTTGCATCGGATGATTATTATATAATGAATCCCACGCGTATTATTGATATGATAGACATAGATAGATCAGATGTAATATGGAATAGCATCAATCCGGACATGATTGCATCATGCAAGCGGCTTGTGCTGAAGAATGACGCCGCACTGCCTCAAGCATCGGTGTTCAGGCTGAAATTTCTTTCGCGGAGGGTTGTCCTCACCGAGGATCTCGCTGAGAAGCTCGTAGAAGCGGGCTTCAGCGGGTTGAAGTTCGTCAGCGTGGATGAGTTTAGAGGGTTTTAAGGCTCAAGGAAGGCTCAAGGAACGCTTAAGGAAGGTGCATTCTTGGACTTTGCGTTAGTACACCAGCAACTCATTGCGGAGATTCGCGCCGAACTGGCCGTCGTGTCTTCAGGGACAGCCGTATCGGAGCTTGGGCCGACGTTCGAAAGACTTTCAGAATACTTTCAGGCACTGGGTATTTGCCACCTCCTGAGATTCGCGGATACAGACCAGTTCAGGGAAAACCTTGTTCGAAGCGGACACGCACGTGCGTACCAGTTGCGTAGGAGTCGAGATCACCGTGATAGGCCAAATCGTCACTTGGCACTCAGTCGCAGCGAAGCCTTTCTCGATGCGGTCACGGCGGCCGATCTGGAATTGGCGCTTGAGATTGCCCTCCTTTCGCCCGTGGATTGGAAACCAACTGGGGAATATGAGGATGACTTCTGCTACTACCTGTTCTTGCAGAATCTGATCTTGTCTATCGAGAATGACGACAGCACTGAGCTCGATGGGATTTTGAGTCGATTTCAACACGCCTTGCAGGGTGATTCCTCAAGGCGATTCGACGTATGCCGCGCTCTGATTGAGCACCATCAGATCGGATTTGACGAGAGCTTGCGAGGCTTACTGGAGGAAAGGCAAACGGATAACGAGGAACGACGCCCGTCTCTAGAATCTTATGAGTTCGCTTCGTGGCCGCGCAGCTTCGTGTCGATCGAAGGCCTGGCGCTGTTGAGGATTGCCGAATGGATGGGAATGCAAACGGGCGACGAATATCCACTGTGTCCCGGGCTAGCACGACTCTCGCGTGCCGATGGTACGATCATAAATATCTTCGCAGAGATTGAAAAGAATGTTTTCGATCGTCGCTAGCCCTAGAAGCGCAGAGAGCAATCGAACATTCAGCAATACGTGCCCGGGAAGAATCTGCTCTGGGATGTCCGTGATTCTTGAGCGCGAGTCGACATGGTAGAAGCAGTCAAGATCGAGTCGACATGGTAGAAGCAGGCATAAAAACAGTCCCGTCGTTCCGCGACACGTTTCGAAAAGAGCTGTACCTCGAGCACCTCGAAGAGGCCTCTTTCCTCTACGAGCAGCGCCTCTCTCTCCTTGAGGATCCCGAACTTACCTGGCGTGACCTGCACGACTTCGAAGAACGGTTCGAAGCCCACATTGACGCGCTGGTACTGGGCGAGGAGTTGGCACTCGCCGTGTGCCGGCAGCAGGCGGCGGAAGGGGACTTCGGCGAGCTGCACGCGGCCGTCCGGGTGTTCTGCCGGCAAGACAGACTCGATCTCCTGGACGAGGTGTTCGAGGGGCTCGATGGGGAAGACGAAGAGCGTGTCGCGGCAGTCGCCGACGCGCTCTGCCACGAACTGCCGGAGAAATGGCAAGCGTCGATCGAGAAGAAACTGAAGGAGGGAAATCCGACGTTTGTGCGGATCGTAGCCCGGGTGATCGGCTATAGGCGCATCGGCCTCTCCAGCGCACTGGCGGACGCACTCCCGCAAGTAGAAAAGGCGGTTATTCCGGACGTCCTGTGGTCGCTGGGGCGACTGCGCGATTCGTCGGCTCGACCGTTGCTCTACAAGACCTATCTCCAGCACGAGGCCGAAGATATACAGGCGGCGGCGGCCCTCGCTCTCCTGCGAATCGGCGAGCCTGCTGCGATTCGGTACTCCTCCGACGTCGCCCGCAGGCGGCCGTGGGCCCTCCTGCCTGTCGGCCTGAGTGGCGGTAGGGCGCATCTAGGGTTGCTCATGGACGTCGCCGCGTCGGAGGCCGTCAGTTCCGAGTGCATGCTGGCGCTCGGCCTTCTCGGCGAGATTTCAGCCGTAGAGCCCCTCCTGTATCATCTCAGCGATGAGTCCATGGCAGCAGACGCGGCCGTGGCGATGTATCTCATCACGGGAGCCGAGCTGTTCGAAGAGGTATTTGTCCCCGAGGCGATCGACGAGGACGAGCTCTTCGAAGACGAGCTGGAACGTCTTCAAAGTCAGGAAAACGAGGTCGCCGAACTGGTGCAGCAGCGCGGCACGACGATCACGCGCCTTTCGCAGGATCCGGAGACCTGGCGCGAATGGTGGCGTACGAACAAGGCGCGATTCAAATCCGGCATGCGGTATAGAATTGGACGGCCGTACGGCCCCGACGTGCTGCTGCAGAATCTGACGTCCGAGCAAAGCCCTCGCCTCGTGCGCCGGCTTGCCGCTGAAGAGCTCGTTACCCGATACGGATGCGACGTGGCCTTCGAGTCCGACATGTTCGTCGCCCGCCAGATGCAAGCCTTTGCGGGCATCGAGTCGTGGCTGGAACGCCATTCTGGAAAATTTGAGGCGGGACGGTTCTTCGTGGCGGGAGAGAAGCAATCCGGGTAGGAGTCCCCCATTAGATCCGGCAGTCGTCGAGCCGACAAGGCGATCCGCGCTTGACATTAGATCCGACCTCGAATCGCTCGTTCGGTTGGATACGAGGACGTCCATATATTTTGCAGGTGCTCGAGCGTTACCTTGCACCTTCAGCCGCATCTCTTATATTATTTATGGAGGAATTCCGCCAAATTCCAATACTCCGGCGTGGGGCACGTCCCGCGAGCCGGCGGCGACGTCTTTCAAGTTAGAGGTACCTGATTCGACGCTCTATCCGGACAGAGAGTGATCGGGCGCCTCGATCGAATCGGCGGTCGTCCGAGCGTTTTGGTACGTCCCACGACAACGAGGCCTTAATGCCGACCAGGAGTCGCGCCCATAAGAGAAACGAGATACGTTGCACTGCTGCGACATCGCGTCGCGTCAGCGCCGCCGCACGCATCGCGCCGGTCGTCCTCGCGGCCGGCACGGCGGCCTGGATGCTTTCCACGAACGGCGCCCCGGCCGGCCACGCCGGCGCGCCCATCGACGGATACGTGACCTGCAGCGCCTGCCACTCGGGAGGGAGCGCAGAGGGAGGCGAAGGTACGTCGTTCCACGTCAGCGCCTCGGTGCCTGAGTTCACGCCGGGCTCGCCGATCGAAGTCACGGTGACGATGGACGAGCCGGGCCAGGCGTACTACGCCCCCGGCTTCCAGATAACGGCCGTCAGCGGCGACTCGTTCGTAGGAGCCTTCGAGATCGCCGACGAGGATCATACGCAATTCGCACCCGCATCCGGTGGCGGCGTGGACGATCGCTACGTCACGCACCGCGCTCCGAACGAAAACACGCGCTCGTGGACCGTGGTCTGGGATTCCGGCGAGACCGACACCGACGTCGCGTTCTACGCGACGGGCCTGAGTCGCTTCGGAGGTATCGTATATCGAGATTCGCTCGTCGTGCCGCGCGCCAGCTCCGTCGGGGGTGAGGACGAAGGGCTGGAGCTTCCATCGTTCACAGCCCTTTACGCCAACTATCCCAACCCCTTCAATCGGGAAACCCTCGTGCCATTCGAACTCTCCGAGGCGGCAGCGATCCGGCTCAGCGTCTTCGACGTCGCGGGTCGCGAAGTCGCGGTGCTGGCCTCCGGATGGTTCCCTGCCGGAAAGCATCAGCGTGCCTTCAGGGCCGATCGGATTCCCACCGGGATTTACGTGTATAAGCTTAGCGGACCGGCCGGGGAACACGCTCGCAAGATGCTCCACATTCGCTAACGCAGTCTTTATCCTATGCGCCGTTCGCGACGTAAGAAGTGCTCCCGCAAAGAGTCGACATGGATAAGATAGGCAAATACGTCATCCTCGAAGTCATCGGCCGGGGCGGCATGGGCACGGTCTATCGTGCGCGCGACACCGTGATCGGGCGTGACGTCGCCATCAAGGTCATCGCCGAGCACGTGGCGTCGCATCCGAACGTCAAGGAGCGACTCTACCAGGAGGCGACGTCGGCCGGACGCCTTTCGCACGAGCACATCATGACGATCTTCGACGTGGGCGAGAAGGACGGCCAGCCGTATCTCGTGATGGAACTGCTCGACGGGATCGACCTCCGAAGCGCGTCGGACGGCGGCAGACGCATGAGCTTCGATCGCAAGCTGGAGATCGCGCTTCAGATTTGTCGCGGCCTCGCCTACGCCCACGCTCGCGGAGTCGTTCATCGCGACATCAAGCCGGAGAACATCCGCATCTTGTCCACAGGCCGCCTGAAGATCCTCGATTTCGGCATCGCTCGTATCGAGTCGGAAACGCGGACGATGACCCACTCGAGCATCGGTACGCCGCGATACATGTCGCCGGAGCAGGTAAGAGGGAAGGAGATCGATCACCGGACGGACATTTTCTCCTTCGGCGTGGTGCTGTACGAACTGCTTTCGGGCATCAATCCGTTCGACGGCACGCACGTGACCGCGGTGATCTACAAAATCCTGCACGAGGAGCCGGAGCCGGTCACCGTCGATGACGAGGAGTTGTCGGCCGACATGCAGCGTATCGTAGCGAGATGTCTCGAGAAGGAGGTCGACGAGCGGTATCCGGACTTCACTACCGTAATCCGCGATCTTGAGGACGTGCGGTCGAAGAGGCAGGCCGAAGCTTCCACGCTGTTCCATGATCGGCGCGTGATCGAGGACGCATCCGACGAGAGGTCGCCGAGATACGGGGCGACGCCCCTCGACGAACCCAAACCCGGCGCGAGCGCCCGCTCCGAGTCCTGGACGCCGGCGCCGCCGACCACCGAACGAAAGGCTGCGTCTTCGACGTATCGTGCCGGCACGGAGGAACGTTCGCCTCGCCGTCCTCGATGGCTCGTGCCGGCTGTGGCCGCGATCGCGGTCGGGCTCTCGGTCGGCGGTTATTTCGTCCTTCAAGCCGGCTCCGGCGGCGATCAGACGCCCCAGTCCGCCGTCTCGACGGCGATGGGCACCTCGGCCGGTGGGGAGTTCGCCGAGCTGGAACAAGAGGTCGTGCGGCTCCAGGAAGAGATGTTGGTCGACAAGCAAAACGCGGAGCCGTTCAGTGAAATGGAAGGTCTGGCCGGGCTCTATCAAGATGCCTTACGAGAGGAGCGAGAGGCCGTCGCGGCGCTGGACGAGCAGACGGCGTCCTCGTACCGCCGCGCCGCCGACGCGTTCGTCATCGCGAAGAATACCTTTCGCGCCGTGGCCATTGCCGGGCAGAACGACGAGAACGTCGTGCGAGCCCAGGCGGAGTCCTCGCGACAGGCCATGGAGCGAGCTCGTCGAAACGTCTACGCGGAGAGGAGCTCGCCGGAGATAGCGGACGTGTATTCCCGGGCTGAAGCCGCCGGACGTCGAGGCGCCGGGCAATTCGAGTCGGGTGAGTACGCGGCCGCCCTCGCCTCTTTCGGACAGGCGGAAGCCGGATTCGATGACGCGCGTCGAACGCTTGATCGAGCGGCGGCCTTACAGGAGGTCCGCCGTCGATCCGAGGCGGCGCAGGCGGCGATGGAAGATCAGCGATCGAAGGTTTCGGCCTGGCGTGACGCGCCTGCCAACACGGCTGCGTACGAGCAGGCGGAGGGACTTCGAAGAGAGGGGCTCGCGCTCGTCGACGGGGGCCGCCACGAAGAGGCCGTCACGCGTTTCGAACGGGCGCAGGCTGCCTTTGCACGAGTCCGTGAGCCCGTCGAGACGACGCCCTCGGTAACCGCATCGGCCGCCGATGAAGCTCGAAACGCAATGCAGCAATCCAAGACGCGCGTTCCCAACGTACTTCGGGAGCACGAACGATACGCCGAAGCCGCGAACCTCGAGCAGCGCGCGCAGCGTGCCTATTCCGACGGCAGCTTCGATGACGCGGTCGAGCTATTCCGGCAGGCCGATGAGACGTACGCGACCGCAGCCGCACTGCCGCTGCCGAAAACGGCCGAGGAGGAGGTGCGCGAGACGCTTCTTCCACTCTTGAACCAGTTCAAGGTGAGCCTCGAGGCCAAAGATGAGGAGGGTCTCCGTCAGATTCACCGTTTTCTCGGAGCGTACAGCGCCATGTTCGACGTCGCCGAAGACATCCGGGCCGAGATCGGCCACTCGAATCTCAGAGTGTCGAACGGTCGCGCGACCGTCTCCGTGTCGGTTGACATGACGTATCGCAACAGGACGCAGCGGATGCGGACCGAGAATCAGAACGTGGGACTTCTCTGGACGCTGGAGGATGAAGGAAGCGGGCGCTGGCAGCTTCAGGAAATCGCACGGCCTTGACGGCCGCGACGCCGTCCGCGCTACGCAGCGCCTCCTCGCACTATCCCGATTCCACCAATGAGGACATACGATGCAAAACGCCGCCAGATGGCTGTTTCTGGTATTTACGATCGCTCTCATTCTCGCCCCACCGGCGCACGCTCAACAAGTCGAGGAGATCGAGGCCGAGTCCGGTCTCGAGCTGCTGCTGAGCGACATGTTCGACGATTTCCTGCGAGACCGACTCAACCTCGGCGAAGGATTCCACGCAAGCCACTATTTTCCCGCGGCCATCACGGCGCAGGAAGCCCTTGCTCCGGCCCTCAGCAACCTGGTATCGAGGAACGTGGCCTCGTTTCCTTTAAGTGCGACACAGGTGGGCATCGAACTGGATTTTTCCACCGGCGTCCCCGTCAAAATCATCGATCGCCAGGGCCCCATCTTCGCTCAATCGGGTCAGACATTGGGCCGTAACCACTTCTCGGCCGGCGTCAATTACACCCACCTCAATCTCACCCGCTTTCGGGGAAGCGCCCTCGACGATCTGACCTTCACGTTTACGCACCAGGACTTTGCGGGAGGAGGGGGCGACGGAGTAGTCGGTGACGAACCGACCGAGCGCGACCTCGTCATCGTTCGCCCGCGGCTCGAGCTCACGGCCGGAATCGTGGCCATCTATGCGTCCTACGGTATCCTGGAGAACCTGGACGTCGGTGTGGCCCTTCCGATCGTAAACGTGCAGGCGAGCGGCGTCGCGGAGGCGTTCATCGAGAGCTGGACGCTCGAGAATATGGGGCAGGCGAGACACTTTCTCGGTGGAACGCCGGAGAGCCCCGTGCTCGAGGCCGTCCACCGATACGACGAATCCGAGACGTATCTTCATGCCGTCGCGCTGCAAGCAAAATATCAACTTCCTCTGGAGGGCAGATTCGAATCGGCCGCGCTCCTGGACGTACGCATTCCTACGGGGAGCACGGATCGCCTTCTCGGAAAGGGGGCCATGAACTGGTATCTCGGCTTGATCGCGTCGGGAAATCTGGACGTGTTCAATCCGCACGTAAACGTGCTCTACAACGGGCGGGGCGAGAATTGGGAATCGAACCGACTGGCATACGTCGTGGGCTTAGATAGGCCCGTCTCGCCGGGTGTTACGGTGGCTCTGGATCTGCTAGGAGACGTCACGCTCGACACGGATCGGACGATCCGGCTCTATGATCCTTCCAGGGGACCGGTGACCCAGGTTTACGACGAGTACCCCGGCGCGCCGCGCAGTGTCCCGCTGAGCAACGTCGAGGATCGGGATAACGACAATACGCTGCATCTGTCCGCCGGAACGCGCATCGCATTCAGTCAGAAAGTCCAGGCTCTCGTGAACGTCATCGTGCCGCTCACGAGCGGCGGTCTCTATGCGACGTGGGTGCCGACGGCCGGCCTGACGGTGATCCTCTAGGATACGAGGCTAAGTTTCACGTTTCGAAATACTTACGAGAGCGGGGGTACATGATGGACGACGCAAAGAAACCCGACGTAGGGATACGCCTCACGTCCGACCCCGACGTCACAAAGATTGCCCAACCGCAGACCGAGCATGCCCGAGCGACGGTCGAGCTGCCGCTGCGCGTGGTTGTCGTCAGCGACCTCACGCCGCAAGGAGCCGATCCGGATTGGTCGGGTTCGTCGCGGCTGATGAGCGTGGACAGGAATAACTTCGCTCAGCTGCTTGAGCGCCTGGCGCCCAGCCTCACCATCGAGGTTCCAAATAAGATTAGTGGCGAACCGAAGACGTTCGACGTCGACCTGGCGTTTTCCAGCCTGCAGGCGTTTCATCCCGAGCAGGTCGCACGACAGGTCCCGGCGCTGGCGCAGCTGCTCGAGGTTCGCACCCTCGTGAATCGCGTAAACAAGGGCGATCTCGAGCTGGAGGCCTTCCGCACGCGGATCGTCGAGACCGGGATCGATTCCGATTGGGCGGATCAGCTCTGCGAGGCACTTTCGGCGCCGGCTCGGGAAGCACCGCCTCGGCAAGCACCGCCCGGGTCGCCGGCCGTCTCGTCGAAAAAACCGACGGATGACGAGGCCGTCGACCGCCTCCTCGGCATGGTTGATCTCGGTGAAACGGATGGGAAGGCCGAAAAACCAAAGCGCGACGAAGGACCGGAAGCGAGCAGTTTCATGGGCGCCCTGGTTCGCGCCGTGACGGGCGCATCCGATGCGACGCCCAAAGTCGAGCGCACCGTTGCCGAGCAACTCGTCTATGACGTCGATCAGCTCATCAGCGATCAACTCAATGCGGTGATGGGCCATCCCGCATTCCGGCGACTCGAGAGCGCCTGGCGAGGCCTCAAGTTCATCGTCGATCGGACGGATTTCCGGAAAAATATCCGGCTCGACGTTCTGGCGGCGCGCAAGGAAGCCCTCAGCGAAGCACTCTATTATCAAGTGCTCCTGCCGGAGCACGGCGACCGCACGGATCGCCCACCGCTCTCAGCCGTCGTTCTGGACTTTGCCTTCGACCACGGCCGGACGGACGTTGCCCTGCTGGAAGACGTAGCCGAGACGGGAGGCAGTCTGCAGGCGCCGGTGATTACGTCCGTGGATCCGTCCTTTTTCGGTGTGGCCGAGCCCGGCGGACTGGAACGGCTGCCCTCGCTGCGGCAGCATCTCGAAGGTCCCCAATACATCGAGTGGAACAAGCTGCGCGAAAAGGACGACGCCAAGCACCTGGCCGTAGCCGTGCCCCCGGTACTCCTGCGGGATCAATACGGTGCAGAGCATCCGATCGATGCCTTTGACTTCAAGGAGACGGGGCAGCTCTGGGGCGGGGGAGCCCTCGCGGTAGCCGTCGTCATGACGGCCAGCTTCGGGCGGACCGGTTGGCCGACGCATCTGCACGGAAACGGCGAAAATCGCATCGAAAACCTACCGACCTGGAAGTCCGGACGTGGTCACATCCCGCTGGCCGTCCAACTGCCCGAACACAAACAAGCCGAACTGGGGGACGCAGGATTCGTCGTCCTCGGCTGCCGGCCGAACCGCGACTCGGCCTACGTCGCGCATGCTCCCACCGTACACGACACGGGAACCTATGAATCGCGTGAGGCCACGGACGCGATGCAATCTCACGCCTCGCTGCCGTGCCGGCTCTTCGTCTCGCGCGCCGCGCAGTTCTTGCTCGCGTTTCAGGGCCGGATTGCTTCGGGCACACCCGTCGATCAGGTACAGTCCGACCTATCGTCGCGATTAAACGCACTGATGAGCGCATCCGGTCACGCCGCGCCGGCCGGAGCCGTCGAGATCGAACACGTGCCGGAGGTGGGGCTGCCGGATCACGAGGTTTTCGCGATACGGTTGCGCCCGCCGAAGACGATCCTTGACGAGTCCGTAAGCCTCGTGATGCAACTCCAGGTGCGGAAGTGAAACCGCGCCGCCGAGACGTGGCACGAATCCGCACCCGATCGACGTGACGCGTTCTTTTGAAATAGCGTGAGAAAGTATTTACTTATCGGCAACCGTACTCCCTCTTTTGCTAGCAGTTCTCGGCACCTCCGTGGGTATTCTAACGACAAAGGTCCGGCGACGCGCAGCACGTCCCCCGGTTCGAGTGCGTCGGAGAGGACCGGAGACCCCCTCTGCCGAGCAGGTATTCACGAAAGCATTCCGTATCGGCCGCGACGACGAGTGTGAAGTGCGGATTGATTCCAACCTCGCGAGCCGGCTCCACGCCGAAGTCGTTTTCGAGGAGGGAGCCTGGTGGATTCGGGATCTCGGCAGCACGAACGGCACCTACGTCGGCGGTCGGAAGATCGACATGCTCCGGCTCGACGGGCGGCTGACACTGCAGCTCGGGCAGGACGGCCCGTCGCTCGAGCTTGCGGTGGAATCGGATGCGTCCGAGCCGTCCCCGTCTCCAGGTGGATCGAGGTCGAACCGATCGCGCGAGACGGCACACGAGCTGAAGCCGCCGCCTCGCCCGCCGCGCACGGAAGGCGGCGAACCGCCCCCGGCGTATCGGGAATTCACGATCGGAGACGCAGACGGGGGGCACGGATCCTTCGAGCATTCCGCTGAGCCGGGCCCACCTTCGACGTCGTCAACGCCGCCGGGGAATTCGGTCGACAAGTACATCGATCACTACTTCGTCGACGACGGACGGCCGGCCGGTGAGCATACGAGACTGATTCGCCGTGCGTATGTCGAGGTGAATAAGAAACAGCGGCGGACGTACGGATGGGTAATATCCGCCGTCGCGGTCCTCGCGCTCGGCCTGGCCTTCCTCGCAGTCTATCAGCAAGTGGCGATGAAGCGCCAGCAAGACGCTGCAGGGGCGCTCTTCCTCGAAATGAAGGAGCAGGCTCTCGCAACGGCGCGTTTCAAGGCGGTCGTAGAGGAGACGGGTAATGCCGAACTCGACGAGCAGATGGCTGAGCTCGAACGCCGCCGGCGGCGCATGGCGGCGCGCTACGACGGATACGTCAAGGAGCTCGGGATCTATCGTAAGCTGAGCGAAGAAGAACAAGTGATCTACGACGTCGCCCGGATCTTCAACGAAAGCGAATTTCAGATGCCGGCGGGATTCGTTCGAGAGGTCCGCACGATGATCAACGAGTACTGGCTCGGGCCGGGCCGGACCCGCTTCATCCAGGGGATCCGTCGCGCCGAAGAAATGGGCTACACGCCGCTCATCGTCAGAACCATGCAGCGCTACGGCCTGCCGCCGGAATTTCTCTACCTCGCATTGCAGGAGAGTAATTTCGACCCGACCGTCTCCGGGCCTCGCACGCGATGGGGCATCGCCAAAGGCATGTGGCAGTTCATTCCGGACACGGGTCGTCGATTCGGACTCAACGTCGGACCGCGCGAAGACATGCGCGTATTCGACCCGCAGGATGAACGTCACGATTTTGAGCGGTCGACGGAAGCCGCCGCGAAGTACCTGCTGGAGATTTACAGTACGCTGGCGCAGGCGTCCGGACTCCTCGTCATCGCATCGTACAACTGGGGCGAGCATCGTGTCGTGAACAAACTGGAGAGCCTTCCCGGCCCGCAAGCGATCCCGGTGGAGGCGTTCGAGGGCATCCCGGAGGACCCGAGCGAGCGAAACTACTGGCGATTTCTCGGCAAGTACAGCGACCGGATGCCGGCCGAAACGAAGGATTACGTTCTAAAAATATTCGCAGCGGCCGTAATCGGTCAGAATCCGCGACTGTTCGGATTCGATTTTGATAATACACTCCAGCGTTACATGGAAGCGCCGCTCTGACCTGGCCACCGGGCACGAAAAAACAGGGCGCCACACGCTGGTATTTCCGAACATAGGGTGTCGCTACCGGCATCTTCCGAATCTCAGGTTTGTCTACATGCCCTGGTGGAAGACCAAGCATGCGAGTACCATCCGTGTGGGAGCCTGCACGGACGTGGGAATGGTGCGCGAGGAAAATCAGGACGCCTATGGGCAGTTCCAACAGAACGGCGCCTCCGGGAGCGACGAAATGTTGTTCGTGTTGGCGGACGGGATGGGGGGGCACGTCGACGGGCGCGAGGCGAGCCACATCGCCGTGGAAGTGGTGCGGCAGACGTTTTTCGACTCGTCCGATCGATCCGTCAGCCGTCGCCTGCTGAAGGCGGTCGAGGCAGCGAACGATCGCATCGTGCGACGCTCGGAGGCTCACGCCGGCGCAGACAAAATGGGTACCACGTGCACGGCCCTCGTCGTAAGCGACGACGAGGTGCACATTGCACACGTGGGCGACAGCCGCGCGTACCGAATTACCCGTGACAAGACGATTCAGCTTACGAGGGACCACACCCTCGTGGAGGAGATGATGCGTCAGGGGGTACTCACCGAGTCGGAGGCCCGCACCCACCCTCGCAGGCACGCGCTCACGCGGGCTTTGGGCATTGAGCCCGTGCTGCAGGTCGACCTGCTCGATCCCCTGCCCATCGAGTCTGGGCAGTGGTACCTCATGTGCAGCGACGGGCTCTCGCGCGTGGAAGCGGACGAAATTCGGCGAGTCGTGACGACGCAGCCTCCGCAGCAGGCCTGCGAACAGCTCGTACAAATGGCCAACGACCGTGGCGGCCACGACAACGTGACCGTCGTGCTGGTACAGATTGAATGAGGGTACCCGCATCGACCCGGGGCCACTGCGACCAATTCCTCATTATTGATGGACGTTTCCGTAGGTAAAGAAATCGACGGCTACCAGATCCTCGACGTGCTCGGGAGAGGTGGGATGGGTGTCGTCTACAAGGCCGAGGACCTGGCGCTTTCGCGGAAGGTCGCGCTGAAAATGATCGACCCCGCCCTTGCGGGGGACGAGTCGTTCCTGCGCCGATTCCGGGCCGAGGCTCGTGCGCTGGCACGCGTGGATAGTCCGTATATCGTCAGCGTGCACGCGCTGCGGCAGACCGATTTCGGGCTGTTCATCGTGATGGAGTACGTCGAAGGGGGCACGATCGCCGACGTCGTCTGCGAGGGCCCGATGCCGTGGACGCAAGCGCTGCCACTCGTCAAGCAGATGCTGCACGCCTTCGATCACGCGCACGGAGTCGGCGTCGTCCACCGCGACATCAAGCCGCGCAACGTCATGCTGACGCCGGACGGGGTCGTCAAAGTGACGGATTTCGGGCTCGCCAAACTGCATCAGCAGAACGTGGAAGCGACGGTAACGCAGGGCATCGCGGGGACGCTGTTCTACATGTCGCCGGAGCAAGTCAAGGGGCAGCGGGATCTGGACCATCGGGCCGATCTCTACTCCCTGGGCATGACCATCTACGAAATGCTGGCCGGGCAAGTGCCGCTTGACCGGAGCGAAAGCGAAT
>CAZMXY010000071.1:0-17643 GCA_964570345.1 uncultured Rhodothermales bacterium | reverse complement strand
ACATGAGCCATGAAATCCGCACTCCCCTCTGTAGCATTCTTGGATGGACGGCCGTATTAAGCGAGGAGATTCCTGACGTACAGCGGGAGCTGGTCCACTTGATCGAGCAGAGTGGGCGACGGCTGCATCACACGCTTGATTCCGTTCTCGAACTCGCTCACCTCGATGCCAATGTGAGGAGTATGCAGCCGATTCTCGTCGACGTCTCGGAGGAAGTTCGTGCTGTGGCGTCCTCGAAGCAGGTGCTCGCCGAGAAAAAGGGCCTTACGCTGGACGTAACCGATTTTTGTTCGGACGCCTTCACGCGGATCGACGTATCGTGTTTTCGCCGGGTGCTCAACCATCTCATCGACAACGCCGTCAAGTTTACCGACCGGGGCGGCGTGAGCGTCAGCGTTCACGGCTCGGGCGCCGATTTCAGAGTCGAGATCCGCGACACGGGGGTCGGCATCAGCGACGAATTCCTACCGTCGATATTTGAAGATTTCAAACAGGAATCCGACGGTCTGAACCGCGATCACGAAGGCAACGGGCTCGGCCTCGCAATCGTGAAGCGACTCGTCGACCTCATGGGTTGCCGGATCGAGGTGCAGAGTCGCAGGGGTGAAGGAACCACCTTCGTCATCGTTCTTCCTCGCGAGTCGAAGGAAGTCCCACGCCCCCGGGTCGCTTAAAGCATTGATACGGCATACCGACGCTGCATCCGCCGAGCGCACGTGATCTCCGCCGCGGTAGGCCCCCTCGCATATCCACAAAGCGTCCCTTCGGCCGGGCGGATCTTCAAGCGTCGACGCTCGTCGTAGTGACGGCCGGCTTGCAGGGAAGGCGGATGTCTCGACACCCGTCGAGAAAGGAGACTGGCGTTCGTCAGGCTTGTCTGCGATCGACTCGCTTCCGTGATTCCTCCATTCATCGTTCGTCGGCCTCGCGGGCACGTTCAACGGATCGACGTGGACGGGCGACGACCCGGCCCGCTGACCAACTGTCGCGCGCTCGAACCGAAAAGTACGGTCTTAATTCGGTACCGTTCATGGCCGGGAAGCGACGTTACGAGAAGGAAATCGTCGATCAAGCCCAACACGGTGACGAACACGCCTTCGCAATCCTTCTCGGCCGTATAGAGCCGATGCTGCGATCGTTTTTCATATCAAGAATCGGAGCGCGTAGCGAAGTGGACGACCTCATTCAGAATACCCTCCTTCGCCTTCATCGCGGCCTCCCTGACCTCAAGGACACGACCCGTCTAAAGTCGTTCACGATGCGAGCCGCGATCTTCGAGCTGCACGATTTCTACCGCGGACGATACGGACCCAAGGAGCATCTGTCCGATCCGGACTTCCTGCCGGAGCATGCCGGAGACGAGGTGGAGATGGGCGCCGGACTCGACGCCGATCGGGCCCTCGAGGCGCTTTCCGACAAGGCTCGCACGATCATCGAGTTGCGCGAATACGGATATCGATACGAAGAGATCGCTGAGAAACTCGATACGACCGAGGCCGCCGTAAAAATGCAGGTAAAAAGAGCATTTGAGAAGATGAGAGAGGTACTCGAGGCTCCCAGCTCTTAGGCACCCGCGGCGGCGCGCCGCCGTCACGACCGCCTCACCGAACGTTACTTTCCGGGCCATCGAAGCGGCTATTATACCGGACGAGAAGGGGCGCGGAGGCGAGTCGCTCCGGGATTACATGGACAAGCCGATCGAACACGTCATTTTTATGTCGGAGCTCTCTGAGGAGCAACGACACGAGTTACGCCGAGCAGTGGCTTCGGATGCGAAGCTGGCCGACGTGTGTCGTCGGTGGCAGCGCGTTCGGGCGCTCGCTCGACGTCGTCTCGACGAGGAGATCGGAGATGCATGGCTTTTCTACCTCTTCGCACTTTATCGTGCAGGACGAACGGAAGCGCTGACGCCGGAAGAGCTCGAGATCGTGGCTTCTTCCGCCGCTCGCTTCGAGGCTCTTCTCGCGCGACGCCCTGCGATCGCGCACGTCGTGCGAGACGTGGCCCGATCAGCCGATGCGTTTTCAACGATGTGGGACGCGCAGCTCGGCGACGCCGGTTCCCTTCAGGGTTCGATCACCGACGGGATCCAGGGAAAGCCCGTCCGCACGATCCCCGCGCGTACCCGCGACGCCGTTCCGCGTCGCCACCTCCGTTCGTCAGCCCTCAGATGGGTCGTTCGCAGTGCCATCGCCGTCGCCGTCCTGGCCTTTGGTTTCTTATTGACGCTGGTCATTCAGCGTGACGCCGGCATGACGACGGTAACGACGGCCGACGGTGAGACCCGCACGATCGAACTGGCGGCAGGCTCCCGAATCCGCTTGTTCGGATCGTCGCAACTATCGTATTTCGATCCCGGCTCGACCGCCTCCTTCGTTCGACAAGCTTCCGTGAAGGGACGAGCTTTTTTCGAAATTGCTCCGGAGGAACGTGGTTTCATCGTCAAGACGCTCAACGCTCGCGTGACCGTACTCGGTACGACGTTCGGTATCGAAGCTATCGATCGTCTTACGGAAGTCGTACTGGCCGATGGTCGACTTACACTGGCATCGGAAGAAGACCTTGAATCGTTCGTAGCCCTGGAGCCGGGTCAGATGAGCCGCGTCGTTGCGGGCGAACCCCCCCTCACGCCCATTGCAGTCGAGCTGTCCGAACGACTGGCATGGACCGGTCTATTCGTGTTCCAGTCGACGCCGTTTCGCATGATCTCCGAGCGCCTGAGCGGTCATTTCGGCGTTCCGATCGCGGTCGACGACGTCATCGCGAACGAGCGGGTCACCGGCACGTTCGAGCAGAGTCAGCCGCTTGAAGAGATCCTCACCGTAATCGCCGAGGCCGTCGGAGCTTCCGTCACGACAAATTCTTCCGGAGAGATCCTGATAACACGTCAATGACGCGTTGAACACCGAACGGCGCCCGAGTATCTTCCCTGTTTGCCTATCCGGCGGCAATACAAGATCTTCGGAGTCGTGCGATACGGGATTCTCGGCACTCTTCTTCTAGCATTCGGATGGCTGACGACGGATGACCTCCGGGCCCAGACCATCTATGTAGACGTCCGCGACGCATCGCTGCGAGAGACCCTTCTCTCGGTTCGCGACCAGGCCGGAATCGACGTCGTTTTCGCCGACGGTCTCGTTGAAGGCAGGTCGTCGTCGTGCCGGTACGACGGCCCGGAAGCCAAAGCGGCCCTGGCATGCGTGTTGACTGCGACCGGCCTCAAGGCCGAGCGGGTACGCCGCAAGCAGTACGTCATCGTGGACGATGCCGCGTCGTCGCCCGCACGGGAGCCTCAACGGGCCACGCTGTCCGGATTCGTGAAAGATGCCGCATCCGGCGAGGTGCTGCCCGGGGCCCACGTCTTCCTCATCGACCTCGACATCGGCACCGTAACGAATGCAGCCGGGTATTTTGCGCTGCCGTCGCTTCCGGTCCGGGAGTACCACGTTCGAATCTCTTACCTGGGGTACGAAGCGGTCCAATTCGCGCGGGCACCCGGCGCCGATCAGCTGGCGATCGAATTGCGTCCGACCACGATCGAGGGCGCCAACATCGTCGTGGAAGACGAACACGCCAATCGTGCAGATCTTCAGTCCGTGCCCGGACTGCTCGCCGAGCCGGTGAGTCGACTCGAGTCACTTCCGTCGTTTCCGGGAGAGGCGGATCTGTTTCAGGCGCTCGAATGGTATCCCGGCATCCGGAAATCGGGCGAAGTCAACGGCGGCCTCATCATTCGAGGTGCCGCGCCGGATCAAAATCTGTATCTGTTGGATGGTGCACCCGTCTACCACCCGTGGCACGCATTCAGTCTGATATCCACTTTTCAGACCGAGACGTTCAAGGACATCAAGCTGTACCGGGATGCCTTCCCCTCCCAGTTCGGGGGGAGGCTGGCGGCGGTGCTCGAGGCCCAGATGAAGGACGGCACGCGCGAACGGCCGCGGGTCCTCGTCGCACTCAGCCCGCTGAGCGGCCGGTTCGTGATCGAGACACCCGCAACGCGCAATAGCTCGTTCATGCTCGCCGGCCGGCGTTCGTATCTCGACAAGCTAATCGGCAACGAGCATCCCGTGGTCGGAGCGGACGGACAGCGAGACACGCTCCGAACGGGGTACTACTTCTACGACGCGAGTGCCAAGTACACATGGCGTATGAGCGATCGAGATCGCCTCTCCATCAGCTATTATCACGGCGGGGACGATCTCGACCTCCGACTGCCGTTCGAGCTCTCGCTGGATTTCTCCTCGTGGCTTCGGCCGGCCGACCTGTTTTTCGAAGTGGCCCATAACTGGGAGAACCGGCTCCTCAGCGCTCGCTACCAGCGCCTGCACTCGAATCGACTGTTCGTTACGACGACGGCCTACGTTTCCATGTACAGCGCCCGCGAGTCGGCTTTCCTGCGACCTACCAGCACCGCCGCACTCGTGTCGGACTACAGCGTCGATCTGCAAGACGTGGGCGTGAAAGTGGACGTCGATTATTTCCAATCCCTTTCTCATCAGTTGCAATTCGGGCTTGAAACGGTGTTTCGGGGATTCGACAGCGCTCTCAATGCCACCGTTCGCCGATCGCCGGGCTCCGTCGACGAAATTGACGAGGAGAGCATCTCGACCGAGCCCGAGCTTACCCTGTACGGACAGGACGTTTGGAAGCTCGGCAAACGGTGGACCGTCACGTCGGGAATGCGGCTTAGCTTCTTCGGGGGAGGCGCCTATGCCGACGTAAGTCCCGGCATCAGTATGCGCTACGTCGTCGATCCGGCCTATCTCACCCTTCGTGCCGGCGCCAGTCGGAACGTGCAGTATCTGCATCGCCTCCGGGATCGATTCTCATTCACCTACGACCTGGTCTCCAGCCGATGGTTTCCGGCGAGCGAGGACGTCCTTCCATCGGCATCGGTCCAGGTGTCCGGCGGTTTTGCGAGCCGTCTGCTGCCCGGCCTCACGCTGACGGGCGATGCTTATTTCCGCGACATAGACGACATGCTGCTGCCGGCTGACGCCCTCCAGGTGAAAGACGGGCTCGTGGGACCGGGTATAGACGTCGCCGCGCTTCTCGGGCAATACGTCACGGCCGATGCAAGGGCGTACGGCATCGAGATCGCCGCGATCGTGGAGAGGGGACCATGGAACCTCCACCTCAGTTATGCCGGCGGTAAGTCGTTCGCACGCGCTCCGTCCCTCGGTGAGGACGAGCTGCGCCCGAGCCGGTTCGACGTTCCGTATGCGTCTCGTGCGGTGGTCTCGCGATCGGCGGGGAAATGGGACTTCACGGCCTCCGCCGATCTGCGCAGCGGCTATCCGCTCACCGTCCCGGTCGCCCAATACGTCGTAGGCGATCCGTTGGACGACCCGGTACGCTACTTTCATCGACCGGCGGTCAACAACGGCCGCCTACCGGCCTACATGCGAACGGACCTCTCCGCCGGGAGGAAATTCCGAATGCTGGGGGCGAAGTGCCGCGCCGAGCTCCACGTCTACAACGTCACGAATCGCCGTAACGTGATCGCCCGACAGTACGTCCCCGACGACGAGTTGGGCGTCGACGTCCAGGATCGACGTGGGCTGCCCATCCTTCCGCTGTTCGAATTGCAGATGGAGTTATGACATGAAAGCGGACCGTCTGCTCTACCTGCTCGCCGGAGCCGGCGTCGTGTTCGCCGCCTGGCTCGGGGGTTGTGACGGCACCTTGCCCGACGATCCGAATCCTCTGCTCGTGGTCGAGGGATTCATCGAGACGGGTAAGCCGCTGCCGGCCATTCGCATCCGTCGAGCCGTGTCCGTCGCCGCGGCCTACGATTCCGAGGCGGCAGCCGCCTCCGGTGCCGAAATCGTCGTTCGGATCGGAGCTCGATCAATTTCATACGTTCCCGACGCGGCCCGTGCCGGGCTTTATCGTCCGGCGGGGGGCGATCTCGTCACGGCGCTGCCGGGCGATTCGGTCACCCTGGATCTGACGTGGCAAGGACGAAGCGCTTCGGGCGCCGGGATCGTCCCGCCGGCTATCGAGATCTTATCGACCGCTTTCCGCATCCCCGACGAGCCGGTATCTGCCGTGCTTCTGGATTCGCTCGCGCTCTCGGATTCGCTTTCGGTCGACGCACGGCAGGGGTTCATCTATCCGATCGAGGTCTCACTCACCTGGCGCGACACGGGGCCGACGAGCAGGGACTTCTGGGTGCGTGCCCAGCTGCAGCCGTACGCCACGTTCTCGTCTTCCGTCGTGGATCTCTTCCTTCGATCCGAAGAAATTCTCGAGGAGGAGAGCGCACCGTTCGCGGAATCGGGGATTCGGTCGTGGACGGGGGTGTACGCCGTGGGAGTAAACGACGAGGACGAGCCGGTCCCTGAGCATACGCTTCGAGTGGCATTGATCCGGAGTAGTCAGGACTATGCCCGCTTTGCCGCCACGCGCCGCGCGCCGGAACGTCGGGAGCCGATCTCGAATCTCGAAGGGGCGATTGGGATCTTTACCGCCATATCCGTAGACTCGACACGGATTCGGCTGGGCGGGCCGGCCGGGGCCGGGTCGGCGGCCATGCCCCTTCGGAAGGATGCGATGCCCTGAGCTCTGCCAGTCGGGCAGCGCGCTCTGCAAACTCGCGGGACGCATCAATCGAAGGTTACGTTGCACGCGATCTCGGGTCTTGTGCATCGCATTCCAGGATCACATGCCGTTGTCATGTCCGAAGGCGATACACCACAGAGCGGCCGAGTGACGTCGTTGAGGGCGCAAGCCGGCGCGCCGGGGCGCTTTTCCGTTTTTATCGACGGGGCGTTTGCATTCGGGATCAATCAGGACGTTCTCCTCGAGTTCGGATTAAAGAAAGGGATCGAGCTTAGCGTGGACGTCCAACGGGCGATCCTCGAGCGCGAGGCCCATTTCAAGGCGCGATCTACGGCCCTCGGTTTCTTGGCCTATCGCGATCGGTCGGAGGAGGAGGTTCGCCGCCGTCTGGAACGATCGGGATACTCGGAGTCCGCCATCGAAGAGACCGTCACGTATCTGATCGAGTCCGGTCTACTTGACGACGAAACGTTTGCCGTCTCGTATGCGGAGGGTCGATTCAGGTCGGGAGGATACGGGCCGATGCGAATACGGCACGACCTCCGCCGAAAGGGCGTCCGGCCGTCGGCCGTGGAGCGGGCGGTCGATCGCGTGTTCGGTAATCACGACGAGCAGCTATCGACGGCGCTAGAGCTCGGACGGCGCCGATGGGAGCGACTCTCCGGCGAAAAAGACGATCGGAAGCGTCGGAAGAAGGTATTCGGGTATCTTGTACGACGCGGGTTCACGCATGCCATGGTTCGCGACATCCTGGACGAATTAAGCTGATGAATCAATTCTGCTGTTTCGCGCTCGGCCTCCTGGCCGCCGGCTGCACGTCGGTATCCCCCCAGGTCTCGGACGACGTTCCGCCCGCCGCGCCCGCGAACGCCGAGGAGACGTTCGGCGAAGACGTCCCGGGAGCGTACGTTCGTGTCAATCTCGTGGGCTACCTACCGAAGGATCCGAAGAGAGCGATCGTTTTTTCGGATGAACCCCTTAGCGGTTCGGCCGCCGTCGTCCGCGCTTCGAGCCGCGAGCGCGTTGCGAGCGCGGCACTCAGGCCGTCGCCCGCCCCGGGGTGGGGCCGGTTCGACCATTATTACGACGTCGATTTCTCCGACGTGGTTCACCCGGACTCGTATTACGTCGAGGTCGGCCCGGGCGGCGTTCGATCTGCGACGTTCGCGATCGGGGAGGACGTGTACGGCGATAGCCACGAACTGCTGCTTGAATTCATGCGCCAGCAGCGCTGCGGATACAATCCGTTCCTCGACGTGGTCTGTCACCGGCGCGACGGACGAACGGCGTACGGCCCATTACCTGAAGGGACGTTCATCGACGTGTACGGCGGCTGGCACGATGCCGGTGATCAACTCAAGTACATGATCACGTCGAGCAACGCGACCGCCCAGCTTCTGCTGGCCTATGCGCTCGAGCCCGACAAATTCGCGGACCGCACCGATGCGCTCGGTCACGAACGGCCCAACGGCGTCCCCGACGTGCTCGACGAGGCCCGCTGGGGTCTTGACTGGATGCATCGAATGCATCCGGAGCCCGGACATCTCTACCACCAGATCGCGGACGACCGTGACCACATCGGCTGGAAGTGGCCGGATCGCGACAGCTCGGATTACGGATGGGGCCCCGGCAGCTATCGCGTCGTCTATTTCGCGAACGGACGGCCGCAAGGCCTTGCTCAATACGAGAGCCGCGCCACGGGCATCGCAAATCTCGCCGGTCGCTATGCCGCCGCGATGGCCATGGCTTACACCATCTACGATCGGCGCGGCGAGACCGCCTTCGCCCACAAGAGCCTCCGGGCTGCGGTAGAGGTCTATCGGATGGGAAAGGAAAAGGAAGGATTCCAACAGGGCAATTCGTACGGCGCTCCCTATCGATACACCGAGGATACCTGGGCGGACGACATGGAGTGGGGCGCCGCGTCCCTGTACGAGGCCACCGGCGACGAGCAGTACGTCGAGGATGCGAAGCGGTACGCGCGGCTCATCGGAACGACTTCCTGGATGGGCCGGGACACGACCGACCATTATCAATTCTACCCATACGTAAACGTCGGACACTTCGCCCTCTATCCTCACGTGGACGAAGCCTTCCGGGATACCCTTGCGGCCTTCTACCGAGACGGCATCGAGAAAGCCCTCGACGCGTCGAAAAGCAATCCGTTTTCCATCGGGGTACCTTTCATCTGGTGCTCGAACAATCTCATGACGGGGCTCATCACCCAGATTCTCCTGTACGAGCGCATGACCGGAGACACGTCCTACCGAGAACTCCTAACCGCTCATCGCGACTGGCTCCTCGGCCGGAATCCCTGGGGAACGAGCATGTTCACGGGCATTCCCGAGAATGGCGAGTATCCCGTCGACGTTCACACTAGCGTATGGGCTCTGACGGGAGAAGAAGTGCGGGGCGGATTGGTCGACGGACCCGTGTACGGTACGATCTTCAGGCAGCTTCGCGGATTGCAGCTGTCGGAGCCTGATGAGTTTGCGCATCTTCAGAATCCGTTCGTCGTTTATCACGACGACATTGGGGATTATTCGACGAATGAGCCCACGATGGACGGCACAGCGGGCGCCGTTTTTCTCATGGCGACTTTCGGCGCGTCCGCACGTTAGGGCGGATCGTGAGTAATTAGATGACCGATCATAGACTTCCGAAAGAGAATGGAACGGAGGGCCTGCGGCCGGAGGACGGCAGGCCGCACGAGGGTCCCCTGCGGTCGCGCCCCGGGTCGCGCTTCACTCTCGATCGGGTAATTCGATTTTTCCTCTGGGCGGGCGTGATCGTGATCACCGCCTGGCTGATCTGGTACTTCGCGGCGCTGATCATCTATCTGATCATCGGCGTCCTGCTCGCCTACACGATGAGGCCGATCGTCGACCGTTTTCAAGGCCTGGGGATCGGCAGGATTGCGTCGATTCTGCTCACGTTCGTCCTGGTTTTCGGCGCGCTCATTCTGTTGATTACGAAACTCGCGCCGTTCGCGTCGGATCAGATCAGCGACATTTCGAATCAGATCAGCTTTCAGGACGCCGCGCAGGTAACGGCGGTCGATCCGGACGGTCCCGCAGAGGCGGCCAACGTCAGGCCGGGCGACGCGATTCTTTCCGTGGAGGGCGAGCCATGGGACGGATTCAGCCAACTGCAGTCGATCCTTCACGGCAAGCGGGAGGGCGACTCGCTTCGGGTGACGATCGAGACGCAGTCGGGCAGCGAGGAGGTGCGAATGATACAAATCCGGGTCTCGCGACGGGAGCCCGACGGCACGTCGATCGTCACGGACGGTGACGACGAACGCTACGTGGCCGCGCTCGGCCTCACGGCGCACGAAGTGACCCTGTCCAACGTAGCCGCAGCGATTGAGCGGCGCGTCCGCGTCTTCATTCCCGTACAACGCGGGGCGATCGTCCGCGGCATCGCGGTGGCCCTCAACAACATCTTCGGCGAGGAGCAGATCACCGCCGTGGCCGGCTCGATCGTCGGCGTCTTCACGAACCTGTTCTATGCCGTCATCGTCGTCCCCTTCGTCGCGTTCTTCTTTCTGAAGGACGGCATGCAGATCCGCCACAATCTCTTGCGCCTCGTGCCGAATCGGTATTTCGAGCCGAGCCTGATGCTCATCGAGAAAATCGAAACCATCGTTGGGAAGTACTTTCGGGCGCTGCTCGCACAGATCGCGGCCGTGGCTGTCGTTGCGAGTGCATTGCTCTACGTCGTCGGACTCGAGTACGCCATTGCGGTAGGCGTTTTCACGGGTCTGGCCAATACGATTCCCTATTTTGGCCCGTTCATGGGATTTCTGGCAGGGACGCTCATGGGGATCGTGCAGACAGGCGATTTTTCCCTCGTTCTCGGCGTCGTCGTGGCCATGCTGCTGACACAGATTACGGACAACGTCATCTTTCAACCGTACATATTCTCTCGCGCCGCAAAGACCCATCCGCTTCTGATTCTCTTTGCCGTTCTAATCGGCGCCCAACTCGCAGGCATCATCGGTATGCTTATCGCGATTCCCGTGCTGACGATTCTTCGCGTGTCGGTCGAGCAGCTGCTCTGGAGTCTTCGAAACTATCGCATTCTGAAGACCGCATGAATGTAGATCCATGGTTCGAAGTTATTCGATGGATCGAAAACCCACGTGCCGTCAGGAGCATGATCCGTCGAATTACGAGACAAGGAGAGGATTAGGTTGTGAAGTCACTCCGAAACGTGGATGGTGCCGGATCGGCGTCCGTGCGCAGAAACGAGAGACTGGCGGCGGCAAAACGGATGGTCCGGAAGCATACCTCGCTCGAACCCGAGGTCGCCCTGATTCTAGGGTCGGGACTCGGGGATTTGGCGGATGCGGTCGAAGATGCGACCGCCATCGCGACCACCGACGTTCCCCACTATCCGCGCTCGACCGTAGCCGGACACCGCGGGCGCCTCGTCTTCGGCCGGCTCGAAGGCCGTCGCGTCGTGTTCGTACAGGGGCGCGCTCACCTCTATGAGGGGCATTCACTGGAATCGACAACGTTTCCCGTTCGGCTGGTCCACACGCTGGGCGCGCGACGACTGCTCGTTACGAATGCCGCCGGCGGAATCCATCGCGGACTCCGCCCAGGCACGCTGATGCTGATTTCAGATCACCTTAACATGGTACTTCGCAGCGCGATTTCGGAGTGTACGAACGTCCGGCGGCCGGCGCATTCTTACGATCCCGCGTGGTTGGACGACGCCGAACGTGTAGCTCTCGACCTGGGCATCCGCACGCAACGTGGAGTCTACCTCTGGTCGCAGGGGCCGAGCTACGAGACGAAAGCGGAGATCGACGCCTTCCGCTTTATTGGGGCCGACGCCGTAGGGATGAGTACGGTACCCGAAGTGACTCAGGCCGTGGCCCTCGAGATGGCGGTGCTCGGCATTTCCAGCATCACGAATCAAGCAGCGGGGTTGTCGCAAGAAAGGCTTTCACACGAAGACGTCCTGCGTGTGGGGCGCACCGTCCGCGCCGATCTGGAAGCTCTGGTGCGCGGCGTCCTTCGCGCGCTGTCCGATCCACGATTTTCGACGTCCGAAACGTTTCGTTGATATTTGGTCCTCGCATGCGGATATTAAGGCGGGCTTTACAAGAAAGTCATAATTCGATCCCTTGCGACCGTTCTGACCCAGGTCACCGACGGCGCGATGCATGGAATCGAAACGGCAGCGGCCAACCATTCGTGGAGCAGAAGATCGATGAAATTGGAGAAGACGAACTCTGACGACGACGTGCAAGATTTCGACGAGTCCCGCAATCACAGAGACGAAAGCAACCATCAGTCCAAAAGGAGTCGCTATCGCGACGAAGTCTATTCCAGACGTGTTCCGGCCGGGAAGCGGACCTACTTCTTCGACGTAAAGACCACGCGGTCCGGTGAAGACTATTTCGTAACGATCACCGAAAGCAAACGCGTGGACGAAGATCGATATGAGAAGCACAAGATATTTCTCTACAAGGAAGACTTCGGAAAGTTCGTGGCTGCTCTGCACGAAGTCGTTCAGCACATCGTCGACGAACGTCTTCCGGAATACGATTTCCGCAACCTACCCGAGCTGACCCGCACCGAAGAACTCGAGTCGAACGCATCCGACGACGGCGGGGAATTCTGATTCACGCCGGTGATTCGACGTAGAAGGACCCTGTCGCGATGCACGCTGCAGGGTTTTTTTGTGAATGCGCCTCGCGGGCGTGAACCGAGCCGGAATCGATCGTACCCTTCTTCGGCACTGGCGAGGATTCCCGTGCGCCGAACTCTATCATCTTCATGATTCCTATCGTAGCCTATCGAGACCGGCACGTACGGTTGAGCGCGATCTTTGGCCGCCGCACCCTATTCAGCGATGAGATCGAGTCGGCCGCACGGCAGATCCTGGACCGGGTTCGCGTAGACGGCGATCGCGCCCTGATCGAGTTCACCGAACGATTCGACGGCGTGCTTCTCGAGGCCGTTCGGGTGGATCCTTCTGCCGGCGACGCGGCTCTGAACAGAGTGTCGCCCGAGCTGCGTTCGATACTGGAGGAAGCGGCTCACAACGTGCGCCGGTTTCACGTGCGACAGCGACGCGACTCGTGGTTCGAGGACGACGGGGACGGCGTCGTGCTCGGACAGCGATTCGCCCCCATCGAACGCGTGGGATTATACGTCCCCGGCGGCAAAGCGGCGTATCCGTCCAGCGTGCTCATGAACGTCATCCCCGCACAGGTGGCGGGCGTCGACGCCATCCATCTGGCATCCCCTCCCGGGGCTGACGGATTGCCGCACCCGCTCGTGCTTGCCGCGGCGCGCCTCCTCGAGGTCGAATCCGTTTACGCGGTCGGAGGGGCGCAAGCCATTGGGGCGTTTGCTTACGGAACGGAATCCATCCCGAAAGTCGACAAGATCGCGGGACCTGGCAACGCGTACGTCACGGCAGCAAAAAAACTCGTTTACGGCCGGGTGGCCGTCGACTCGCTGGCCGGCCCGAGCGAAATCGTGGTGTTGGCGGACGAGTCCGCCGACCCGGCGTTCGTTGCCGCCGACTTGCTCTCCCAGGCAGAGCACGACGAACGGGCGTCCTCCGTGCTCGTTACGACGAGTGAGTCGCTGGCTGAGCGAGTGCGCGACGAGATGGAGGACATGGCCCGAGACCTTCCGCGAAGGGAGATCATCGGGGCCTCTCTGCGCGACTACGGTGCGTGCGTGATAGTGCAATCGACGGACGAGGCCGTCGCGACGGTGAATGAGCTCGCCCCTGAACACCTCGAGTTGCTAGTCGCTGATCCGTGGCGCGTGCTGAAGGACGTCCGTCACGCCGGTGCAATCTTCCTGGGGCCATATTCGCCCGAGCCGGTCGGCGACTACTATGCTGGGCCAAACCACGTCCTGCCGACGGCCGGAACGGCGAGGTTCGCTTCCGCCCTCGGCGTCGACGATTTCGTTCGCCGTCAATCCGTGATTGCCTATTCGAGAGAGCGACTCATGAGAACCGGTCCGCGGATCATGTCGTTTGCGAAGGCGGAGCAGTTGGACGCCCACGCTCGAGCCATCGAAGTGCGGCTGCGACGGTAAGGAGAACGTGCGGACCTCGAACGATGCAGACCAGCCACAATCAAGCTTCAGTAGTGATAGACAACGACGCACGTGACGTAGAAGCCGTTCTCGCCCGACTGCGGCCCGCGGTGCGGCGGCTCAAACCGTATCGCGTCGGCGGCATCGAGAATCCGCCGGTCAAGCTGAATCAGAACGAGAGCCCCTTCGATCTTCCCGACGACCTGAAGCGAGAGATCGTCGAGGACTTTTTCAAGATTCCGTTCAACCGATACCCGACCGAGCAGCCGGAAGACCTCGCCCGTGGATTTGCGGAGTATGCCGGCTGGCTTCCTGACGGCGTCCTCGTCGGCAACGGCTCGAACGAGTTGACCTACACGATCGGATTGACGATCATCGAACGGGGCTCGCCGGTCGTGATGCCGCGTCCTATGTTTGCTCTTTATACGACCGTCGTTCGCCTTCACGATGGGGCGCTCGTCGAAATCCCTCCGAGGGACGATCTCAGTTTCGATGCCGAGGCCATTCGGAGCGCCGTCCGTGAACACGATCCGGCGCTCACCGTGCTGACGACGCCGAACAATCCAACCGGACTCGCAATGCCGTTTGCCGAAGTCGAATCGATCGTGGAGGAGGCCGACGGAATTGTCGTTCTGGACGAGGCCTACGTGGAGTTTGCCCACGAGCCGTGCGGGATCGAATTATTGCGGCGGTATCCGAACGTCATCGTGCTGCGCACGCTCTCGAAGGCGTGGGGATTGGCCGGTCTGCGATTGGGGTTCCTCATGGCGCGGCCGGAAGTCGTTGCGGAACTCCTGAAGGCGCGTTTGCCCTTCATGATCGATCCACTTGCCCAGTGCGTGGCGAACGCGCTCTTACGACGTCCGGAGCTGCTGGCGGATCGCGTGCGACGACTGAAAGCGGGCTGTCTCGACCTCACGCGAGCGCTCGCGCGGATACCGGACGTCGAAGTAATCCCGTCCCAGGCGAACTTCGTGCTGTTTCGGACGCCGGTGGAACCGAGCCACCTGATGAACCGTCTGGCAGAGTCGGGCGTGCTCGTTCGGAACATGGCTGCATATCCCGAAATCCACGGTTATCTGCGTGTCAACGCGGGTACCGAAACTGAGAACAACGCATTTCTGGTCGCGTTACAAAATGCATTGCTTGACCGCGCATGAAGCAGGCATGTCGAGCCGCCCGATGCATGAAGCGCGAGCGCTAGTGTCGCTCTGTTTTTCACTCCAGGTCGCTCACATCGAATGGATTATATACAGGTAGACATTATCGGCCTCTCGACGAGCCCGTCAAGCGGAGGCGCGTATGCCCTCGTGCTCGGTGAAGTCGGGGGTAACCGCCGCCTGCCGATTATCATAGGTGCATTCGAGGCGCAGGCCATCGCGCTCGAGCTCGAAAAAATCCAACCCCCGCGCCCCATGACGCACGATCTACTCCGCGATTCGCTCGAAGCCGTCGGCGCCGAAGTGCTCGACGTCGTCATCGACGAGCTGCGCGAGGGTACGTTCTTCGCGAAAATACGCTACGTGCATGACGGAGACGAAGGCCAGCTCGATTCGCGGCCCAGTGACGCGGTGGCGCTGGCCGTTCGCGTAGACTCGCCGATATACGTTTCGCCCTCCGTCATGGAAGAAGCCGGCATTCCTACGGAGGACGAGGGTGCCGCCGCCCTCGCTTCCGCCGAGTCCGATGACGATGAGATGATGCCGATGTCGAAGCTCGAGCAGATGGAGCAGCAGCTTGCCGTCGCCATCGAACAAGAGGATTACGAGAAAGCCGCCAAGCTGCGCGACGAGATACAGCGTCTGCAGAGTGAACAGCAGAAGAATTAGTAGTCGGACCCGTAACGTCGGGCGAATTCCGGCCATCGGAACAAGCGAAGCTCCCAGCTGCCCACCAGGCGACACGGGCTTCGCTTTTTTACGTTCGCGGCAGAGGTAAGGCCGGGCGGCTGCCCGACCATGACGGAGCGCGAGTTCTTCGCGACGCGACGCTCGGCCCGTCTCGCGACGACCGCGCCGCACGCGAGTGCGCGACCGATTCATCCAGTTGACATAGACATGCCTGCAGAAATCCCCGTCCAGCTCACCGTCCGACGACGCTCGTTTGAGGACTTTGACTCGTTTCCTCAGCTATTTCGCGACTATTGCGAACGATTCGACGCGTTGCGTGACTTTTTCGCCGGCGATTTCCGGAATGTCGACGAGCGGCGGCTGGCGGCGGAGCGGGCGGCGGCCGTTGAGCGCAATCGCGACGACCTCGCCGACGTGCTGCTCGATCAAAATCGACGGTGGCGCCTCAGTGAGTCGGTCCGCCTGAACGTCGAGAAACTGCGTGATCCTCGATCCGTCGTCGTCGTGACCGGGCAACAGGTCGGCCTTTTCACCGGACCGCTTTTTTCGATCTTGAAGGCCATTACGACGGTGCAGACGGCGCGCCGGCTTGCCGAGGAAACAGGCCGGCCCGTGGTGCCGGTGTTCTGGCTCGGGAGCGAAGACCACGATTTCGAGGAGATGGCAAGCACCTATTTGCTTCGCCAAAACGAGTTGGTCAAGCTCGAGTACCCACGGCCGGCGTCCGTGGGACCCGTCGGACGACTGCGCTTCGACGAGCCGATCGACGCGCTCGTCGACCAAATCGAGGAGATTCTTCCGCCAAGCGACTTCAAGCCGGAACTAATGCGCCTCGTCCGCGACGCGTATCAAAGCGGTCGCACGTTTACGGAGGCGTTTGCGCTCATGATCGCGGCGCTGTTTGCTCGGGACGGGCTCGTGTTGATCGACTCGGACGATGCCCGATTGAAGAAGCTTGCCCGACCGCTGTTCCGACGAGAGATCGAGGACCCGGAGCGCCTTTCGGAGGGCATCCGCCAAACGTCGGCCCGGCTGAGTCAGCGCTATCACGAGCAGGTGTTGGCTCGGCCGGCCAACTTGTTCCTGCTCGAAGACGGGGCCCGTCATGCCGTCGACGCCCTCAATTCGCAGTTCCAACTGCGCGACGGAAGCCGCACGTTTACGAAGAACGACCTGATGGACCTTCTCGACGTGGATCCGGCGCAGTTTAGTCCGAACGTCGTATTGCGGCCGCTGATGCAGGACGTGCTGCTGCCAACGGCCATGTACGTTGGCGGACCGAGCGAGATTTCGTATTTCGCGCAGTACCGGACCGCCTATGAGTGGGCGGAGCTGCCGATGCCCTTGATCTATCCCCGTGCAAGCATCACGTTCGTGGAGTCGAAGGTGGCGAAAGTCCTCGAGAAATACGATCTCGCCGTCGACGATTTCGAAGAAGACGTCGATCGGCTCTTTCAGCGGGTCGTGTTGGACGGCATGGACGTCGATGTCGAAGCGCTCTTCAAAAACGCCGCCCAGCACGTGCACGCGGCTGTCAATCTGTTGAAGCCGGAGGTCGAGAAGGTCGATAAAACGCTGGTCAAGTCGGCCGAGGCCATGCGAAGCGCGCTGACCGACGAACTGATGGCGCTCAAGTCTCGCGTGGTGCGCGCCGAGAAACGATCGCAGGATGAAGTGCGCGAGCAGCTTGAAAAGGCGCACGTCAACCTGTATCCGGATGGACGCCCGCAGGAGCGGGTCCTTTCCATTTTGTATTTCCTTAACAAATACAGTCCGGAGTTGATCGGCGAGCTGCAGATTAGCCTATCCATGGATACGACGGCGCACCAGATCGTCGAGCTCTAGGACGTGATCGGCTGTCGTCGTCCGGAAGACCGTTCTAGGGAACAGGTGAACGTGTCACCGTCTGCGGCGGCGCGGCATCGAGGGCGGGCGATTCAGGCATAAATCCGCTTCGGAGCGAAGACTGGCCGAGTCGTGCATAGTTGATCGCGTGGGCCAGGATGCGGGCAGCCTCCTGGTCGGCATGAAAGCCCATCGAATTCTCCGCCTCGATGAAGTCGGCAAGAAACTGGGCTTTGCGCTGATAGCTCCGCGCACTCGTGAGATTCACGTTGGCACTGTCGGCGCCTGCCGTGCTGCCGATCTCT
>CAZMXY010000070.1:11782-18190 GCA_964570345.1 uncultured Rhodothermales bacterium | reverse complement strand
CTTCGTGGGCCTTCGCGATGTTGTTGATCAGCTCCATGATGAGGACGGTCTTGCCGACGCCGGCGCCGCCGAAGAGACCGACCTTGCCGCCTCGAGACACCGGCTGCACGAGGTCGATGATCTTGATGCCGGTCTCCAGCATCTCAATGCTCGTCGCGAGCTCGTCGAACGCCGGCGCCTCCTGATGAATGGCACGGTACTCCTGAACCACGGGCTGCGGAAGTCCGTCAATGGCCTTGCCGACCACGTTCAGCAGGCGGCCCCGCACTTCCTCTCCGACGGGCATGGCAATGGACCGGCCCGTACTGCGCACCGCCGTGCCCCGCGTCAGGCCGTCGGTCGAATCCATAGAGATCGTCCGCACGCGGTTCTCACCGAGGTGCTGCTGGACTTCGAGCACGAGATCGTCGGTGCCGTCGCGCTCGATCGTCAGCGCCTCGAGGATCCCGGGGACGGAACCAGCCGGGAATTCGGCATCAATGACGGGACCGATAATCTGAACCACCGTACCCGAAGCCTTCTGCGTGTTTTTCGCTGCCATCAGTATCTCATCGTTAATAATCTGGAATTCGCCGGGTCGACGTCCGCCGCGCACGAAAAATAGGCAGCCTCATCCGCCGATGCAGCCTTCCTACTCGCGTCCCGTACGCGAGATCGCAAAGAATCCGGGAATTCCCCTCCGACGCTCCCGAGCGGAGACGACCGACGGAGCCGGGCAGCGATTCCTGTCAGGATTCGACGGCCGCATGCTGGCTCCAACCGTGCCTGGCGAGGTATTGCTCGAATCGGATCAGGCCCGGGTGTTCGCGGCGCAGCGCCTCGATGTCGGCATGATAGCCGACGTCCTCGAACCATCGGTACATGTCCGTGTACTCCTCCCCCGCCTGGGCGCGGAAATCGTCCCACGGCACTTGATAATATTTCACTTCCTTGCCGAGCGCCTCGGAGAAGGCCGCCGCCAGTTCCAGCATGGTGGGATCGTCTCCCGCAATGTCCAGTTCGCGGCCGATCCATTTGTCCGGATTCGAGAAAGCCAACCTGGCAAACGCGCCCACGTCATCGACGTCGATCTGCTGCAGCCGCGTCTCCGGGCTGAGCGGCTGGGCGAGCGTGCCGCCATGCACCATGTTCTTCAACATGTCGCTTTCCCAGTTATTCATGAAAAAGACGGGCCGGATAATGCTGTAGGGCAGGTCGAGCGAGCGGACGTGCTCCTCGATCTGGAATTTGCTTTCGAAATGCGGGATGCCGGTTCGCTGATCGGCGCTGCCCACCGACGAGTAGACGAAGTGCTTCACGCCGGCCTTCGCGGCGACGTCCGCCATGCGAATGCCCTGCTCGATTTCCTTGTCGAAGCCGGCCTCCCAGAAGTTCTGGACGGAAAAGACGCCGTAGACGCCGTCCACGGCCCGTTCGAGCGACGCGCGGTCGTCAAAATTGCCCTTGACGACCACGGCGCCCCGTTCGGCCAGCGCACGCGCCGCCGGCTTGTCGGGGTCTCGCGTGAGGGCGCGGACTTTAAAGCCGGTGTCGAAGAGTTTACGGGCCACGGCTCCTCCCTGAGCACCGGTGGCTCCCGTCACGAGAATGATTTTCTTGTCCGTCATGGTTTTGCGTGATCTGGTTTGCAGGTCTGTGATGTGTACCTTGGTTTGCTCCGCACCTTCCTCTCGGCCTCCCAAACGACTCGGAGTCGAGGCGGATACGCAGAACGACGATCGATGGGAATCGCACGGTCCGATACCCCCGTTCGACGGCAATATATCCCCGGCCAAACTCATCTAGTCATGTCAACTGGCGGCACCACCGTTCTATTCCTCCGCGCGGGCGTCGTTACACTTTCGTTGCTAACGGGATGCCGCGGGCGGGGCAGCCGGGCGGTCACCGTGTCGCCTTGAGCGTGCGGCGCTGAAGCCGGCGTTTGGCCGCAGCCCGCACTATCTCGACAGGAATCGCCCGTGACCTTCATTCTGCTTCTGGCGGTACACGTGGTCTTGCTCCTGATCCAGGGAGTGAACCTGGCCTACCTGCGCTCCTACGCGCGGCCGAAGCGCTCTACGATGCCCAGTGTTTCGATTCTCATACCGGCGAGGAACGAGGCCTCGAATTTGCGCCGGCTCCTTCCCTCGATCCGACGCCAGGAGTATCCGAATTTCGACGTATTCGTCTATGACGACGACTCGACCGACGCCACGTGGGCGGTCATCACGTCGTTTGGATTCGACCCCCGCGTGCACGGAATCCGAGGAGGCGGTCCTCGAACCGGATGGGTCGGCAAGGTTCACGCCCTCTACGAAGCCGCGAAGCACGCCCCCGGAACGGTGTTTCTCTTTCTGGACGCGGAAGCCGAGCTCTGCGACCCCTTCGCTCTTCGCCGCCTCGTCGAACGGTTTCAAGGCATCGGAGCGGGCGGCGTCCTTTCGGGCTTCACGCGCCTTCGCGGGGGCGGGCGCCTATTCGTCAGTCTCGTCCCTCACTCGGTGTTGACGCTTTGGCCCTTGCCGCTCACCCACGTCGTTCGATCGCGGTACGTGTCGGCGCTCAACGGGCAGTGTTGGATGATCGACCGAGTGGCCTACCGGCGCCTGGAGCCCCACCGGCGAGTCGCCGGCGAAGTGCTCGAAGACGTCGCAATCGGCCGCTATTTGAAATCGAAAGGCATCACGCCCAGATTGGTCGACGTCCAGTCGGAGGTCGTCGTTTGGATGTATGCCGATTGGCACGACGCCTGGCGCGGCTTTCGCAAAAATGCGTACCTGCTCATGGGCGGACGCCCGATCCCCTTCGTCCTTTCGCTGGTGGCGTACGCCTGTGTGTTCGTCGCGGCTCCGTTCGTCCATCCTGCGCTGCTGGCCACCCTTTATGCCATGAAGCTCGTCTCGGATCGCGCCTCCGGCATGCCGCTATGGGTCACGCTGATGGCGCCGATCTCGTTCGCGGCCGGTGTCGCGCTGCAGATCGATTCCGCCCTGAGCCATTGGACCCGCCGCGTGCGGTGGAAGGATCGGCTCGTCGGCACCGACCCATCCTCCACTCACGGCACTTGACAGTGCGTATTCCGACCCTCGCCGGGCGTGGTTACTCTGACGGTTCATTCAGCGTGACCGCAGCAACGTTCTTCCGACCCTCGCACGCGTAGTTACTCTTGACTATTCTCGGGTCGAATCGCAGTCGTCGGCTCCGACAGGACTACTCCTCCGGAGTACCGCCTCCGAAGTGTTGGAAGCCCCCCATGCCGAGCGGAAACGATTCGCCGTTCGCCATTTTGGCGACGACCTCCTCCCCCGCCGTGATGCGCCCGATCACGCGAAAGGAGTCCTCGTCCATCGCCTCGGTAACCTCTCGCGGCGCGGCGAACAGCAGCTCGTAGTCCTCGCCGCCGAAGAGCGCGTAGGTGTCGACGTCCTCGCCGAATTCGTCCGCCACGCGGCGCGTCTCGAGGCCGACGGGAATCGCGGCTACGAACACCTCGGCTCCGACTCCACTGCTGCTGCTGATGTGATTGACCTCCGAGGCGACGCCGTCGGAAACGTCGATGAGCGCGTTCGGCTTCACCCCCAGCTCCGCCCATCGTCGCACGACGTCGAGGCGGGCCTTCGGCACGAGATGCCGCTGGATGACGTGCTGAAACGGTTCGATATCCGGCGTGTACTCCTCGCCCTTTTCCTTGAGTTGACGCCGCTGATCCAACAAGACCTTCAGCCCGGCATACGAGGCGCCCACCTCGCCCGTGAGACAGAGGAGGTCACCCGGCTGCGCCCCGTGACGAAACACGAGACGATCGATCGGCGCCTCGCCGATCAGCGTGAGAGAGAGCGTCAGGCCGTGCGAGGCGGTCGTGTCGCCTCCGATCACGTCGAGGCCGTAGGCGGCGCACGCCATCCGCATGCCTCTGTACAGCGATTCGACGTCTTCGACCGAGAGGTCTTCGGGTACGCCCAGCGCGACCGTCGCGTGCCGCGGGATCGCGTTCATCGCCACGACGTCGCTGACGTTGACGGCGATGGCTTTCGAGCCAAGATAGGACATCGGCATCATCATCCGATCGAAATGAACGCCTTCGGTGAGCGCGTCGGTCGTCACGACGTGCGCGCGGTCGTCGTCGATCCGATACACGGCCGCGTCGTCGCCGATTGCGACGATTACGTCCTCGCTTTTCGACGTGCCCAGAGCGGAAACCATCCGCGCGATCAGACCAAATTCTCCGACGTCTCGAATTGCGGTCATGCGGCCGGCCTGTGACATAGAAGATGTGGATGGATTCGGGATCTCGGATCGAAGTGTGAACGCCCCATTCCGGCAAGGTTCAGGCGGGGACGCAGATCTTGCCGAGAATCGTCTTCCGGGACGCCCCCGTTACGGAGGGCATGTTCGTCGGGACGCCGTTGACGGCTTCGTGCGCAAGTACGGCGAAACAGAGCGCCTCCTTGGCGTCGGAATGCAGCCCGTAGTCCTCGACCGTACGCACGGGAATCGGCGCAAAGGTGTTCTTCAGCCGGTCCATCACATATTCGTTGTGCATGCCGCCCCCCGACACGATGAGCACGTCCAGCTCGTAACGGTCCCGAACGTAGCGCGCATAGGCCTGATAGACGGAAAAAACGGTCAGCATCGACGCCGTGGCCATCAGGTCGCTCGGACTCGGATTCCGCATGACTTCCTGACAGCGCGTGACGAGGTGCTCGGCGTACGGCGTACCGAAGTACTCGCGCCCCGTCGACTTCGGCGGCTCCTGTTCGAAATACGGGTCGCGGAGGAGCTCGGCCATCATGTCGTCGTCGAAGGTTCCTCCGGCCGCGTACCGGCCGGATTCGTCGAACGGCGCGTCGTAGAGAATCCGCGCCAGCGAATCGACCACCATGTTGCCCGGCCCCGTGTCAAACGCGAAGACGTCGTCAAAATCGGCCTCGGGCGGGATGACGGTGACGTTCGCGATCCCGCCAAGGTTCAGCAAGCCCCGCGTTTCGTGCGGATCGACGAAATAAACGTAGTCGAAATACGGCACTAGCGGCGCACCCTGACCGCCCAGGGCCATGTCGGCGACCCTGAAATCGCCTACCACGGGTACTTCGAGCAGATTCGCCAGAACGGCCGGATCCCCGATCTGCAAAGTGGATACGGTCGCGCCGCCGCCGCAGTCGATCCGATTCGGAACGTGGTGCATCGTTTGGCCGTGCGAGCCGACGAGGTCGACGTCGGCAAGGCGGAGACCCGCCTGCGCAGTGGCGGAGCGCACGGCGTGCTCATACTCGGCCGCGAGTCGGAAATTGAGCTGCGACAGATCGAGTACGGACGACGTATCCGGGGCGGAATTGTCCAGGAGGAGGTCGCGCAACGCGGATGGATACGGAAACGTGGCGTGGCCGAGAAGCTCGACGTGCATGTCGGGGCCACTGCCCTCCAGCCGGGAGACGGCGGCGTCGACGCCGTCGAGCGACGTGCCGCTCATCAGTCCGATTACGATTCGAGCGCGCTTCTCAAACAGCGTTTGCAATTGCCGCATAACATGCTAGTCTCCGTCGGACGCCCTGGAGCGCATCGCCGCGGCCTTCCGCATGTACGCGGAGGCATCCTCCGGATGCTGTCCCGCAAGAAGCTCGTAGACGCGCGCCGCCTCGTCGTACTGGCCCTGTGATGCGTAGATCCGCGCCAGCGTCTCGCTCACGACGTCTTCAATGTCGTCCTCCAGCTCCGGCGGCGGGACGGCCTCGAAATCCGGCCGCGGAACGATGCGCGCCGACTCGAGCTCGTTGATCAGCCAGTCGAGATACTCGTGTTGGTTCGCCGCGGGCTGCTCCTGACCGCGAGCGGACTCCGGCGGCGGATCCGGCTCGACCGATTCGGCGGGCTCGACCGATTCGGCGGGCTCGACCGATTCGGCGGGCTCGACCGATTCGGGCGCGGCGGATCGAGGCGGCTCGTCCGGAATTTCCGATTCGATCCACTCGGCCCGATCTTCGACGCGTGGGCTGGGTTCGGCCTCTTCCTCCCTCGTCTTCCGGGGGGGCTCGGAGGCGAAGGCACGTGACGCTGCGCGCTCGAGTCCGCGGCGAACGACCGGACTGTTCGGAACGAGATGCAGTGCTTCCCGCCACGCGCGGAGTGCGCGGTCCCACTCGTTGAGGTCCTCGTACGCGCGTGCCAGCAGGACGCGAGCCGCCGCGTAGGCCGGCATCTCGTCGGCCATCTCTTTCAGCGGACGGACGGCCTCGCGCGCGTTTCCATTTTCGAGAAGGGTTATGACGTGCTGAAGGTCGACTACCGGCATGAAACGTTTTGATTGTGGAATCGCGTGCGCAAAGTAGGCATTGTGGGCGTGTCGCACCAATATACCGGCCATGGCGCCTAGATGGATGCCGGGCGGAAGGTCGCCAGCGACACGAGGGCGAATCCGGCCGCGAACACCGC
>CAZMXY010000070.1:6968-11682 GCA_964570345.1 uncultured Rhodothermales bacterium | reverse complement strand
GAATTGTGCAGGGACAGACCGATCGTACCCGCCAGGAACGCGGGAAAGGCCCGTAGTCGTCGGGTCCAGTTCGGATACAGGTCCCGCTGCGCCAATACCTGCGTCAGGACGAAACCCGCGAGGCCGAAAAGACCGATGGTCATCGAGCCGAAATAGACAGGGCCCGGACCGTGACCTCCGTGACTCGCGAGGAGAAGCGGCGCATGCAGCAGCACGGCCAGCAGGATGAAGGGGAAAACGAAATGAGCCGTCAGGTGGATCGTCCCCTGAAGCTTGACGCGCAGGCCGGCGTCCGACTCGAGCAGCGGACGGAGCAGCTTGCGCGCGGTTTCGATGGAGCCTTTCGCCCATCGGAACTGCTGCGACCGGAGCGCGCGCATCGTGGCCGGAAGCTCCGCCGGCACCTCAACGTCGCCTACGTACCGGAAGTGCCAGCCGCGCATCTGTGCACGATAGCTCAGGTCGAGGTCTTCGGCGATCGTGTCGCCCTGCCATCCGCCGGCGTCTTCGATGCACTCCCGGCGCCACAGCCCTGCCGTGCCGTTGAAGTTGAGAAAATACCCTTCGCGGCCGCGGACGTGCTGCTCGACGGCGAAATGTGCGTCGAGTCCCATCGTCTGCAAACGCGTGAGGAGCGAATCGTCCTCATTGAGGTGTCCCCAGCGCGCCTGTACGACGCCCGTGTTCGGATCGCGAAAGTGCGGGACCGTCCGCAGCAGGAAGTCGGGCGGCGGAAGAAAATCGGCGTCGAATATGGCGATGAAACGCCCACGGGCCAACCGGAGGCCGTTCTGCAGCGCACCGGCTTTATAGCCCTCACGATGAGGCCGCCGAACGTGCACGACGTCGACGCCGCGGCCGTGCCAGAAGGCCACGCGACTCGCCACGCGTGCGCTCGTCACGTCCGTCGAATCATCGAGGACCTGGATTTCGAGGCGGTGCTTAGGATAATCAAGGCGGGCACAGGCGTCGATCAGGCGTTCGGCGACGAGCGGCTCGTTGTAGAGGGGAAGCTGGATCGTCACGACGGGCCACGTCTCCGGGGGCTCCGGCAGGTCGTGCCGGTCGGGCACGCGGCCGGGGCGCAGCGTGTCCCCGCGGGCGTATCGAACCGCCATCCAAAGGAGGTTGCCCCCATAGATCGTCAGTACGACGATTGCGATGCCGTAGAGCGTAGCAAGCATGATCACCAATTCGACGTCGCCGCCGTAAACACGTCGGCGGCGATGTTCTCGAGGGCCGACGCGGCTGCAGCTTCCTCTCCGGTGAGTCCGGCGACGGCAGGATCGTATTCGTCGGACGCCGTGAACGTGCGCTCGAAGATGATCTGGTCATTCACCCGATCGTAATACGTCACGAACACGGTAATCGTAATCCGGTTGAGCGTGGCCTGGGCTGCCCCGCCCACTGCGGCCGGCGCGTTCACGTAGCGCTGGATTTCGGCCGTCAGAACGGCGTCGGCTTCGGGTTCGGATTGTTCGAGCGAGAGGCGCGTCTGGCCCACGAATCGATCAACGAACAATCCCGAGAGCTGGTTGCCGAGGTCGGACAGCGGGCTGGTGCTGACGTCCTGCACGAGGGGGATAGCGACCGTTCCTAGATGCGACGGAATCGTTGCCCCCGTGAAGCTGTAATACGTGCAGGCGACCGCTACGAGCGGCAGCAGCCACAAGATGACGGCCGCCGCTCCATCTCTCTTCGTCCTTGCATCAGAGCGACCGATCCTCAAAGATCCTCCTCCAGATCTTTCAACTTCCGATACAGCGTGCGCTCGGAAATGCCGAGCGCTTTGGCGGTCTGGCGGCGGTTGCCGTCAAATTTCTTCAGGGCGCGGGTGATCAGCTCGCGTTCGGCGTCTTCCAGCGTGGGCAGCTCGTCGTCGGGCCACGAACTGTTCGTTCTCTCCGCCTCGTCGGCCTCGTCGGCCGGCAGGGATCCCGCGCCGTCCCCGTTGAGCGGGGACCGGCGGGCGTTGTCGTCGGTTTCAATCTCATAGGCTACGTCCTCGATGAGCGAGGCGTAGTCCGACTTGTCCGCTTCTCGAACGATCACGTAATCGCCGCGCTCGCGCGAAAAACTCTCGCGCTCGAACATCTCACGCGGCACGGCGATGCCCGCGTTTCCGGTCGAGGTAAGCTTGCTGATCTGCTCTTTCATGTCGCGGACTTCGAGGCGCAGCTCCAGGAGGGCACGGTAGATGAGCTCTCGTTCCCGCGCCTCCGAGGAGTCTTCGCTGCTGCCGCGCATGACGGGCAGAAGATCGTTCACGCCGTCGCCTGCCGTTACGCCGCGGAGATACGGGCGGAGGTCCTCGGCCGTAACCGTCTCGTCCCGCAAGAGGACCACGGCTTGTTCGGCCACGTTGCGAAGCTCGCGGACGTTGCCCGGCCATCTGTAATTTAGAAGCAGGTGCCTCGCGCTCTCATCCAGCTTTTTGACCGGTGAGTTGTACTTGCGGGCCAGGCTGTGAAGGAAGGTTTCGAATATCTGGAGGACGTCTTCCTTCCGCTCCCGCAGGGGCGGGATGTGAATGACCACCGTGCTGAGCCGGTAGTATAGGTCCTCGCGAAATCTCCCGGCCCGGACCTCGGTTGCCAGGTCCTTGTTGGTTGCGGCGATGATACGTGCGTCCGTCCTCCGCACCTGTGACGAGCCGACGCGCGTGAACTGTCCGTTTTCCAGCACGCGCAACAGGCGCACCTGAGCGGCCGCCGGCATTTCCCCTATCTCGTCGAGAAAGATGCTGCCGCCGTCGGCTTCTTCGAAGTAGCCGCTGCGGCGTTCGACGGCCCCGGTGTAGGCGCCCTTCTCGGCTCCAAAGAGCTCGGACTCGATGAGGCCCTCCGGGATCGCGCCGCAGTTTACGATGATCATCGCCGCGTGCCGGCGCGCGCTCATCTCGTGGATGGCATGCGCGATAAGCTCCTTGCCGACCCCGCTCTCCCCTTCAATAAGTACCGTGATGTCGGTCTGCGAGACCTGGCGCATCCGGTCGATTACGTTGCGAAGCGCGGCCGACGGGCCGACGATCCCAAATCGTTCCTGAATCGATTCTCTATCCATGAAATGCGTCGATTCCAAATTTTGAGGGCTACGCCGTCGCGAGAGACGGCTCAGCCAACGTCGTCCGTCCGAGTCCTTCTCCGAGAAGCGTGGCCGAGGTACAGTCCGCGATCCTTACGCGAACGTATTCGCCCCTCCGATAGTCTTGGCGATCGAACACGACCATCTTGTTTGTGTCCGTACGTCCGCACAGCTGCGCGTCACTGCGTTTGCTCGGCCCTTCGATCAACACCGTGTGGATGCGCCCGACCTCGGCTTCGTTGTTCTCGAGCGAAAGACGATTTTGCAGCCGGATTATCTCGGAGAGCCGCCGCTTTTTCACGTCCTCCGGGACGTCGTCCTGATACTTGCGCGCGGCATAGGTCTCGGGCCGTTCGGAGTACATGAACATGTAGGCGTGATCGTAGCGAACCGTCTCCATTAGCGAGAGCGTGTCCGCGTGCTGCTCTTCCGTCTCGCCGCAGAACCCCGCGATGACGTCGGTTGACAGGGAGACGCCGGGCGCGATGCGACGCACGCGATCGACCAGGTCGAGATACGTTTCCCGCGTGTACGTACGGCGCATGCGCTGGAGGACCTCCGTGTTCCCGTGCTGCACCGGAAGGTGGATGTAGTTGCAGACGTTATGCCGTTCGCGGTGCAGGTGCAGCAGCTCGTCGGAGCAATCTTTTGGATGGCTCGTCGAGTAGCGAATGCGAAGCTCCGGCGAGATCATGCTGATGCGATAGAGCAGCTCGGCGAAACCGACGTGCGTGCCGGACTCGTCGAATCGGTACGAATTCACGTTCTGGCCGAGCACGGTCACTTCCTTGTAGCCCATCTCGACGAGCTGCGAACACTCGGCCAGGATGCTCGCCGCGGGCCGGCTCCGCTCGCGGCCGCGCGTGAACGGAACGACACAGAAGGCGCACATGTTGTCGCAGCCCCTCATGATCGACACGAAGGCGGAGACGCCGTTCGTGTCGTAGCGCACCGGGGCGACGTCGGCGTACGTTTCCTCACGCGAAAGCTGGACGTTGACGGCGGCCTGGCCGGATTCGTCCGTCTCGGTGAGGAGCCTCGGCAGGTCGCGATAGGCGTCCGGCCCGACGACGACGTCGACGAGTCTCTCCTGCTCCAGCAGCCTTTCACGCAGGCGCTCGGCCATGCAGCCGAGTACGCCCAGCTTAAAACGCGCATTCCGATCTCGCTTTCGGGCCCGAAAATCATCGAGCCGGCGCCGCACCTTCTGCTCCGCATTCTCCCGAATGGCGCACGTGTTGAGGAGCACGACGTCGGCCTCTGTGGCGTCCTTCGTGAGGCCGTAACCGCCCTCGAGAAGCACCGACGCCACGATTTCCGAATCGGAAACGTTCATCTGGCACCCGTACGTCTCGATGTAGACCATCCTGCCGGCGCCGCGACTCGTCGTCGATGCGCCCTTAGGACGCGGCACGTCCACTTGCTTGGGCGTGTCGAGGTCACCGAGAAGGCCAATGTCCGGAATGAGCTCCATGGAAGGCAAAACCCGCAAACGTGCACGTCAGGGGCACTCTGTATCCGCCATTTTGACAGGATTCTCGTAAACGCGGCAGCGATGGGATGGTTCGTGCTCGCCGGCCGCCATCCACTATCGATTCGTGCGTAGTTCCATCCACCTTGCGACGTACTT
>CAZMXY010000070.1:0-6868 GCA_964570345.1 uncultured Rhodothermales bacterium | reverse complement strand
ACGCCGGCGATCTCTCCCGTCGCGTCGACGTGGCCCTGGACGACGTGACCGTCGAGGCGGCCGTCGGGTCGCAGTGCGCGCTCGAGATTCACGGCCTCGCCTTCTCGGATCGAGCCCAACGTCGTCTTTGCCAGCGTCTCCTCGACCGCTACCACCGAAAAGGCGCCGTCGGCGGCCTCCACCACAGTCTGGCAGCATCCGTTAACCGCCACGCTTTGATCCGGCTGTAGCGTCTTCGCGAAGGAGGCCTCGATCGAAAGACGCCGTCCGCCTCCGATCGTCTCCACGCGCGTGACACGCCCGATTTCTTCGATGATTCCGGTGAACATGCGCCGTCGCTCGAATGGACCGTGGAGCACCGTAATATCCCGCCGGACCGCGCACGTTCCACGCGACGATGCCGTACCCGAACGCGAGGCGGCCCTTCGCGCGGGGCCGTCTCACTGCGAGGCCTTGCCCGGTCGCCTTAGCGAATCACCGCATCGGAGACTGCACAGACCAGGCGATTGCCTCGGCGTCGGAATCCCCACGTATCGTTAAGAAACGGCCATCTCGACCGATACTTCGATTATGAAGAATGCCATTTGCCGATGACGGTCCGGCGAATTCACGATGATGCCGACAGCCACACGTTCAGACGAAATCTTGGAGCGTATCACGTCGCTGCCCCCGCTGCCGGCGGCGATCGGGAGGCTGCTGCGGCTCGTGAACGAGCCGGACGTCGAGTTCAAGGAGATCGCAAAGACGATTTCTCTGGATCAGACGCTCACGGCGCAGCTACTTCGCGTCGCGAATTCCGCCTACTACGGCTTCTCGCAACAGGTTCACTCGGTGCAGCAGGCGACGGTAATTCTCGGACGATATGCCCTTCGCAACATGGCGCTGAGTCTCGCCATGATCCGCTTGCGCAGCCACATGAAACAGGCCGGCCCGCTGACGCCCGAAGACTTCTGGCGTCACGGCATGGCCGTCGCGTGCGGGGCCCGCATGCTGGCCCGGCACTGCCGCACAGTCGCGGCCGAGGAGGCGTTCGTGGCCGGCTTGTTGCATGACATCGGCAAACTCGTCATCGTCGAATACGATCGTGAGACCTACGGAGATCTCCTTCTAAAAGCGCAGGACGGCGTCAATCCGCTCAATTTACTCGAGATCGAGACGTTCGGGATCGATCACGCGGAAATCGGTGCGGCCCTCTGCCATCACTGGGGCCTTCCCGGCATCATCGCCGCCGGCGTCGCCGCCCATCACGGCGCCGATACCGGCGCCGACGAAGCCGCACTCGAGCTGGCCGACGTCGTCAAGCTCGCAAATACGCTGGTTAAGATCGGCCGGATCGGAAACGGCGGAAGTCCTCTCGTATCCGCCACGTGGCTCAGCGAATCCGACACGTTCGCCCAAAGACCCGATCGCGTGCGTCAGATCGTCGCCGCCCTCGCCGAGGAGGCCGCCATCAACGAGCAAATGTTTTTCAACCGCGCTTCGCCGTTGCATTCCGTAAACGGTCACTATGGTAAGCGGATCGCCGTGCGCATCTCAATCGAGGACGTCGACTGCCTGAGTCTGATTGAGTTCGCCCTTCGCAGTCGGCACGGCGCGGACGTGACGAACGACTACGAAGAGGCGGACGTCGTGATCGCGGACCAGTTCATCGACGAGTCGATGCGGTGGGACCTGACGGCGCGAGACGTCCCCATTCGTGACGTTACCGAGTGGCGCGGCCTGCAAGGTGCCGGCGATCGTTGGTTGAACCTGCATCAGCTGCACGCGTGGCTTTCGAAACTGCTCACCGCGGTCAGACGGAGCGTCGATACCCCCTGAACAGGACGTCTTCCCCTACTATCTCCCACTCGTGCTCGACGAACGGGTCTTCGTCTTTGACCCGGGAGGGGCCGTCGAGTCCGAGCGGTCCCGTCCCGAATACCTTGGGGGCGACGAAGAGATAGAACCGATCGACGAGATCGGCCTGCATGAGAGAACGGGCCAGGTCCGCGCCGCCCTCTGCAAGCACGGACTGCAGCGGTCGGCCTCCGATCCCGCCTTCGCTGCCGAGGAGGTCCAACACCGCCGCCAAGGCAAGACGTCCGTCTTTCTCCGGAACGCGAAAGACGCGGCCGCCGCGGTCGACGAACGCCTTTTCGTACGGGAGCGTCGTCGTCTCGGACGTAAAAACGATGGTGTGGATCGTGTGCTCGTCCGAGAGCAGCTTCAGGTCGGCGCTGAGACGACCCGTCCGGTCGAGTACGATGCGGAGAGGCACACGACCTTCGACGTGTCTGACGGTGAGCGCCGGATCGTCTGCGAGCGCCGTACCCGTCCCGACCATTACGGCGTCCATCGTCGCCCGCCAGTGATGTACGAGAAAGCGCGACGCCTCGCCCGAGATCCACCCGCGCCTTCCGGACGGCCCCGCGATGCGGCCGTCGAGCGTCTGTGCCAGTTTCAGGATGACGAGCGGACGCCCCGTCGTCACGTGCTGGATGAAGGCCTCGTTGAATCGCCGGCACTCGCGCTCGAGGACGCCCTCCGTGACGTCCACTCCGTGGTCACGCAGTTGCCGTATGCCCCGGCCCGAGACGGCCGGGAACGGATCACTCGTGCCCACGACGACGCGCGGAATCCGCTTCTCGAGAATGAGCTCCGTGCAGGGAGGCGTCTGACCGTGATGGACGCAGGGTTCGAGGTTGACGTACAGCGTCGCATGCTCGAGCGCGTCGATCCCATAGCGACGATCGGCATCCTGGATTGCGTGGCGCTCGGCGTGCGGACCCCCGTATTCCCGATGCCAGCCCTGGCCGAGAAGCGTGCCGTCGGTGCCGACGAGCACGGCGCCGACCATCGGATTCGGACTCACCCGTCCGGCTCCCCGCTGCGCCAGATCGAGGCAGAGTTTCATCCACTTGTCATGTGCGTCGTCCGTCATGTCGACCATCATACCGGCGACGGCGTCGCGTCGCGACCTACCAGCCGAATTGCCCCGTTTAACGTCGAGGACCTTCCCGCCGATACTCATGAATGAGACGAACAACGGAAAAAGCCGTGTCCAACGTATATATCAGTCCGATCAATCCCGATCCGAACACGACGGGAAGATACGGCTCGCACGAGGAGCGCGCGCACAGGGAACGTCCTGCCCCTGACGGATCGCCGGACGATAAGTCGGACCGACTCGAGATCTCGAGGGACGCCCGGGAGACCTACGAAATGCGCTCCTCCGGTCCCGACATGGACTTTGCACGAAAAGCGCTGGACAAGTCCCCCGAAATGCCGGAGGGCCGGATCGCTCAGATTCTTCAGCGGATCGAGCACGGCTATTACGACCTGCCTCGCGTACTCCGCTCGATCGTGAAGGCGCTCCTGTCCGGTCTGCGATAGGAGGCGTTCGGTTCACGTACTCTCTCCCTTCCCCGTGGCCCCGTCTACGACCGCCGAACGGTCATGCGACTGCGGATCGATTTCATCTCTGCCGAATGACGAAAGCCTGAAAGGGCCGCGACGTCCCGCTCGGTCACGCCTTGCCGAGCAAGACCCTACCTTTGGGAAGGTCTCGGAAAAAATTATCCCGTATAATACAGGGAGATTCCTCCCACACTGCCTCTCTCCGCCCATGCTTGCTCCCATCCGCAAGAAGGTGCTGGCCGGATTCGTTTTGGTCGCACTCGCAATCGCGTCGTTCATCGTTTTCGAGACGGGCGACTTCGCGCCGGCTGATCGTTCCGATTCGATCGACGCCGGGCCTGCCGACGTCGAAAAGCCGCGGTATCGGACCGAGAAATCCAAACGGACCAAAATCGCGGGCTACGCGGACCTGTACGCCGCCTACCACCGACACATTCGCACGGCGTCCGGCTCGGCGGGTCCCGCCTATCCGGCCAACTACCGTTTCGACGAGCTCACGAAGGCGCAGGTCGCGCGTAAGACGTCGGCCGAGGCCATCCCGTGGGTCGAGCGCGGCCCCGGGAACGTCAGCGGCCGAACTCGCGCCATCGTCGTCGACCCGGACGACCCCACGCACAGCATCTGGATTGCCGGTTCGGTCTCGGGTGGATTGTGGAAGACGACGGATGCGGGCGATACGTGGATCGAGCTGGCGCCCGAGCTTCCGAATCTGGCGATTTCATCGCTCGCGCAGGCGGCGTCGAATCCCGACGTCCTCTACGCGGGAACGGGCGAGGGTTTCTTCTCGATCGATCACGTGGCCGGCGACGGCATCTTCAAATCCGTCGATCGAGGCGACACGTGGACGCAACTTTCTTCGACGGCGGCCAATCTCGATTTCCGGTACGTAAATCGTCTCCTCGTGAACCCGAACGACGAGAACGTCGTCGTTGCAGCGACCCGATCCGGAATCTATCGATCCGCCGACGGCGGATCTACGTGGGATCGCGTGTTCGAAAACCCGCAGCCGATTGGCGGCGCCATCGGAAGCGTGCAGGACCTCGCGGCGCAGCCGGGGAATTTCCAGATCCAGATCGCCGGCGTCTACGGTAAAGGCGTCGCGCGCTCGGCCGACGGGGGCCAGTCCTGGTCGCTTGTAGACGGCGGCCTCGTGGGCGCCATCGGTCGCGTGGAGGTAGCGTTCGCGCCGTCGGATCCGTCCCGCGTCTACGCAGCCGTCGAGCAGGGCGGATCGTCCGGACTCCACATGTCGTCGGACGGGGGCGTCTCGTGGACGCCCGTCGTGGAGACGCTGACGAGCGCCGACACGAACTGGCTCGGCGCGCAGGGTTGGTACGACAATTCCATCGCCGTCCATCCGTTCTTCCCGGATTCGGTCTTCGTGGGCGGGATCGAGCTGTGGAAACTGGCCGTGAGCGCGGACACGCGGCAGATCGAAACCGTGACGGGCGTCGACGAGGAGAACACCGATTCGTTTCTCGCCTTCATCAACTTCGGCGCACCGTATTTCGGCGGAGCGCTTCAGACCGGAGACAACGAAGGGGCCATCGACGTCACGAGTGCGGATTTCGTCACGGTGGAGCTGCGATTCGGGCCGGGCATCAGCCAACGCGCGCATCGGTTCGTGCCGGACGACGGACCGGGCATTCCTCTGAACACGTATCCCTACGCCGACTACGCGAGCGTCCCGTTCGAGGCCTGGGACCTGGCGAACGACCGTCAGCTCATGGTCTCGTTCCGGGATCGACTGCACGACGGTGAGTTCGACCTCATTGCGCGGGACGACGACAACCTGGGCCGCGAATATGTCTTCGTACACGCCTCCGCGTACGACGCCGACAATCCGCATCCCGAAATCGCGAAAGACGGCGGGACCGTCTACAAGCTCTTGTACTTCACGTGGCCGATCCTCGCTCCCGGAGGCATCTGGGACGCCGAAAATCTGCCGGAGTCCATCCTGCGGATCAACTACGATTCCTTTACTGCGCGGCTGCGATCGACGCAAAGGCTAGACGCACAGAATCAATTCGGCGAGCGCGTTCACGTCGACCATCACGACATCACGATCATCCCGATCGACGAATCGACCAACTCGTACAAGGTCGTGAACGGAAACGACGGCGGGATTTACCGCTCGTTCGACAGCGGCAGGACGTGGGACAAGGCCTCGGGAGGCTACAACACGACGCAGTTTTACGGCGTCGACAAGAAGCCGGACGTCCCCGTCTACATCGGCGGCACGCAGGACAACGGGACGTGGATCTCCTTCGCGAATCCGAATCCCACGTCGGGATGGACGCATCGGATCGGCGGCGACGGCTTCGACGCGGAGTGGCACGACGAGGACCCGAACCTGGTCCTGGGCACGGTCTTTTTCAACTTCATCCAGCGGTCGGACAACGGAGGCACCTCGTTCGTGGACGCGTACGGGCCCAAGGGTGAGAGCCTCGGGTTGACGGACAACGGTCCGGACAAGGGCCCCTTCATCACCACGCTCGCCACGACGCCGGCCGACCCGGATCGCGTCTTCACGATCGGCATCTCCGGCGTCTGGCGGTCCACCGATTTCGGCGACACATGGATACTCTCGAGAATCCCCGCGGCGGAGCTTGGCTTTCACAACGGAGGCAGCGTCGCCGCCTCGCCGACGAACGCCGACGTTGTGTGGGCCGGTTTCTACATGGACGGCACGCGAAGCGTGCACGTCTCGACGAACGGAGGTCGGATCTTCTCGCCGACGGTCAGCTCGCCGCTCTCCCCGGGTCCGGTCTCCGGGCTCGCGACGGATCCCCGCGACGACCGGACGGCCTACGCCTTGTTTTCCGCGTACGGCCGCGCCAAAGTCTTGCAGACTCGGGATCTCGGCCAGACGTGGGAGGATCTTTCGGGCTTCGGCGAAGGGGCCGTGAGCAGCAGCAACGGCTTCCCCAACGTCGCCGTCTACGACCTGCTCGTCCTGCCGGACCGCAGGGACGAGCTCTGGGCCGGTACCGAGATCGGCCTATTCATCTCACAGGACGACGGCGCGACGTGGCAGTACGCCGACAACGGGCTGCCGGCCGTTTCCATCTGGAAAATGCGCGTGGTCGACGATGAGATCGTCGTGGCGACACACGGCCGCGGTATCTGGACGGTGCCCCTGAATGCGGTACCGGTCTCGAGTGAGGTAGCGGCCGAGCTCCCGGCGGAATTTTCGCTGGCGGCCAATTATCCGAATCCGTTCAATCCGGCGACGACTATAACTTTCGACGTGCCGGTCGCCTCGCAGGTGCGGCTGACGGTGTTCGACGTGACGGGGCGGCGCATCGCCTCGCTCGTCAACCGTGAATTCGCGCCCGGGCGCCACCAGGTCGTCTGGGACGCGCGGGGCGTGGCAAGCGGTCTTTATTTCTACCGGCTCGAGAGCGGGGAATTTGAGGCGACCCGCTCGATGACCTTGTTGAAATGACGAGGATGACGGCGAAATGACGAG
>CAZMXY010000069.1:16857-18399 GCA_964570345.1 uncultured Rhodothermales bacterium | reverse complement strand
CTTTTTGATCGGCTTTAATTCATCCGCGTCCGGCCGATACCTGGGGCGATTGGATTCAGCTAAATCGACAGAGGACGGAATGCGGAATCATCTAATTGCTCTCCTGATCGGCGTATTTGGCCTGATCGCAGCCGGTTGTGACCTCGCGAACGGGGATGATGAAACCGGCGGCATCGTGGCCCTCAGAGGCCAGGTTTTAGACGTCGACACCAATAATCCTGTCCCGGCGGCCTTCGTCCGGGTTCTACCCTTCGACTTGCTTTTCGAGGCCGATACCGAAGGCCGATTCGATTTCGACGTCGAAATCGACAGCACGATGGAGCTGAAGGTGATCGCGACGAAGGACGGATACGGCAACGCTACGACGGACGTTCTCGCTCTGGCCGGTCGACAGATCAACGTACCAACGTTGCGCATCAACAAGAACGGCGCAGAGGAGCTCGTCTCAGGTAAAGCGTCCAACATCTTGCTTCTCGCGCAATCGGCACAAAGCATCGGCGTCAAGGAAAGCGGATCGAATGAGGTTGCGACGCTGACGTTCCAGCTCGCCGACTCGCTCGGGCGGCCCGTCATTCTCGACAATGCGGCCGACGTTGAGTTTTCGCTGGGCGTCCAGCCGGGCGGCGGTGAATTCATCTACCCGACATCGTCCAGCACGGATAACAACGGCAAGGTGACCGTAAACCTTTCGAGCGGCACCCGCGCCGGGGTCGTTCAGATCGTGGCGTCCACGACCGTCGACGGCCTGGAGGTTCGCTCGCTGCCCGTGTCGGTGGCGATTCACGGCGGCCATCCCGACCAGACGCATTTTTCGATCGGGCCGGCGCAATTCAACTTCCCCGGCCTCCGGCGATACGGACTGGAGAACGACATCGCGATCATCGCGGGCGACGAGTACGGCAACCCCGTGAAAGAAGGGACGGCCGTCTACTTTACGACGGATGGTGGCATCATCGAAGGATCCGCGCTCACCAACGCGCAAGGCCGGGGCTCGGCCAAGCTGATTTCGGCCAATCCGCTCCCATCCGACGGCATTGCGCGCGTCACGGCGTCGACCGCCGACAAGGACCAGCAGGACGTGCGTAGTCAGACGGCCGTCGTATTCAGCGGCGTGCCCGTGGTTATCGTATCACCCTCGACCGCCGCGTTGGGTCAGACGTACAATCTTACGGTGACGGACCAGAACGGCAACCCCCTCACGGGCGGCACGCAGATTAGCGTACGCGTCGAAGGAACGAAAGTGAAAGCGGTCGGAAACGTAAACGTCCGGCTCGACGACACGGCCTTCATCGGCGGACTGACGTACGATCACGTGTTGCGCGGTCCGGGCGTGACGGAGTTTTCATTCAAGGCCGTCGAAGACCTGATCCTCGACGAAGACGGCGAACCGACCGTCGAATCCATTACGATTCTCGTTTCGGGTCCGAACGGTTCGCTGGAGATCGTGCTCGGCCAGGCGATGGGCGTGCAGACGAACATGCTCAGCAGCGGAAACGCGGTCGTCGAGCGCCTCGATGGGGAAACGACGCGCGTAAGAGTGGA
>CAZMXY010000069.1:0-16757 GCA_964570345.1 uncultured Rhodothermales bacterium | reverse complement strand
ATGCACCGTTTCCTGATCGTTTCCGCGATCGTCCCTATTGCGTTTCTCGCGTGTGAGACGGGCGTCAAGGGCGGAAACGTACCGGATTCCGGGGACACGCTGGACGCACGTTCGGCGCCAAAGACCTCGGAATTCGCCGCAGCAGCCGACACGTCGGAGGTCGCCGCGGCCGTCGATTCCGGTGCCGTCCTCATGGCGGGCATCCGGCAGAAAATACTGGTCGAGGACGACTCGCTCTGGGCGGAAGCCCTGCGCGTACATTATAACGCGATCGTAATAGACGGCCACGTCGACACGCCGACCCTCATGCTCGACTCCGGGTACTCGCTTCGGCGACGCAACCGGTCGCACTCGGGCCACGTGGATCTGCCGAGAATGTTCGAGGGCGGACTCGACGCAGCCTTCTTCTCGATCTACGTACCGGTTTCACTCGGAGAGAGCGCGGGTGCAGTGCGGCGGGCGCGCGCGATGATCAAGGAGGTCAAGCGGCAGGCAGCCGCGTCGCCGGACAGCGTTGCGATGGCATATACGGCGAGCGACGTGAGGCGGCTCGCGCGCTCGGGAAGGAAGGCCGTGCTGCTGGGCCTGGAGGGGGGCCATGCGCTCATGGCCTCACCGGATACGCTGGAGGCGCTGTACCGTGAGGGACTCCGATACGTCACGCTGACGCACGTCAACTCGCATTCCTGGGCGGAATCGTCACAGTCCCCTCCCCAATTCGGCGGACTCAACGACCTGGGGCGCAGGATGGTGCGGAGGATGAACGAGCTTGGGGTGATCGTCGATCTGTCGCATGTGTCGGACTCGACGTTTTACGATGCAGTGCGGGCGTCGAAGGCACCGGTCATGCTGTCGCACTCGTCGGCACGCGCGCTGGTCGATAACGTGCGCAACGTCGATGACGACATGCTCCGTGCCCTCGCGTCTAACGGCGGCATCATCATGATCAATTTCTTTGACCCCGTCGTCAATTCGTCATTGTCGGATGCGTTCATGGGGGACGTGTACGCTCGGATGGGTGGCCGCGTCGGCAGTCTGAACGGCATCTGGAACGTAATCTACGAGATGAAAGCCGCTCGGGGCCTGCCGGGCGCCTCGCTGAAGGACGTCGTCGACCACATCGATCATGCGGTTCAGGTGGCCGGCGCCGACCACGTCGGCCTGGGATCGGATTTCGACGGCGTATTCGACCTGCCCGCCGGATTGCAAGACGTCACCCGCCTACCCTGGATCACGTATGAGCTCATGAAGCGCGGCTATTCGGAAGGGGATTTGTATAAGATTCTAGGCGGCAACGCGCTGCGGGTGATGGAGGACGTCGAGTCCGCGGCCCAGCGCCTGAACGCGCACCCGTAGGTCTCGAGCGCCCCAAGCAGCGAAGCACGACGAACAGTCTGGCATAAGGCGTCCGTCAGCGAAGCACGACGAAAGGCCTGGCGAGCTCGTGCCGGCCCGTCCGCACCTGCATCACGTAAGCCCCGGAAGGGAGATCGAGATCGTCCAGATGCACTGCATGCGAGCCGGCCGGTTTGAACGAGTCCACGCGGGTGTACACCGTCCGGCCGAGAACGTCGACGATGTGGATGACCACGCCTCCGGGCGCCGGCAATGAATATTCAAGGTGCGCCGTGTGGCGCACCGGATTCGGGAAGATGCCGTGCAGACGGAATTGAGGTGTGTATGGCGATTCCGTGCTGGTAGCCGGCGAGAAGTTGAATCGCGCCAGGACCGGCAGATGATCCGAGGTCGTGGACCTGTAATCAGGAATGCCGTTCTGGGAATCGAGCACTTCGTCGTACGTTTCGGCAGACCCGGAAACGAAAGCGTCGATCAGCTCGTCCGTGATGAGGATGTGGTCGATAGTGGACCCAGAAGCGCAGGTATCGGAACCACACCACGTATTCGTACCCGTTAAGTCCAGCCCGAGCGTCGTGAAACTATAGTTCTCGGAATCGTCCAGGAAATTTTCGTACGGCGAGGGACGTCCCGGAGTGATCGAGCCCGTCAGCTCGTCGTTGAAATCGCCCAGCACGAATACGGGGTCGTGGGGGAAGAACGTATCGACGTGGAACTTGAGTCGGTTCGATGCCTCTGCACGCCGCTGCCAGGAGTCTATGTCAGCGCAGCATTTCATGTGCAGGGCAATGAATATGGCCGTAAACGTCGTATCCGGAAGCGTGATGCGCGCCTTCATCTGCAACGGAGGCCGTCCGGCGAATTCGAATGAATATTGTGGGCTGAGAATACTTGAGAGCTGTTGCACTTCAACGACCTCGGTCCGGTACACGTACCCTACGCGTAGATTGCTGCTTGCCCTGTCCAACTCACCCCTCCACCCCGGTCCGAGCGCGTCGATGAGCCGATCGAAATCCGCCGCGTCTTCAATCTCTTGCAGGGACCACAGGTCGATGCCGGATTGACGGATGACTTCCGCGGCATTGGCGATCTGGAGCTCGTCCTCCGGATCGCGTGTGTCATCACCGAAAAAATAGATGTTCCAGGTCCCGACATCGAGTGTGGTCGCCGCACCTTTCACGGGCAGGTTCTGTGCCCACACCCATGTCGGCATCGACGTCAGACAAAGGGCGGCGACCATCAAGAACGGTCGGCATCTCATTCGAAGTCCGTGTTGAGTCGGAAGCGCGAAAGGCGGTCGTTGCCCGAATCAGCCACGTAAACGATCCGATTGAAATAGGCGACTCCGTTCGGATCGCGGAATTGCAACGCGCCGTCGCCTTCTCCACCGAACGACACATTCACCGGTTGCGTAGTGGACGCGCCTGGCGGTGGTGCGACGCCCTCTACGCCGCGGCTCGTAAAGGCGTAAAGGCTGTCCGTACCCGCGTCCACGACGAATACGTAGTTCGTGCCGTCCGCAGCGAAGGCGAGGTCGGTCGGATTCTCGAACTTGAACTCGTCGTACAGAAATCCTTGGGCTTCGCCTCCGATGGCGGCGGACTGAATCTTCTCCGTGTCGGGTTGATACGCGATGCCGTCCGGCGTTTCGACGGCGCGGATCGACAGGACGGGGAATCGCAATCGGCTTCCGTCCGAGGTCGACTGCGCGATCATGAAGTGTCGTTCGTTCGGAAAGAACTGGCGCTGCGGCGGGTGGACGAACGTCATGACGTCGGCCGGGTTGATCGCGCTCCGCAGGCTGGGTGTGATCGGGCTCAGCGAGAGGATGGCCTGCGTGTTCACGCCGTCCGGCGTGAACTCGAGTACCGTGTCGTGAGGAAGGATTACGGATTGCAGATTGTTTACGGGACCGCGCCGCGCGACGTAAATGCTGTTGTTGGGAAGGATGGCCACACCGGTAAACTCGACCTCTTCGTCCGTATCGATCGGATCCGGCCGGTTGAATCGCCGCGAGTCGTCGTCGAAGGGATGCCAGATGACGTCTTCGATAGAATGGGCGCCGGTCGTAATGTCGGAATAATGCAGAACGACGGGTAGATTCCACGTTCGGTTATTCAGGAAGGTGTCGCGCCGGGCCGTAACGTAAACGTCGAATCGACGATCTTGAATGACCGACGTAGCCCCCCCTTCGATCGGGATAAAACGGGCCGGTCGGCCGGCGAGATCGATCACGTGCAGTCCCCGACTGTCCGTGACGTAGATGAATTCATCGTAACCCACGTAAACGTCGGTGGGATTTTGCAGCGGCGACGCATCTCCGCCCTGTGAAAAAAAAGGAAAGAGCGGCACGTATTCGACCTCGTTCAGGAGTCCGGGCTCGCTGCGACCGGCATCGAAGATTTCCTCCGTCGTGGCGTCGGATTTCGAACCGAGGAGATCGTCGCACCCGGTGATAAGCGTCAGCGCGATGGCGAGCCCCATGACGGCCGTCGTCCATCGATAGACGTACGGACTTCGACCGACTCCACGGAACGTTCCCGTCACGACGCTCTCCTGTGTACGATTCACGACGCGTGCTTTCCTCATAGTCCCAAATTGACCCCGACGCGGTGAACGGTTCCGAGCCGGTCGAGCTGAGTATGGGCGTAATCGAATCGTACGTTTGCGATGGACGCGAGACCGGGCACGATGAATCCGGCTCCCAGGCTCGGAATCGAATATTCCTCCACGCCGAATCGGTATCCGCTTCGGAGGACGAGAAGGTTATTCCACGTGTACTCGACCCCAACGTTAAAACTTTCGGCATTGTCGTTCGGATTGTTGAGCTGGCCGGACAGGAGCAGCCTGTTGCTCGGATCGCCGCGCAGAACGTCGTACGAGATACCGAAGAGGAACACCGTGGGAGGCGTGATCGACTCAAAGTCGGATTCGACGGCCGTACCCGCGCCGCCGATCACGGTGCGCTCGATCTGGCCGGAAGGCGTGCCATCCATCCCGAAATTGCGAATGGCAACCGCCATCTGCGCTCCCGTCTGTCCGATGCGGTAGAAGATGCCCAGATCGAATACTACGGCATTCGTCGTGATCTGCGCCGTGCTCTCGCGGACGAAGCGGGCCGTCACTCCGTAGCTGAAGAGATCGGTTAGCTGCTGCGACACCGTAAGTCCGAGTCCGAGATCGACGAAGGCGAACGTTTCGCCCGTCCCGTTCGGCTGGAATTCCGTTGTGACGTCCATCTCGCCCGAATCCAGTGCCTGCAGACTCGTTCCGATGGTGAACCGGCCGAAACGATGATACGCGGCTCCGTAGTGGACTGAGACGTCGGCGTAATAGGCCGCATGGCTGAAGCCGATTTGCGTGCCCGGCACCTGAGCCGCGAGGGCGGGATTCCAGAATAGCGCACTGGCATCGAAAGCGTTGGCCGCCACCGTCTCTCCCATGGCCGCCGCCCGCGGGTCGACCGTGATCTTCAAAAACTGAAATCCGGACGTGCCGGCGCGGTCGCTGCCGAACGAAGGGATCAGCTGGGCAAGGGCCGGCTCCGGCGTCGTCACGGTCAACGCGACGGCAATCCCGAGGAGTGCGGCGTACGGACCGAGGCACTTTTCGTACGGTCGACGAGACCACGGCAGCCGCTTCGCTTCGCTTGTCTCCATTTTGTCTCTTCGCTTCATTCCACGTCTACCATCGCGTTAGAATCGGTACGACAGCCCGAGCACTACATGCCGCTGGGGAAGGAACCTGGCCGGATTGAAAGGAGGCAGTCCGCTGGTGGAAGGATCCTCGTAGCGCGGGTCGCGCGTTCCGACGGGTACGTCGAAGTCGCGATCGCCGCGCAAGTCGACGAAATTCGTCGTTACGGGATCGACGTCCGGGTAGCCCTTGCCCGTCACCGGATTCACGATCACGCTGTTGCGCTGGTTGAACAGATTAGTGATCTCGAGCGAAACCCGTAGATCGTTGCCCATGATCGCGACGTCTCGCTTCAGGTTGAGATCGAACCACCACCAATTCGCACCGATCTCCGAGTACTGGTCGGTCGGGTCGCTGAGCCGTTCGTAGATCGGTCGCCAATCGCGCTCGCCCGTGAAGGGATTCACCTCGTTCCCGCGAAACTCGACGGGCGTGTACCGCTGGCCGCTCCGAAACGTCGTCGAGACGTAAGCCTGAACGCGATTGAGCCCGGGTATTCCGAAGAGCGGCTGCTCGCGGTCGTGGGTCATCGTGACGCTGGCCTTGAGGTCGAGCGGACGGTCCCAGGCCAGCGGCGTCTCGGACGTGTTTTCGATGTCGCCGCGCGCGAGAAAATCCGCCAGCGCATCGTTGTTCGTCGAGCTCAGACCGGTCGCGCGGGAAAACGAACCGGAGATCTGGCCCTGGAACCACGACCCCAAGCGCTTGAGGTAGCTGGCCTCCACTCCGCGGACCCGAGCGAAGTCTCCGTTGACGCGAAACGCCCTCACGGTCTCCCGGCCCGTCTGGTCACGGATGATGACGTTCTCCACCGTGATGAAGTCGAACTTGTCGCGCCAGAAGGCGGTGAGGTTCAGCACGTCGTTACTCGAGAGCTGATTCCGCAGTCCGAGCTCATAAGAGATGTCGACCTCCGGGTTGAGATTCGGATTGCCGAGGTCCGCGAAGAACGACCGGTCGCGATAGAATGGGTCGAGGCCGGTATAGACGAACGTCGGATGCGGCAGCTTCGTCGAGTGGCCGTAATTGAAGAAGAGGACCTGGTTTTCCTGGATGGGGAAGGACACGCGCACCTTCGGCAGCAGCCGAAACTTGTATCGCAGGCCGAGCAGGTTCGCCGTGTCGTTCGTATACGCCTCGCGAATTCCATCGAGTATCGGAGCATCCGGATCGTCGACCAGATCATCCACATACTTTCCCGGAGCCCAATACTCGAGCCGCGCGCCTACGTTGGCGATCAGTCCCCGGTAACGTACCTGTCCCGTCGAAAACAGGGCGCCGCGCCGGGGCTTCACTCTCCAGACGTCCGAACTTTCGCCGAGCCGGCGGGTGCCCGTTGCCTGCTCGCCGGTGCCGACCGGTGCTCCGACCCACGGTCGGATGACGTCGATCCACTGATAGTCATTGAATTTTAGCTCGAGTCCGGCGTCGAGGCGACTGTTCTTGCTGGCAGAGAAGTGGGCGTACGTCGCGCGCAGAGTCAGCTCTTCGGCGAAATGATCGTGGAAGCGCGTGGCGATGCCGCCGTTATTGAACAATCCTGGGCCCGGCAGCACGAAGTAGGCATTCGGATCGATGGGTTGACCGGTCTCGTCGAGGAAGAGGGTCGCCGGGTACGGAACGATGCTTTCGGGATCGAGTTCGGTCGTGACGTTCTGAGGACGCCACGATCGACCGTTCGCATCCGCCCGCATCTTGGTGAAGAGGCGACTCGCCTGAATTTCGTAGAAGGATCGATCACTTAGAACGTGCGACCACTTCACATAGGTGATGACGTTGTCGTGCGCGTAGGTGTTGGCTTCTTCGGGCTGGAGGATGAATGCGTACTGAAATCCCGGCGCTACGACGGCCTCGTTGCCCGTTACCTGCAGCATTCGCGTGTTCTGATTCACCGTCAGCGAGCGCTGATAGGCGCCTTGCAGCCGCATGCCGGGACGAACGGCATAAGTGAGCTTGCCCAATCCGCTCCAGCGATTGCCGGTTCGGGGAAGCAAAAAATCCATTCCGACGATCGACGAGCGGACGGAATCCGGTTTGGCAATGTGACGTGTGAAGCCGTCCGCGAGCTGCGCCTGTCCCGACGCAAAGAAGGTTATTCTCCGAGGCCAGATGGGTCCGCCCACGCTGAACTCGTAAACGTCTTCGTAGAAATTCGACCTCGAGCCGTCGTTTAGCCCGCCGAAATTGTCGCGCTTGTGGGTAAACGAGCCGGCGAATTGCTGCCCGCCGTCCTGCGTCTCGACCCGCACGACGCCCGAGGTCACGTCGCCGTATTCGGCTCCCACGCCGCCGGTCGTGACCTCGACTTCTTCGAAGGCGTTCGAACCCATGTCGAGGCCGAAGCCGGTGCCCGCGAGCGGATCTTTTGCCGAAACGCCGTCGACGTAGAATCCGGTTTCGTAGGCGCGTCCGCCACGAATGTAGAGCCCCGTGGGGTCGCGGATCACGCCCGCCTGGGTGGAGACGACGTCCTGCACGTCACGAAGCGGCGCCGCTTCAATCTGCTCTCTGCTCATTGAGTACGCACTCGACGACTGCTCCACGTCGACGAGCGGCCGGTCGCCGATTATGAGTATCTCCGCATCCGTAGACAGGACGGCTTCCTGCAGCTCGACCTCGAGCGACGTCGTTTCGCCGTTCTGCACGCGGATCCCGGTGAAGAGCTTCGTTTCAAACCCGATGTAGGAGAATCGAACGCCGTACTCACCCGAGCGCAGGCCGGGCACGGCGTACTCGCCGTCCACGTTCGTGGCTGCACCGCTCGTCGTTCCGACTACGATGACGTTGACGCCGATGAGCGGTTCGCCCGTAACGGCGTCCGTCACGGTACCCGCTATCGTGCCTTGAGCCTGAGCCGCAGGTACGAGAAGCAACAGAAGAACGAGGAAGCCCATCAGCGTCCGTAGCATCTATCTGCGGGGAAATTGAAGGCTTTCGAGGATTAGTTGCACGGCCCTTCGTGGAGCGTCGGGTTCGCCGTCTGACCCAGTTAGCACGAGATCGCCGGTCTGCTCGTTGATAAGCGGCAAGGAGAACAGACCGACTCGCCGATCCTGCGAAATCGACGCGATCGTCCGTGGCCTCGGCCATGCGCCCGTTGCACCCTGCTGATTTCGGTATTCGTACTGCGCGTCGTAGAGCGGAACGACGTTTTCCCCTTCGGCTTCGTAGGGCAGCTCGCTGATGAAAAACCGGCCGCTTTCGAGCGCGGGGAGCGGCTCACTTATTCCGGGCACGTCGTTCGCAGGCTCGATCGGCGCGCCCGTCGGAAGCTGCAAGCGGCGTACGGAATCCGGTAGCGTGATCGCTTCACTGATGGGTAGCAGGAGGATGGCCGGATTACCCACGTTCGCTTCGGGATCATTCGGCTGCGTCATCGGGGTGTGCACCATCAACTTTCCGCCGTTACTGAAGAAAAGGTCGAGCACGGGAGCGGCGAACGGCAGGTTGTTTCCACGTACGCTGCTCGTGGCACCGGAAGATATCCAGTAGATGAAATCCCACAACGCAAGCGTCTGCTGAAAAGCCGGCGCGGCGGTGGAGGGCAAGGCATGCGAGAGGACGGGATTACCGGAAGAGCCCGTCGTGAAGGGCGACGACATATTCCATACGTCGACCTCCATGTCCGCCGGGAGGTATTCTCTCAGTAAATTGAGATGGAACTGCTGAACGGTCGGCCAAGAGGCCTTCCGGAAATCATTGACGAGGAGGACGCGTCCTACCGGTTTCTTGACATACCAGGTGAAGTCGCGCCGCACACTCGTCGTATCGGTCTGATCAACCGCACGAACGGAGAACGTATTCTCAGCATTCAGTCGGACGTCAGGAACGGTGATCGTCGTGCCGCGAAAGCTACGTCCCGTAAAGAGGCGGGCCGCCGTCGTGTGTTCGTTCGGATCGTCTTGGTCCGTCTCCGCGACCAGGGTAATGAAATCGACGTCGGGCTCTAGTGAGACGAAACTCGTCGTGTCGTTCAGGCTGATCTCGATCCGGGCGAGATTCTCTTCCCCTTCGGGATCGCCCGCCGTCCACGAGAAGGAGAAAATCGTGTACGTCGTGTCGGGAGGTAACTCGAAACCGTTGAATTGAACGGTAGGAGGCGAGTTTTCTATCGGGAAGACGGTTCGCGCCGGCGTTGGATCTTTCAGTCCCTCATTGTCCACCGCGCGCACTTCGAACACGACGTTCGCGACCCGCTCTCCTCGCTGAATGGGCAGAAGGATCAGCGAGTCGGTACGCGTGGTGCTCGTCCAGCCCTCCTCGGGTCCCAGCGTCGTCGATGCGTCGTAGTACCGAAGCTCGAAGCGGGCGACGTAGCCGTCGGGATCGGTGCCGGACCAGGAGGCGAAAACCGTGCTCGTCAGGCGCTCGCTCTCTGCGAGGTTATCGACGAGTGACGTATCCCGAACGGCCAGTTCGGTTGACGGCGGCTGGTTGTCGAAGCTCGAACCACTGATTCCGCTGTCGCACGCGGCAAAGCAAACGACAGCCACCGGAATAAGGACTATGGTCGATAAAGGTCGAATCAACGGCTTACGTAATAACTCAAACGCGAGGCGGAGGCGGCGCGGACCACGTCCGCACCGCCCTCCTCTCTCGCTCAGCACGGGAGAATAGCTGCGTGGCAGCCGTCTTGTGACCCGGACAGTCGGGGTCTTCAGCAGCTTACCTCGGCAGTTGAACTTATTTCATGAGAAGCATTTTCCGTGTGACCGTCCGATCCCCCGCCGTGAGGCGGTACAGATAGACGCCACTGGAGAGATCGTCCCCGTTGAGGCGGACCGTGTACGTGCCTGCGGGGCGGTTCTCATCGACAAGCATTCGAACGCTCCGACCCAGCATGTCGAACAGCTCGAGCGTGACGCGCGCGGACTGCGGCACGCTGAACTCGATCGTCGTCACCGGATTGAACGGATTCGGATAGTTCTGGCCGAGCACGAACGAATGAGGCGTCTCGTCCTCGACTCCGACGTTCGTCACGGTGCCGATGTCCGTCTCGATCGACTCCGGCCAGAGCTTGTAATTGCCGAACGTGAAGCTCCAGATGCCCTGCTGGAAATCGTAACGCTCCCACACGTTCAGGCTCGCTGCGAAATCCGACGAGATCGCCGTCGACTGATCGTCGGCACGCACCTGATTCTCCGCGCTGCCGTCGGACGACAGCCCCCATTCGCCGAAGGGTCCGCTGGGCGCGTCGGGATTCGTGCTCGTGACGATGACGTTCTCGAATCGGATCGCTATGCCTTCGTACGCCTCTGCGATATTGGCGTCCTGAAGCGCGTCGGTCGTGAGGACCGCGTAGCCGAGTGCCTCTCCGCTGCCGCTCTTCGTATATGTGAGATCCGCCAGCCTCGTCAGACCGAAACTTTCTTCAACGCGTGCATTCGTGATGTTAATGACGTCGCCGTTGGCGAGATCGGCGATGAGCGCATCGCTTGACGCCACGAAGATTCCCGTCCATGGCGAGAGCTCCGCGTCGTCCTGGATCGAGATGATGCCTGACGTTCCCGGCGAGCTCTGCACGGTCGCCGTTATGTCCATGTCGAAGGTCTGTGCGGCGAACGGACTGGCGTCACTCGCCATCTCGGTCCACGGCTCCTGGATGTCGCTAATCGAGTCGATGCCGCCGAACAGGACGCGTGTAATCACGGGAGCGGATGGTGTGAACGTGGTGCCCGTATTGTCCGTGATTTCCGCCGAAAACCGGACGAACGTGCCGTCGGCCTGAGCCGGGATTTCGCCTGTGAACGTGCCGTCGCCCTGACTCGTCAGCGCGACCGTATCGGCCTCGGACGTCGCAGACGTCTCGTAAATCAACTCCGCGTTCGTTACGGCGTCGAGATCTCCCTCCACGTCCACGGTGATTGCGATCGGAGCATCACCGGGGACGGAGTCCAATCCCTGGAAGGCAACGTTCGTGATGGAAGGCTCGGCCGTCACCTCGACATCCCCTATCTCCCACGGTACGATCTTCATCATCGCGGCCGCGGGCGCACCAATGAGAAAGGGATCAAAGTTGCTCCGAAGCAGCGCAAAGCCGGTCACGTCGACCGTCGCTCCTGGGGGAGGACCCTCGAACGTATCGCCCAGGCACTCTTCGTTGAATGTGCTCGGATAGTCCTCGCGGTCGTTCCGAAAGCACAGTGAAACGTCGTCGTTCTGCAGGATAGTCACCGCCCCATCTGACGTAATCGCCCAGTTCGGACGATCCTCCGTTCGGCTCGTGGAGCGCCAGACCGTCGCGCCCGTAATCGTCACGTACTGCTGATTTAAGGCCGAAAAATTGTCCCAGTTCGCCTGAACCTGGGCCTCGCCGACGTTTTTGTTTACGTCGGCAGTGGTCACCGGCACCGGATCGAGAATGCTCGCGCTGAGACCTTGACTTTCGAAGTCACCGAGGAATTCCACCGTTTCCGGGGTTACCTGGAGGTTCGTACCGAAATATTCGACGTTTCCAACGACTTGGATGACGTCCCCTTTGAAGAGGCCTAGGAGCCCCTTCTCTTCAAACCCGCCGTCAACGATCTGCACGTCCATGCCGGCCGGCCCCTCGGTCTCGGCCGCGACGTCGCGAACGAAGAAGTGGACGCGACCCGGTTGTCCGTCATCATCAACGGAGGCAAGGCCTGAATTCCGAGGCTCGGCCAGCACAACGCCCGTAAACTCGACCCGCTGGCCGAAAAACTCCGATCGTGCGAATTCTTCGAGATCGTCGATCGTGATGTCCGTTCCCAGGGCATTCAGAGCATCGACGTTCTCCTGCGGTATTGCGTTGAGTTCGCTGATCGTCACTTCTACCGGATCCTGTGCCTGAGCGGGCAGGGCGGCGAGTAGTGCGAGGCAGGCGCACGTCAACATCGTGGCATAGCGATTCATGTAGTCCCTCCGATTTGAGTGGTGTGTGACACGTGTACTTTTCTTCAGGCCTCGAGACAAATGCTTTGTCGATCGCCTGAATCGATTGCCAGGATATCGTTCTCTATTATTTATTTAATGATCACGAACTTACCCTGTTGAACGTTGCCCGAGTCCAGATTACGTACCGAGAACAAGTAAAGCCCGGAGGCCAGGTTCAAGTCGTTCTCGGATAGGATGTCCCACGAGTGTTCGCCTCCCGAAAGCAGGCGGTTTTCCGCACTTAGCACGTCGTACCACCGGATGTCGCCGGCATACTCCTCCGAATCGTGTCGCATCTCCGCGACGATTTCCCCGGCCAGCGTGTAGACTCGAATCTCAGCTCGACGAGGAAGATTGTAGAAGTTGAGCTTGCGATTCCTTGAGCCGGATCCATCCCATGCGGCGTTCACACGATACGGGTTCGGGTACACGCCGACTTCGAGGGCGTCATCTCCAGCCGGGGGCGTTCCGGGGAAGATGCGCGTCGCATTGGCGGTTCGTGACGACTCGAACGAATCCAGTCCGGCATCAGGATCGCCCTCGTCGAAAGACGTAATTGTAAAGAGATACTGCCAACCTGCGAGCAGATCTCCGGTGTCGAATCGGTACCAGTAGGCCGTCGTGTCGCCGGGAAACGTCACCGGCTCGGCAAGCCGTACCTCGTCGAACCCGTTGTTGAAGCCGGTTCGGTTGCCGGGCGTGTCGTACTGTGCGATTAGCGTGGCTCGATCGAGAATGTTGCCCCGCAGGTCGTCTCCCGGATTCGAACGGTAGACGCGGTAGCCTTCGAAGTCCTGCTCTCCGGTGACCGGATCAATCGACCGCTCTGCCGACCGGTCCCAATACAAGATCACCCTGGATTTCTGACGATTCGTCTCGGAATCCGTCGTCGTCACGAATTCGGCATGCACCTGAGGTGCGGACGGAGGCTCCGGAATGAGATAGCGATCGAGGACTCCGTTGCCGTTTACGTCCTCACCTGGGTCGAGGCGGCCGTTCATATTGTTGTCCTCTCCGGCATAGGTCCGCTGCGCCCACAATATGTTCGTCCGAAGCAGCCGCCGGCTTTCCTCGTTGTCGACCGGCTTGCCCTGTTGTCCCTGAAATTCTTCCGGCTTCAGCGCAGCCACGAGGGCGTAGGTGACCGTGAGCGTATCGCCCGGCTCGACCCTTGGGAAGGGGCCGATCGGTGTGAGGCTGATCCAGTTGCCGTTCGAAAACTGCCCATCCGTACGCAACCGCTCGCGAAACTGGTCCACCTGCTGCTGATAGGCCTCGTCACTCGGGTAGTTCGCCCGGTCGGGGAACGGTGTACTCATGCGCCGGTAGCGTTCGTCGTCCGTCGCCGGACGCGACAATTCGTCGGTGCCGCCGCTGAACTGCCACCAGCGCGGATTCATCCGGGGCCGAGAGTAGCCGTCCTGTACGTACTCGTCGGCTACGTTCGGATGGAAAAACCGCCGCCGGCCGTCCCGCGGATCTTCCCATTCCGCTCCCAGGAAGACGATCGAACCGTAGGTATTGATCGTCTCCTCTGTTCCGCCGGCGTTGAACGCATACATCGCGTGGAGGCTGTCGAGAAAGCCGATGCCGTTCTTGTTGAAAAACGCGCTTCCCTGGTCGGTGGTCGTGTTCACGTTGCGCACGACGAGGTCGGCATAGATCCCGACGTAGACGCTGTCCCACGCCGCATCACTCATGTTCACAATGTCGAAATTCACGATCGCGAAATACTCCGTGAACGGAAAATTCCAGGCGTAGCTCTCCTGTTCGATTTTTATGCCGAGTCGTCCGTCGGGGTCGGACACGGGAATGTTTGTCCCCGGCAAAACGCGGAACGTATCGGCGTAGGCCGAAATGAAATCTTCGTGGCTCACGGCCAGCCGAGTGAAGACCTCCGACGTGAGAAGTGAAGAACGCGAAGTAATCGGATCGAGAGGAGAGAATTCATATCCGGTTGCACCGGGACTGTATCCACCGGACGACGTAATGGCGCCGCTACGAACGGTTACCGTCCCGTCGCTGCGAATCGCACCTACCCAGATCCCGCCTTCGAACAGATGCTCGATGCCACTGTCGAGTGGATACTCGAACGAAGGAGGGCCCGTCGGATTGTTCCGCACACCGGCGCGACCGACGAAGCCGGAGTTCGTCACCGTGATACCCACGTTGCCCACATCAATGACGGCCTCTTCGAACGGACTCTGCGCAACCGCGTCGCCGGTGAGAACGGTGACGAAGAGAGCTGCTGCAATGAACTGAGCGAGGCGCTGCATGATTTGGATCGGCTGCGAACGTCGTGCACGGGGATCGCATGCACCATGCGCCGAGGGACGGTTGGTTCTCTTGTCAAAAACGAGACGCGCAATATAAAAGACCCGCGTTTGAAGATTGGTGCAAAAGGGCCGCACCCCTCTGTGAAAACCGCTTTTCTCCGACTCTGCATAGAGAACGGGTTTCAACGGAGCCGCGCGGAAAGCGAGCCGAGTGTAACACGAATGAATCGGCTCCGTAATGTGCCGTTTAGAAGCTGTTCGGCGGCGTTCGTGCACGGCCGTCACAGGTGGAGATCGTTGAACGACTTTTGCTGTGGGCGATCATGAGAAAGCAATTCCTCGTTGGAAACTTCTTGCAGGCATACTCGGGCTCATTTCGATATGCGCCCGAGACGACGGAGCCATCGCGACAATGGGAGGCCGGTCGGCTCGAAGCCCGACTGCGCGTGCGCTCTAACCGCGCACGGAGCAAAAAGCATCGATACGTGATCACCCTTCAAGTTGCCGCTATACTTGCGATCGCGGTCCCGCTCACAGCAATTCGGATTGATTTCCGAGGCGCGTCCATGATGTCGTACGCCCAAACCGATCAGGAAGTGGTCACGCTGCAGGAAATCACACAGACGGTACACCAAACGCTTCCGCCGCCTCCGCCGCGCCCCCCGGTCCCGATTGAAGTGCCGGATGACGAGCTTCCAGACGACGCGGAACTGGACTTTGATGCCACGCTCGATTTGGCCGCGGCCGTGGAACTGCCTCCGCCTCCGTCAGCGGCGCCGGACAACGCCGGCGACGAGGACGAGCCCGAAATTTTCGTCGTCGTTGAAGAATTTCCGGAGATGATCGGCGGCGCTGCGAAGCTCGCCGCCGACGTAGAATATCCGTCACTGGCCCGGAAGGCCGGACTGGAGGGCCTGGTCGTCGTGAGAATCGTCGTGAACGCCGACGGCATGCCGTCCGACCCCGTCGTGCTCACGTCTCCCGGCTCCGCTCTGGACAAAGCCGCCATCGACGCCGTTATGAAGCAGCAGTTCAAGCCCGGAAGGCAACGAGGGCGAGCGGTGGCGGCCTACATGGCCATACCGGTCCGATTTCGGCTCACGAGCAGCTAGTTCGGACGGTGGGACGGTGGGACGCTGGGACGGTGGGACGGTGGGTGGCGGGGAGGTCAAGGAGCGTCGTGCTCCGGGGATGCGACCTCGATGGTGAGGTATTTGATTTCGGGATGATCCGCGGTCAGAGCCTTTTCGAGTCGCCGAACGGCGAGCGCCAAGTCGGCCGGAGCCATGTGACCACTGAACTCCACGTCCAGGTTCACGATGACCTCGTTGGGACCGAGATGCATCGACATCATCCGCGCCACCTGATGCACGTCAGGATCGCGCCGGGTCGCCTCGAGCACGCTTTCGCGAACGGCGGGATCCATGCTCTCGCCCAGCAACAGTCCCTTGCTTTCGACGATTAACAGGGTAGCGACCGCACAGAGAATGAGCCCGATGCCGATCGAAGCAAGCCCATCGAATACGGGCGCATCATAGTTGTGAGCGATGAATATTCCGATGAGGGCAACGAGGAGCCCGGCGAGGGCCGCCGAATCTTCAAATAATACCGTGAAGGTCGTTGGGTCCTTGCTGGTCCGCACTTCATTCCAGAAGGATTTTCGTCCCTTCACCCGCCTGAACTCGTGGAGCGCGACGATCCATACGGTGGCCTCGAAAACGAGCGCGATTCCGAGAACGAGGTAGCTAAGCGTCGGATTTCCGAGCGCGGCGGGATGCAGTACGTGTAGGATTCCCTCGTAGATCGAGATCCCTCCGCCGATTCCAAAGATGAGGATGGCGACGATAAGCGTATAAAAGTAAACCTCCTTTCCGTAACCGAAGGGATGCAGTGACGAGGGAGGCCGGCCGCTTCGTTTGATTCCAAGAAGGAGCAATCCCCCGTTGCCCGTGTCGACGAGCGAGTGGATGCCTTCGGACAACATCGCCGCGCTGCCGCTTATGCCGGCAGCGACGAACTTGACGACGGCGATGGCGAAATTGCCGACGATCGCCGCGTAGATTGCGCGTCTTCCCGAGGTCATGCCGTCCGCGAATGGAAATGCCCGCCCGCCCCGACGCCGCAAGAAACCAAACGGGCGTGCTCAACTCAAGCGCCGTAATGTAGGAAAGATCGCATGTCCTGTCGGACTCATTCGGGCCGTCGACGGCGGCTGAGCCGCAGGATCATCGTAACGTATTTGTTTTTCCTGCGGACGACTGCGCCGACCTTCAGGAGAGACCGGTCGATCCGAGGTCGAAACGAGCAGTCGAGCCCTTGCATTTAAGCACCGTCTAAAGTACCCTAATCGCCAGACGAACCTCCCGGTATCGTCTTTCTCCTACATGACGAAGCCCGGTTTCTAACGAAGTCGGGCTTCGTTGTTTTCATTCGTGCCACCCCGTCCCCACGTCCCAACGTCCTCACATCCCAACGTCCCCCACGTCCCCACGTCCCCACGTCCCTCCACGTTCCCACGTTTCCCCGTCCTCT
>CAZMXY010000068.1:11680-18401 GCA_964570345.1 uncultured Rhodothermales bacterium | reverse complement strand
GTACGAGACGTCTCGGTCCGGGAAGAAGCCGTGCCAGGCGTACTGGGCTCGCACGGGCTCACCGGGGCTCGGTAGATTCTCATCTTCTCCGTCACCCCAGGTGTCGATCATCGTATTGATGCCCCATCCGGACGCGTTTCCGATAACGAACCGCGTTTCCCTGGCTACGGACCAGCGCCACTGTTTGAAGAAATAGACGTCCTCGAGCGTCTGGTTCGGCAGCTCGACGTTCGCGTCCCCGTCCGTGTTGCCGGTATTCGTAAGGATGTACTCGATGACGTGGTAGTTGTCGTGATACTCCTGACTGAAGTGCGACACGCGGCGCTCCATCGTCAGGCCGAGGAGCGTGTTTACCTCGGTGACGATCATCACTTCTGCCGGGATGTCGGGATCGACGCGATCATTCGCCATCGGGGCGAGGCTCTCGGACAGAAAGCCGTCGACCGTGACGTCGGTCGGCGGGTACTTGCTGGCCATCTCAAAGCGGACGGGAAAAAACTCGCCCGAGCCACTTACCCGCGGTCCCGCATGCACCACGCGATAGGGCCACGTCTCACCCGTATCGTCCGTAACGTTTCGCGCGCCGATCCAGACGCCGTTCCATGCTTGTGAGTCTGAAAAGCGATAGATGCCGGGGAAGCGTGCGCCGTCCTGCTGGTTGCCCAGGAAACCGCCCGATTCGATCTCGGCGCCGATCTCGGAGTACCAGTTGTGATAAGAGCCCGCCGAGAGCCACTTCTTGGCGAATTGAGCGTGAGCGGCCTGTCCTCCTCCCCAGCCGGCCGCGAACACGGCGGTTGCAAGAGCGAGCTGACGTGCAGGTCGAAACATTCTACGGATCATGCCTGGAGAGGCGTTCGTGGTCGTGGTCGTGCAAGCACCCAATTCAGGTTTCAGAAATTCAGGCGCAATCCCAGGTAGACGCTTCGCGGATTCAAAAACGTGAGGAAGCTCTGATTCGGCATGTCTATGTAGGCTTTCTCGTCGAGAACCTCCTGCAGCCGGCCGCCGTCCGGAGCCCTCCAGTCACCCTCCTCGAACACGATGAACTCCTGCGAGGAGGCCTCATAGTAGATCGTGCCCGGATCCGGATTGCCGACTTCGGATCTCGACTGAATGCGAGACATGGGCTGAAACGGAACGTCGTAATCCCTGTACGTGCCGACCTTGTCGTCGCCCGGGATGTTGTTGTAATGAGGGGAATCCGGAAGGTGGAGCGACCGGAAGTAGGAATTCTGGTCGTTGCCGTCGATGAACCCGACAAATGACGTCCCCGCCGACGTCAGCGTCATGCGCTTCGTGTTCAAGGCGTTGAAGACGTCCACGAAAAATTGGGCGCGGGCATTTCCCATGGTGAAGTTCTTCGCCAGGCGGAGGTCGAGATTCCAGAAATCGACGGACTCCACGTTGTTGCGTACGCCCGGAATCGCGCCGCCGCCCGTCCACGTGAAGGGTGGGCCCTCCCTCCAGACGCCGATGAAGCTGACCCGCCAATCGGCAAGCGGCCGTACTCCGGCCGTCACCGGTCCGAAATCCGACGGCGTGAGGACGTCGAGGTTGAGGCGGGCGTAAGGCCGGGGAACCGGCTGCGAAAAGGCCCGTCGACGCTCGGCGTCGCTGTTTTCGAACTCGCGCTGAACGGTCTGATTTTCGTTGATCCGGTCGAAGCCGAACCACCCGAACGAGTCGACCATGTAGGTGTAGTTGACGAATCCCTGGATCCAACGACCTCTGCTGCGGCTGAAGGTCAGTTCGAATCCGCGCACGTCCTGAAAGCGATCCGGGCTGGATATGTTGTATTGCGTCTGACCGTCACGGCTGCTGAAGGTGACGAGCCGTGGTTCCAACGAGACGTCCTTGTAGTATCCGGCCACGCGAATGAGGAACTGGTCCAGAAGTGAATGCTCGTAGCCGAGCTCGTAGGCACGGGTCTTTGGAAGCGGGTTGTTCGGATCGGCGATGCGCGCGACCTGTCCAGTCTCGGAGAAGGTGCGGAATAGGAACAGGTTGTTCGGATCCGGAAGCGAACGGAAATGCCCGTAGTTGAAGTAGAGCTTGCTGAAGGTCGTGACGGGGAACGAGACGCCGAGCCGCGGGCTCAGCGTGAAGATGTGTTCCGTCGGCACCTCGGCAAGGAGTGAGTCGCGGACCGCCGCGGAGGCGGCCGAAAATGCGCTCGTGAACGGATCGAACTCGAACCAATCGCCGCCGGCGTTAAAATAGTCCAGGCGCAAGCCGAGATTGGCGATCATGCCCTGGAATTCGAGCTTGCTCTGTCCGTACAGCGCCCCTCGTACGGGCATACGGTCCCACTGCGATTGGGAATTCGTGGACCGCAAGAATTCGTCGAAGGTGCCGTAATTGACCCGGCTGTCCGTCAAGTTGTATTCGATACCCGTCTTGACCTGCAAGTACTGGTTCACCTGGCTGGTCAGATCGCCCTTCAGGTTGTATACGACGACCCGGCTCGTGTCACGCGCGTTGCTCATGCCCACGCCCATCCGCATCCCGGCCACGCCGAAACTCGGTTCGGGCGAGAAGCCGAAAGGTCCCTCGTCAAACGGCACGCCGCCGATCGTCACCTGAGCGGTCGTGTCCCGCAATCGTCCGGGATTCGTGTCGTAGGCCGACCCGAACCGCGTGAAGCGGAGCTCATAGAACATATTCTGATTCGGCGAGTGCGTAAACCGCGCTCCCAGCATGTTGCGGCGCACCCGCGTCGGAGCCCAGTAATCCGTCGCAAAGATGCGTGTGTCGATGAAACTGACGTTCGTCATCTGATTCGCGATTCCGGATGCCGACTGGAACAGGCCCGGTGCACCGGAGCGGTCGGAAGCCGTTCCCGTCGTTTCTCCGAGCAGCCCCTCGACGCTCAGCTTCATGCCGGGGGCCACGTCGGAGGTGATCTTGACGTGTCCCGACTGTTCCGTATGGCGGTCCTCCGAAAGCGGGATCACGTACATGCTTTGATCCCGTCGATACGAGGCGTAAAAGCGCGCGTTGCCGAGGGCCTCGCTGATCCCCGGAAGCGGACCTCCGAGACCCACGTCGACCGTGTAGTCCGGATCCACGATTTCGAGCTGTCTTCGGTGCTGCCAGAGAAAGGCCTGTTGAAGTGCGGCCGGCGACATGTCATTGGTCGGATCGTCGTCGGCCAGCGTCTCTTCAGACAGAGAAATCCATCCCGCGAACTCCGGATACTGCGCCTGCGTGGCTGCGTCCCATCCGCCGCTCCGCGTGCCGACGAAGGCCACGTCGGGGTCGACGTACGGACGGATCCAGTACGAGTCGGGATCGTTCGCCGGAGGGCCGAAGTGCTTCTGTGACGGCGGGCTGTAGCGCGCGATCACGTCCGCGCTGTAGCGGCTTCGGCTGCCCTCTTTCGTGACGACGTTGACGACGCCCGAACGCACGTTTCCGTATTCGGCGTTGAATCCGCCGGTCTGCACCTGGATCTCTTCGACGGCGGCGATCGAGATGCCCGTATAGGGCGAATTGTCCCGTTCGTCACGGAACGTCAACCCGTTCACCATAAAGTTCACCTCGTCCGTGCTCCCGCCTCGGACCGAAAGCCCCAGAACGCCGGCCTGCAGGCCGATGGCGCCCGTGACGCTCGAGACGGGCAGCCGCTCAATTTCTTCGGAATCGATGTTCGCCAGACTTGCGGAAACGTCCGGCTGAACGACGGGGCGGACGGCGGTCACCACGACTTCCTCTCCTTCGATGACCTCCTCGCGCATCGCGACGTCGACGGTGGTGGTCTGGTCGATGTTAACCCGTACGTCCTCGATGATCTGCGTCGCGAAACCGATGTAGGATGCGCGAAGCGTGTAGGTGCCGGGCGAGACGTTGAGGATGACGTAGTATCCGTCCGCGTCCGTGACGGCACCCTGCGTCGTGCCTTCGACGGCTACGTTTACGCCGATGAGCTCCTCGCCCGTCTCGGCATCGGTAATGGAACCGCCGATCTTTCCGGACTGGGCGAGCCCCGGGCGCGCCATGAAAAGAAGCGCCGCTACGAAAGAAAAGCTGATTACAAAGCGTACCAAGTTCATGTCTGAAAATGGAATGGATTCTCAAGAAGAATCGAAGCGGACCAAACGAAGCGGACGACCGGCGCGATTCGCCGATCAGAACGAGCCGGATCTGATGCTCTGCCTTTTGCCCACTTCCCCGAGAACCGAGGTGTCGTCGCCACCCGTCGAGCGATAAATCTTATTGGATACTACCGAAACCCAAATAATTAAGGTCGACGATCAAGCGCAAGGCACTATTCGACGACGTGACGTCGTCGCATGTGAAATTCATCGGTCCTTCGAATCGGCCGGCCACTGGCCGTGTCGCCCTTTGAGTGCTGGAGCGGAGTTATCCGGCGAATTGCAAAGAGCGGTACCGATAAATTTTCGGAGCCGTGGACGTCGCAGGATCACTTCATCAACACGAGCCGCACGGACGCCGTCGAGCCGAGTCCTTCGATGCGGGCGAAATAGACGCCGCTCGGAAATCCGCTCGCGTCCCACGTAACCTCGTGCGTACCGACCGGAAGCGCGTCGTCCACGGGTACCGCCACTTCCCGGCCGAGGGCGTCGTAAATCGCGAGCCGCACCTCACCTGCCGAGCCCAGAGCAAATCGCAGCGTCGTTTCGGGATTGAACGGATTCGGATAGTTTTGATAGAGCGCGACGCCCCGAGGCAGCTCGACGTCGTCCTCCGCCGTGATCGAGGTCTCGCGCTTCGCCAATCGCAGATCGTCGAAACGGACGGCTCCGAACGCGGGACTGTCCTCGGTGTAGGTAAGCTGAAAGCTGTCTATTCGGAAGGGTGGATCCAGCGTGTCGTCGCCGATCCACGTTCCCGTTTCGCCTTCCGAGAGATCCCACGAAACGAGTCGCCATCCGCGCCAATCGACCGTGTACCACGGACTCACCTCGTGACCGGTGTCGCCCTCGTCGATCGCGAAACGAAACCGATTCCCGCTGCCGTCGCCGAAGAGATAGACCTGCAGCACATACGCGTCGTCGAACCACACGCTTCGGGCCGTACCGCTCGCGAGATATTCACGGATGAGGTGCGCGCCGGCGTCCGTGTCCCATCCGTATTCGAGCCGCCGCGACTGCGAACTGCCGGTCAGCAGATTGACGACGTCGTCGTCGACCACGAAGGCGGTCGAATCCGTCACGATCCCCGTCGTCGATCCGCTCTGCTGGGGCTGCCACCAGACGCCGTCCTCCGAAGGCTCGAAGGGATCGATGGCCGTCAGTTCGTACTGATCGCCCTCCGTGCGGAAGCGAATCGTCCGCCGGTTGTTCGTTTCGTTCCCGAATCGGTCGGCCACGCCCGCCTCGATGGCGAAGGTGTAGTAGATCTCCCCTTGCAGCTCTTCCGCCGGAAAGAAGCTGACGACGCTCACGCCGGCCACTACGTAATGCCGGAGCTCGCCGGCCACGGCCTCACCGCCGTCGGCCGGGCGTAAACTGAATCGCTCCTCCGTGACCGTCTCCGCATCGAGCGGTTCGTCATAGACGACCGTAACGATCGGAGTGCGTTCTACGCCGGTCTCAAGCGGGCTCGGGTAGCTCTTGGAGAGAACCGGCGCGAAAGCGTCCTCCGGTCCGGTCGTGAAGGCGAGCTCAAAGACACCGCCGGCTACGCCGTTGGCATCGCCGTCGAATTCGTGGCCGTGCGCGCCGCGCGCACTTTCCTCGATGAGCACGAGGTAGTCCGTCTCGGGTAGGAGGGTGTCGGGTCGGAACACGAGACGCGTGTCCTGCGATCCCCATCCGAACGTACCCTCCACCGAAGGAGAGATCGAGAACGCCGACTCCACCGAGGCCCGGTTCATGGGTCGCGAAAAATCGATCACGACCGGATCGATGATCGAGTGGCGGTCCTCCTCCGATGCGGGAAGTGACGACTCGACGAAGGGCGGAATGGACGAAAGGAGCCCAACGTCGAAAAAGGTGAAGAAGCCATCCACCGGCTCGAGTATCCCGGAGAAATCCTCGTACCCCTCCGCCTCCACCGTGACGTCAAGCGGAGCCGGATCGAGCGAATCCAGGTAGTAGAACCCGTTCCGGAGTGCATCCGGATCGTTCGAAAACTGGTTGAAAAGCGATTCGAACGTATCCGTGACGTACGTGGTGTCGCCGATCGTAACGACCGCACCGTTGATGGGCTCTCCGTTCTCGCTGTTCGAAACGATGCCCATCGCCGCGCGCACGTCAGGTCGCTCCAGCCCGTGGAACTCCAGGATCGACCAGAACATGGTCCGCGCTTCCATTCGTTTCCAATCGGCATTCATGTTCCGCTGGTTCTGGGTCGGATTCGTGTGGAAACCCGCCTCGCTCAGGGCGGATGCCATGTCGGTGAAGCTCTGTACGAAATTGCGCGAGCCGCCCTTGCCGGCGCCCAGATCACGGCCCCGGCAGGATGCCACGCCGTAGAAGTCGCATTCACCGATCCCGCCCAGCGACGGGATCCGCATGCTGCTCCCGAGCAATCCGCTCATGATCTCCGCTACGGCTCGGCCACCATTGGGGACCGCCTCGGTCCCGTCGCGGTACTGCGGCCAGAGCACGAAAACGGAATTCGCCTCCGGACCGGCCGCGTTGCTGTGGATGGAGTGGAAATACGACGCGGCCACGTTGTTCGCGTGATCGACACGCTGCGTGAGGCTCACTGAAACCTGGTCGTTCGTCCTCGACATGTACACCGTATCGAC
>CAZMXY010000068.1:0-11580 GCA_964570345.1 uncultured Rhodothermales bacterium | reverse complement strand
TCGGTGAGCCGGCTGCGCACCGACCCGTCCGGGCGAACGGCGACCAGATCGGAAGACGTGACGCGGTGGCCGTCGTCCTCAGTCACCATGAATACCACCCATTCGCCGTCCGGCGACCACGACGGCCGGTTCCCCGGCCCGAGATCGACGACGTCCGTTCCATCCGCGTTCATGGAAAACAAATTGCCGCCCATGACTTCGAAGGCCACGCGCGAGCCGTCCGGAGAACGAACCAATTTCAAAATCTCGCGGTCCGCGAAGGCGTCCAACTTGGTCACGTCTCCGGTCGACAGGTCGGCCCGCATCAGCCCGCGGTCGCCCTTTACGAGTTCCAGCCGTGCTTGCGCCGCCTTTTCGGGCGACGGCGCGACGTCGAAGACTTCCAGCTCGTTGCCGGCGAACAATAGAACGCGTTCTCCCTCAGCGTCCCACGACGGCGTGGCGGGCATGGACGTGCGGTAGTCCGTGAGTTGATTCGCGGACGCATCGTCTGCGTCGTAGACCTTCACGGCGTTGTAGCGCCGCGGTCCTTCATAGCGGGATACTCGCGCGAGGAGAGACGTGCCGTCCGGCGACCACGAGTACCCGAATCCAGCACCTGGCTCCGAAGTGATCTCGCGCATCTCGCCGGAGGCGACATCAATGACGTACAGGCCCTCATACCGCGGACCCGACGCAGCGAGACGCGTACCGTCGGGCGACCACGACGGGTTCATGTATCCGCCCTCGGCCAAAGACGTCGGTTCGCCCACCACCCGCACTTGTGCGGAGGCGCTCGCCACGAAAGCCAGCAATATAAGGGCCGCAGCCGTCGTCCAGAACGCGGCCCCAAACACGGAGCCCTGCAGGGTGGCGGCGAAGGATCGATTCAACTTGAGCATGACAGTCTGTTTGCTTGAACGAATTAGAGCAGGCTCGGAAGGCGAATCCATAGACGCTAGCGTACGAGCATCATTTTGCCCACGAGGATGCGTCCGGAAGTCTCGATGTGATAGAAGTAGGTACCCGAAGGCAGGCGGGCCCCATCAAATTCGATAGCGTGACGCCCTGCCGAGCTGAATCCGTCCATCAACACGGCCACTTCGCGCCCCAGTAGATCGTAGACGCTGAGCCGAACGCGCTCCGTCCGCGGCAGCTCGATCGTAATGGTCGTAGTCCGGGTGAACGGATTCGGATAATTGGAGCGGAGCGCCGTTCCGTCCGGAAGTTCAGGGCCGTCTTCCCTGCTCGTCTTCTTGGTTGGATACGTCACGCGCAGATGGTCGAGATAGATCGTGCCGGTGTACGCCTCGCCGTCCTCTTGCTCGCTCGCCAGGCGCAGGATGATTCGTTTCAGCCGAACGGGAAAGTGCATCGTCGGCGAATTCGGCCGCTCGAACGCTCCAGGCTGGGTCGCGAATGTATCGACGCTGTTCGCGTAGGCGGCCGCGAACAGTTCGAACGTAGTGCCGAAGCGGTCCTCGACCTCGTAGAAAACCCGGTGTTGTCGGCCGTCGGATTTTGCATCCAGAAACAGGGAGTCCGGCAGGCCGGCGATCGGCAGATCGGTCTCCAGGATCACCTCATGTGCGACCGTTCGATCGTAGGTGAAGGCGTAGTCGACGCGAAGCGCGGCCTCACCCTGCGTCCGCTCGTCCGTCGTGCGTGAGATCTCGGTCTGTGCGAGATCGACGTTTTCGCCGAGCAGCGTCCACGATTCGACGTCTTCGAATCCCGACAGCAGTGCCGTACCGCTGTGCACCTCGACCGTCACCGAAGCGTTCTGCCTCAGTTCGTCTCGCTCGGCGACGACCTCCGTGAATCCCGGTACCAATCCTCGAAAACGGCCGAGTGAGTCGACGACTCCGACGTCCGGATTCGACGTCGTCCACGTGTAGTACGCGTTCGAGACCGACTGCTCCAGGCTATCCTGATCAAACGAGCGTACTGAAAACGAGATTACTCGCGACGTGTCGGCCAGCACTTCCGCCGGCGACAATTCGAACTGCGCCACCGTCTTGACGATGACCTGCGCCGAGTCGACGAGATCGTCGTAGCGAACGTAGACGAATCCAGTATCGCGTTCCATGCCGGCCGTGAAGACGCCCTCCTGGTCGACGGTGCCGATTTCGGGATCGGCGCTGAATTCCACTCGGGATTCGTCGAGCGGAAGCGGATTGAAATGCTCGTCGGCGCCGTAGACGGAGAACGACGTAGAACGGCCCATGAATAGTTTCAAGCGATCGGGCGAGGCGAAAACGTGCTCGAGCTCGCCCTGCGGCGCACTGGAGATGACGAGCAGCGAATTGGCAATACTGCGCTCGTTACCGTCCGACGGCGAATTGGTTACCTGGCCGTTCACCAGCATCGTCGTCGAGCCGCCGCCGTCGAGATTCATGCCGGTGTGCACGCCGATCCGGGTCATGAAGTACGCCAGCTCGGGCAGCGTCATGCCGACGCTCGTCGACTGTCGCCCGTCCACGGTAATGAGGTAAAGCGTCGTGCTGTCGGCGGAAAAACCCGCGGCGGTGCGGGGGTGACGGTCCGAGCCGTCACCCCGGGGTCCGACGCTGCTGGCGCCGTCCCGAACGAGGAAGGGTCCGCCACCGACCATCTCCTTTAGCCTCGCCAGTCCCGGCCGCACGCCGAGATGGGTTCTCAGCGTATCGCCGACCTCGACGCGCGAATCCAGAACGGGCGCGGCGGCGCCGTGGCCCGAAAGGACGGCCGAACCGTCCGGAATGCTCATGCTTCCGGTCCCGGAGGCCGTATCTTCGACGACGAGACGCAGCGTGTCGTTGGCCAGCCATCCGTCCAACGGGCGCACGCGCAGCTCGATGCCGAATTCATTCGTATTCGTGGTGGAGCCGAAGAATGGATTATAGAGGATCAACTGGTCGGTCCCCCGCTCCGCGTTCACGCCGTTGATGGATACCGTCGTGTCGAGAAGGATCAGCTCTCCGGAAAGCGCGACGAAATCCATCATCGGGCGGTCTTCCACGTCGAAGCCGAGGGCGGGACGGTCTGCGACGGGTCGCTGCAGGATCTCCCCGTCGAGAATTTGAATGCCGATGGGACGCGCGCCGCCCGAGTAGAAGTCGCCGTTCACGCCGCCGACGACGCGATGGCCGGGCGCGTCGTGGCGAGCCGCCATCGAAGAAGTGCGTTCACCACCCCCTGACAGGAGATCGTGCGCGTTGGCCGTCTCTATTTCCAGGTACGGGTCGGTGAGATCTACCTTGAGCACGTTGATCGTCCACGGAAGGCTCGGCGCCTCGACGTACGTGTAGACCACTCCCGGTCCTACCGGCCGGGTCGATAGAGTGTCAAAGCGTATGTCTTGAGCATTCGCGGAAAAGCATACAAATCCCAGCAACCACAGTGACAATACTCGCATGGGCACGTATATTGAATGAATGTTGACCGCGATTCGACGGAGCGAAGCCGGAACCAGGAGGGATTATGGCGCAAGATCGGCTCGCGGCGCATGTGGACTAGAGGGCGCAGTGCACGTCGGACGTTTCCCGTGACCCACCACGGCCCTGGGAGACGGAGCTTTGGAATCTTGGCCCTAGAAACTCGGCCTTGGGAGACCGGCCATTGAGGATAGCGCCTTCCGCATGCCCGCCGAATGCGTCCACGTCATCGACGAATTCCCATCGGTCAGCGTTCACTTTTCGTCGGTTACGTTGACGTTTACGTCGATGGCTCATGCCCGGGCCGCATCCCACCAGATCGGTCGGACCCATCTTACGGAACGAGTACAAGCGTACGTTCCCGCCACACACTTTTTCGAGAAATCCCTATGAACCCACCACTTCGGGGCTCGCTCACCATCGTCCTGCTGACGATGCTCATTCCGTCTCCGCAAACGGTTTACGCTCAGTTAAAGTACAGCTTCTCCGCCGGTCCCAACGTCACGAGTCTGGAAGTCGATTTCGAGGATGCGGAGAAACCCGAATACGACGCCGTGATCGGCTTCTTCGTGGGCCTCACGACCGGACTCACCCTGGGTCCGGCCAGCATCCATGCCGGCGCCACGTTCATCAACGCCGGTGCGATATTCGACGGCTCCGAGTTTCTCGAGCGCGACAACTTCAACGTCAATTTCGTCGCGATCCCGGTCGACGTGCGCGTGTTCCTTCCGGTCTCGCTCATCGCCTCTCCGTACCTGCTCGGCGGCGGCGAGCTTCGGTATCGATTGGATTTCTCGGATGCCGATGCGGGATTTGAGGACAGTCTTACTCGGCAAAGCGTCGCGGCCGGCATCGGAGCAGGCGTCCGGCTCAGCGTTCCGGGCCTGGGATTGCGCATCTCGCCTGAGGTGCGCTACTCGATCGACGTGACCGGAATTTCGGACGGCGACGTTACCATCGGGGAAGAGATCATGCGCATTCGCAACGAATTCAAGGCGGACATGCTTCGCTTCGGCCTGGTCGTCGGGCTGTAGCGGGGGCCGAGACTCAGACGGCGACGATACAAGAACGATTCGAGGTATGAGGGGAATTGCGGGCCGGCTGGCGATCTTCAGTTCGCTCATCGCATTGGTGGCCACCGTGACCGTGGGCTATATGGTCTATCGGGGAGCCAGAGATTTGCTCATCCAGCATTCGTTCGACCGAGTCGCGCACACGGCCGAGACGGTGAGGGTACGCACGTGGGCGAATCTGGGTGCGATCGCTGACGACGTACGATTTCTCGCGAAGACCCCGCCCGTTCAAGGGATCGTCCGTGCCCGGATGCAGCGCGGCTTCGATCCGGAATGGTCGATGTACGGCGATGAGTGGGGCGTACAACTTGCGGAAATATTCCGCTCCTTTCTTGAAAGCCGGTCGTCTTACTTTCAGGTCCGCTTTATCAGCGTCATGGAAGGAGGACGCGAGCTCGTCCGTGTGGATCGGCGGGACGGACGGGCCGTGTTCGCAGACGTTAGAGATCTTACGCGCGAGGAGAGCGCGCCGTACGTTCAGAGTACGGCCGAGCTCGAGCCCGGCGGCGTGTTCCTTTCCGATATACGTACGAGCGACGGGTCTAAGGGTATCCCTGCGGCGACGCCCGTCCTCTACGTGGGCACGCCGATCCACTCTGCGAGTGGTCGAATCTTCGGCGTGCTGATCGTTACTGTCGACATCAAGGACGTTCTGGCGCCGCTCGGCTCGCTGATCGATTCCAACCAGACGCTCTACGTCTCGAACTCGCGGGGCAGGGTGCTCTATTTCTCGAGACGTCATGCGTCGGATTCCGATCCACCGGCTCCCGACCGCCTGCATCATATCTTCCCCGCAGTGCAGGAGCTGATGATCGGGACGCCGAGCGAAATGCGGATGCTCGACGCACGGCTCAGCACGGGAGTCCCTGGAGTCGCCTACTTCGAATCCATTTCACTCGACGCGGACAGCGGACGATCGTCGCTGGTCATCGGCGTGACGGAGCCGCACGAATCCATTCTATCGGGCGTTCGAAGCGTACGCGACCGAAGCGCGTTGATCACGCTCTTGCTCTGCGTCGCAGCCATCGGCGTAGCCCTGGCGGCATCGAGATACCTTACGAAGCCTCTGCGACACATCACCGGCGCGGTGGCAAGTTTCGGAGAGGGCCGTGACCGACCGTCCCTTCCGGTCGATCGCACGGACGAGATCGGGCAGCTCGCGCGCTCGTTCGAGGCCATGGAGCATCAGATTCAGAATCAGATTCGAGCTCTGGAAGACGAAGGAAGACGGCAGCGAACGATTTTCGAGACCTCCGCCGAAGGTATCATCGTGACCGACAAGGACGGTCGCATCGAGGCGTTCAATCCCGCTGCGGAGCAAATTTTCGGGTATGCAGCCCACGAGGTGAGGAATCGGCCCGCTCATCTCATCGTTGCGTCCGACGTCGTCGAGCTCTCCTCGAGACGTGAGCCGGGAAGCCGTCCCTCCGGCGTCGAGTCGGTCGGCGTTCGTGCTGACGGGGAGCACGTGCCGCTGTTCATGATCTGGAGTACGTTCGAGTGGGGAGGTGAGCAGAAATTCACCATTTTCGTTCAGGACGTTCACGAGCGCAAAGAAGCCGAGGAGGCCCGTGAGCGACTCGTGCGCGAAATCGAGAGCGAACGAGAGACCCTGCGCGAGCTGAGCGCGACGCTGGAACTGCGCGTTCGCGAACGCACGTCCGACCTCGAGCGGCTCAATCGGGAGCTGGACGTGTCGAACCGCGAGCTGCGCGAGATCGCCAACGTCGCCTCCCACGACCTGCAAGAGCCGCTGAGAAAGCTGCGTTCGTTCGCCGACCTGCTCGAGTCCGAACACGGCGACCGACTCGACGAGGAGGGCCGATTTTACGCGAAGCGCATCTTCGAGCTCTCGGAGCGCATGTCTCACCTCATCAACGATCTCCTCGCATTCTCGCGCGTGACGTTCAAGGCCAAGCCGTACGAACGGGTCGCGCTAAACGACGTCGCTCAGGAGGTCGTCGCGGAGCTGCGTACCCCGATTCAGGAGGCCGGCGGGACGGTTCGCGTAGAGTGGCTCCCGGAAGTGGAGGCTGATCCAAGCCAGATGAAGGAGCTTTTCGAACATCTCATCGCGAACGCGCTGACCCACCGGCGATCCGACGCCGCGCCGTTCGTCCGCGTTCGCGGCTCGCTGCAAGACGAACACCTCGACGGCTCCGACGGAGCGGTCTGTGTGCTTGAATTTGAGGACAACGGCATCGGATTCGACCAGCGATACGCCGGCCGAATTTTCGCACCGTTCGAACGATTGCACGGCCGATCCACGCCACGGAAAAAGAGCTCGTCGGCGAGAACGGGAACCGGTATGGGCCTGACGATCTGCCGTCGGATCGTCGAAAATCACCGCGGTACGATCACCGCGCGCAGCGCCCCGGGGAGCGGGTCGACCTTCATCGTGACGCTCCCGGTAAGGCAGCCGTCGGCCGCCGGCTAATCGCCGGGCCTACTCCAGTTTGCCGAGCCCCCCTACAGCGACGCGCTGCGCTTCTTGTACACCTCGAGCGCGCGGTCGAGGCGTTCGTGCGCCGTCGTATCGCCGGGCACGTTGTGGGAAGGATGGATGTGCAACCTCACGCCGCGATCGGCGAGGAGCTCCGCGACGGTCGTGATCGTCATCCAGACCGTCGTCACGAAGGCAAGCGTCGAGGTCGGTCCGACCTTGTCCTGATGATTTTTGAGGCCGACGACGGCATCGACGGCCGGCACGCAGGTGTCGATGAGCACGTCCGCCAGCTGGAACACCTTGCTTCCTGACGAGTGTCGCGACTCTTTGTCGGCGAAGGCTTCGGCCGAACCCGCTACGACGACCTTCATTCCGAGCTCCTTCGCTCGAAGCGCGACGTCGACGTTGATCGGATTGATGCCCGAATGAGAGAAAATCCACATCGTGTCCCGCGCATCGAAATCGTAGCTCTTCATGATCTCGCGCCCGTACCCCTCGGTTCGCTCGAGAAAGAGGAACTGATGGATGCCCATTTCACCCGTGATGTGGGTGAAAAAGGTCAAGGGGAGCTCGATCATCGGATGAAAACCGACGAAGCCGCCGATGCGCGGATACATTTCCTCGACGGGCAGCGTGGCGTGGCCGCATCCGAAGGTGTGCACCCACCGCTCGGTCTCAATGGAATTGGCCATGAGGTGGGCAGCGTCGCGAATGGCGTCCATCTGCGTGGATTCGATGCGATCTATGATGCTTCTGGCGTTGGCCAGCCAGATACCGGCAAGTGACATATGCGCTCTGATTTCGATTGGGGGTGCGTTTACGGGGATTGAACGGGTCGGTGGATCGGGCGTCGCACTCACGAGGCTGCGGTCGTACCGGCTTGCGCCCGCTGTCGAATGCGCCTGAGAACGAGGCTGAGTAGGCCCAGCATGCAGACCAGAGCCACCGGCGTCATGACGAAAGCGGATCTCAGTCCGAACGATGAGCCCAGCAGCCCCGCCACGTACGGCAGCAGCGATCCGCCCGACAAGGCGATGACGAAGAGCACGCTGAACGCCGTTCCCGACATTCGCGGATACAGATCACCGGCGTAGCCGAGTCCAACTGGAAAGCCGGCCGCCAGACCGGCTCCGGTCAAGAAGATCCCGACGTACGCCGACCAGGGTGAGGCCGAGACGATCATCAGGACGGAACCGAAGAATGCGATGCCGATGCAGGCTCGAAGCACGCGCGCCGGATCGGCCGTCTTGAGGACGCGGCCCAGTACGAGTCTCGCCAGCGTCATGCCGATCCAGAACAAAGAGAGAGCGAAGGCGGCCGTTCCCGGTTCGACGTTCAACGCCTCCTGAAAGAAGGTCGTCGTCCATCCCCCGGTCGTGATCTCGATGCCGCTCTGGAGAAACAAGATGGCGCCCAGCAATAGGAGTGCGGGATCCCGCACGAGCTCCGCACCCTTTGCGATCGGAAACCCCTGCGGCTGCTTCGGGGTGGGGAAGCGAACCGTCGAGAAGTACACGATCGCGGCCAGAACCGGGACGCCGACGGACGCCGTGAGAATCGTATACGAGACCGTCTCGAGAAGAAAACCGAGCACGAACGGCACGCCAAAGGCCCCGATGCCGAAAAAAACGCCCAGCAGACTGAGTCCGGCGCTCCGCTCGCCTGCGCTGACGTCCGACACGAGGGCGTTCGTCCCTCCGTTGATCACGCCGCCGCCGAAACCGATCACGAAAACGGCGCCGCGCAGGAGATCGAAATTGGGGGCGAAGGCCAACGCCTCGAGACCGACCAGCACGAGAGCGGTGCAGGCGATCAGAAGCCCTTTAAATCCGTACCGATCGACGACGGGACCGAAGACGAGCGATCCGGCAAGAATGCCGACGCTGAGCAACGTAATCGACGACCCGGCCACGGCCTTGTCCACGGCGAACCGATCGATGAGTGAAGGCAGGATGGTCCCCAGGACCGTCATCACGATGCCGAAGACGAGCATGCCGAGGCACGCCGCCGTGAAAACCCGATTACGATTGACCTCGATCAAGACGTCGTACCGTCAAAGTGGAATATGGCCGGCGGTGCCGGGCGTCGCAGGCCCGAGTGCCAGCCGCGCTGCGCCGTAGAGCCCGGCGTCCGAACCCAGGGTTGCGGCCTCGAGGGCTACGTGCTTCATGCTGATGGGCTGCGCCCACTTCTCGGCTTCCGCGCGAATCCGGTCCAGCAACGCGAGCGCCGGGCCGAACACGCCTCCGCCGAAGATAATCTTCTCGGGATTGAATAGGCTGACCAGATTGGCGACGGCCATCCCCCAGAGCTCGATCGCGTTCTCCAGTACGCGCCGCGCCAGCTCGTCTCCCTCCTCGAAGGCCTCGAATACGTCGCGCGCCGTAATCGAATCGCCGGCCTCGAGAGGGCCCGTGTAACCGGCGGGCATGAGGTCGCGCGCGATCCTGACGAGTCCGTCACCGGAGGCATTGTATTCGAAACACCCCCAGGTTTCATAGCCGTCGCGGTACGGGCGATCGAGCGCCATCCACCCGATGGCGCCGGCGACCCCGTGCCTTCCACTGACGATCCGCCCTCCCGAAACGATGCCGGCCCCGATACCGGTGCCGACGGCCAGGAAGATGGCATCCGTACAGCCGCGCGCGGCTCCTCGCCAGATCTCGCCGAGGATGTAGCACGCACGGTCGCTTTCGATACGAACGTCGATTCCGGAGTCTAACGCCTCGCGAAGCTCTTCGAGCAGGGGATAGTCGTCCCATCCGGGCACGTTCGGGGCCCAGACGCGCCCCGAATCCGGATAGAAGATACCCGGGACGCACATCCCCACGCCCGTGACGGTCTCGGGCGTCCGCTCCATGACTGCTCGCGCCAGGCTGACGGCCAACGCACCGACGTCGCCGCCCCCGCGCCCTTCGACGCCTCTTACCTCGCGGGTGAGGAGGTTGCCTTCCGGCGAGAACTTGGCGGCGGCAATCTTAGTGCCGCCGAGATCGAGGCCGATGACCGCCATCACGCAGATGTTGTGCTGGGCTGAATGAGGCCCCAATCTACCGGTTCACCGGTGCGGTAGCGAGAAACGAGTGGGTTGCTGCGTCACGCAAGGACAAGGCCGGCCGGCCGTCGCGGGGCGGATCGGACCATCCAATCATCAACGCCCCAATTCGACTTGCTTGTATCCCGAGGGGATCGCGAAGACGGATGCCGGAACGGAGGACGTGGAATACTCCTGCATTTCCGTGGTTAAGGTCAGCAGGACCTGCTGAGTGGCGGCTTCCTTCGGCTCTGCATCACTCGGCTGATCGGCGGCCGCCTGTCTGGCTATCCTGGCGGCCCGAGCGAATAGTCCACCCTTCGGCTTTTCTTCCTCCGCTTTGGCCTCGCCGTCGTCCTTTTGACCGAATACGAGGTCTCCATTGAACCGTTCACCGGGCGCGACGAGGACGAAATGCGTCGTGTTCTTGACCTCGACCCCATCCATCTTTTGAACCTCCTCCTGTGCCTTCTCCATCCCCTCCTGAATCCTGGGATCGCCGGCGAAAGCCTGCTGCATGGCCTCCGCGAGGTTCGCCGTTTCCGCAGCGCCCATCATGGCCTCCCCGAGACGTTCGCCGAAGCGGCGGTGGAAATCCTCGACTTCGCCGTAGCCCTGGAGATCCGTGCTTAGCCAGAGGTCGGACGCGACGACCATCGTTCCCTCGTACTGCTCCTCCTTCCCCTCTTCCGTGACCGTGCCGGACGCTTCCACGATGAGGGTCGTCAAGAAACGCTCCGCCGGATTGCCGTTGACGTCGCTTCTCAACCCCGTCCGATCGACGTTGAACTCAAAGCTGAATTCGGTATCGGACACTTCGGGCGCTTCCGTCGCGTCGGCCGGGGTCTCGGTATTCTCCTGTGCCGCCCCCGTCATGCTCTCGGCCATTCTTTCCATCTGGTCTCTCATTTCGTCGAATGTCATGACCGAGTACGTCTTTTTGTCATGATCGATCGTGGTCATGCTACCGGCGTCGAGATCGATCAGAGTCGAGACGTCGTCACTCTCACGAAGCATCTTGTTGCCTTTCACGTAGACGGTCTCCGCCATGTCGGTCGAGCCGCCTCCGAGGCGTGCAAGAAAATTGACGGCGCGCCCCGCGGCGCCGGCTATCTTCATGGTGGTCACGGTCGTGTACTTTACGTCGGCCGGGTTTGTCGTCACATGACTCGCGTCGGCGGCGGTCGCCGCCATCAGACTCGCGTCGGCGGGGTGCACCGGTGTGAGATTCGCGTGGGAGGGGTTCGAATCCGGTGAAGAAGGCGCGACTCCGAAAGCGACGAGCAGAACGAGCATGCACGCGGAAGCGGAAATTCTCAGGATGTACGACATGTTCGACCTCAAAGACGTTGTTACGAGGGAGACAGGCAGGATTTTACACTGAACTCGGATCCGCTCGGACGCCGCGACCAAACCGGAAAACCTCGGCTCGACGCGCATTCGATCAAGCGCGACCGAACGGCAAAGTGTCAAGCAAGAAATTTGCGTGCGAGGCGTGAACCGCCAACGGATCCCGGCGGACGAACGTTCCGGTGCCGCCGCGCCGACGTCGGGGCACGTCGTCAATGTATCCAAAATACGAGAAACGTGCGCGCCCTCGTCGTTTTTCTTGCGAGCGAAAAATCTGGGATC
>CAZMXY010000067.1:5656-18738 GCA_964570345.1 uncultured Rhodothermales bacterium | reverse complement strand
GATGCCGGAGTTCCTGGAGCGCCGCTTCTCGCCCGCCGCTCGGTGGTATCTCGCCATCATCTCGATCATCGGCTACGTGCTGACCAAGATCTCTGTGACGATCTACGCGGGCGGTGTCGTGTTCGAGGCCCTGATGGGCATCTCGTTCTGGACCGGCGCCCTCATCGTCGTGGTCATAACCGGCGTGTATACCATCTTCGGGGGACTGCGCGCCGTGCTCTACACGGATATGGTCCAGGCCTTCGTGCTGATAGCCGGGGCCGTGACGGTGACGATCGCCGGCCTGATCAAGATCGGCGGATGGGGCGAGCTGACAAGCGCGGCGGGCACTGGATTCTTCAATCTGTGGAAGCCGATGACGGATCCGGATTTCCCCTGGACCGGCATGGTCTTCGGCGCGCCGATCATAGCCGTATGGTACTGGTGTACGGACCAGTACATCGTGCAGCGCACGCTCTCCGCCCGCGGTATTGAGGACGCTCGCCGCGGGACCATCTTCGCCGGTTATCTCAAACAGCTGCCCCTGTTCATTTTCGTGATCCCCGGAATCATTGCCTTCGTGCTGGCGCAGCGGGGTGACATCCAATTGGATTCACCCGACCAGGCGCTGCCTGCGCTGATCGGCGCGCTGCTGCCGATCGGCCTGCGCGGCCTCGTGACGGCAGGCCTGCTGGCCGCTCTGATGAGCTCGCTGTCCTCCGTCTTCAACTCGTGTTCAACTCTCATCACGCTCGACGTCTACAAGAAGCTGCACCCCGCGGCGTCGGAGCGGCAGCTCGTCTGGACCGGACAGATCGCTACCGTCGTGCTGGTCGTCTTCGGCCTCGCGTGGATTCCGCTGATGCGGAACATCTCCGGCGTTCTCTATCAGTATCTGCAAAGCGTTCAAGCTTACATCTCCCCACCCATTGCGATCGTATTTCTACTCGGCGTCTTCTGGAAGCGCGTAAACGCCGCCGGTGCGATGGCCGCTCTATTGACCGGTTTCGTGCTGGGCATGGCCCGGCTGGTGGCGGAGTTGAACAAGGCCCACCTCGACGGTTGGGTCTATCTGTTCGCGGACTTCAACTTCCTCCACTTCGCCGTCTTCCTGGCCGTCGTTTCGGTCGTCGTGCTCGTGCTCGTCAGCCTCGCCACCCGCCCGCCGGATCCCGGCCGCATTGCCGGTTTGACGTACGCGACGGCTCATCTCACGCCCGCCGAACCCGTCGACCGTCCGGCGGCCCCGTCTCGTGAGGCCGGCGAACAGGACACTCCCAAAAACCGGCATCGAGACATGCTGTTGTCCGTCCTTCTCCTGCTGCTGGTTGCAGCCGTCATGCTCACGTTCATTGGCTGAGAAGGAAGGTTTGGAAGCGAGGCGAGGCGGTTGACGCGAGGCAGTCCGTCGTGGCCGCCGGGCATCGAGGCGTTCGTCAGAACGAAAACCCGACCGTGAATCGTTGGACGTGATCTAGACGACCGAACGTATTCCAGGCATAGTCAAACCGGGCCGTGTAGCTGGCGATGTCCAGGTTGATGCCCGCACCGGCAGCGAGGCCGCCCTCCCGATCCTCCTGAAACAGGTTTTGGTATCCTGCACGGGCCGAGAAGAGCTCCATGAACGTCCACTCAGCACCTAAGCTGATGCTTTCGGTATTGTCGCTCGGCTGAAAGGCGTCCACCACGAAATGCACGTGATTGTTCGCGTTAACGATCACGGGATATCCGATCCCAACGCGAAAGAGAACCGGGAGAGGCCAACTCTCTGTCTCGACAGCAGCCGGTACGTTGCTGTTGTCCCCGAATCGATCCGGATCAAGATCATATCGAATCGCCAGATCCCTCCCGTTGTATGTGCCGCGCGTGCCGAAATTCGAAATGCTCGCTCCTAAATAGGCGCGGAACGGTAGTTCGTATAGCACACCGAAGTCAAAGGCAAACGCCGATAGAGACGAATGCCAGATGGTTTCCTGAAGATAGCTGATTCGTACACCGGCCGAGAAACGGTCCGTAATCCGTCTGGCATATCCCAGGCCGAAAGCAATGTCGCTCACTGAGTACCTTTCGCCCGTACCCATAGGCTGGTCCACGGTCCTGACGTCGATCTCGCCCGAATTGAGCGCCGTCACGCTTAGCAATAAGGTATTGCTCGCGCCGAAGCGGAGTGCTGCGGCAGCGTAATTGTACGTAATCCCGGCCAACCACGTGCTGTGAGTAAACTGAACGTCGGAGTTATCCATGTGACCCAGCGCGCCTGGATTGTAGAATCCAGACTCTACCTCCTGGAACGTCGTCACGCCGGCGTTCCCCATCGCCGACACTCTGGCGCTGGGTTCGACCAACATGAACTGACCAATCGTCGTCCCCGTCTTCGTTTGCGCACGTGCGGATGCCACGACGACTGCCATCAAAACGAACAGCACGAATAGACGCAGGGCTTTCCTCATGATGTCACCTTGCCCTCCTTCATTGAGGTCTCTCAACCGTTGCGTGATGCATGTTGCGACCGTTCACTTGATGATGGCAAACTTTCCAACGTGTTCGCCGGCGTCGGAATCGACGTGATAGATGTAGAGTCCCGGCGCAACTTCTAGATTGTCCTTGCTTCGGAGGTCCCATGGAATCATACCTGTGACGTCGGTAACTTCGACGGACCCGTCCGAATTTCGCGTAACGCCGTCGTGCTCGAGCGTTTGGACCAGCTCTCCCCGGACCGTATAGATCCGAACGGTGGAGCCCACCGGCACACCGCGGAATTCGAGACGGCGTTCCCCGCGCCCCGACGTGGCGAAGCGCTCCGGCTCGAACGACGCGGCAGCCGCGTAGGGATTCGGCACGACATACGGCTTGACGCGGTCGAAGTCCTCTCTCATAACCGACTCGTCGAGTCGTTCGCCTTGAACGGAGAACACGAACTGATCCTCAGGATCGACGGGCTTGTCGAGCACGAGGGTGTACGCGTCTCCCGCCGTGGGGGGAACGACTGCCCCCTCGATAGCTTCCATATCCAAGGCGAGATTCCACGTCGGGCGAGCTCGTTGGGGCTCCGACGGCGCATACGTCACGACCTCTATTACTTCACCTCCCATGCTGAGCGTGCCGTCCCCATTCGAGTCGACGAATCGGAAATCTAATTGCAAACCGCTCTCGGTCTCGATCTTGAATTTCACAGGACGCGCAGGCGATCCAATCGCGGCGAGCGTCGTGTCCAGGAATTGATCGCTGAATGTGATCGAGAGGTTTTCAGGATAGCCCGGCCGGCGCAAATTTCGCGGTAGCACCTCTGAGTAGCGGGCAGTGATAACCGCATTCGTATTGCTTGAGGACGTGAAACCCGACTGTTCCTGATCAATAGTGGGGAAAGGAGGCGTGTTGATAATTGGCTGAAGACCGGCGCCAACCGGACCCGTGCCTTCCCCTTCGAAGTCCCTTCCCAAGTCGAAAAGGACCGTGCCCGTCGTTTCGTCGACAAGGCTATAGGAATCCGCACGGGCGCTGTCCGCGGAGCCTTGGAAGGTGATGCGAAATTCAGTTCCGTCCGGGACGAGGCGATCGTTCAGAACCCGAACGTCGACGGTGGCCGCTCCGTCGCCGGAAACATGCCGTAGCGATTCTTCAACCAGCGTCGCCGGCACATAGCCCGGTGCGCGAAGGTTCGGCCGAATCTCGACGACGTTCTGCGGCAGCACGGTACCACCACGTGCCGTCCGCGAAACGGCGACGGCATTTTCCGACGGAAAAAAACCGAGTTCATCCGAACCGTGGTCGAATGCCGTGACGGCATAATAATAGGTCTGACCCAGCGTTACCGTCGTATCCGTCCATGTGTGCGTAATCCCGCTGTCCTCACCCAGGTAGTACGAAACGCCTTGCACCTGCTGCTCTGAGTAGCCGGCAATGCCGTTCTTGAGGTCGAAAGTAACCTCGGGCGCGCCGATGGGAAACGGTTCAATGCCACGCGAATTCACGATCGTTCGGGGATCGAGGAAGGTCGGATCTGTCGAACGATAGATCTTATATCCCTCAAAATCGTTCTGATTCGTCACCGGGTCCACGGCTTTCTCCGACACGTTCGACCAGGTCAGCACGACGTGCCCCTGCTCATTGACCCCCGCTCGTACCTGAGGCTCTGGCGGAGGTACGGCGAATTGATAGTTGCCATTGTAGATTTGCTGAACCGTCCCGACGTTATCCTGGAGTTCCTGGAGATCGCTTCCATAGGCGAGTGCGAGACTGAAGCGCTGTCTTGTGCCGGCTGGCAGGAGGAACGGCCCGGATGCGAATAGAAATCCGATATTGTAATTCTGGATGAGAGGCGAGTCGAATCGAACGGCTGGATCCGGATCGGAAAATTGCTCGTAAAGGCGTCTCGGCCATTGTGCATCGGTGGTGTTGAAGACGATGGCATCCACATCGCCGCTAGCGCCCGGACCTGGTCGAATTCGATTCAATTTGAACCCGGTGAGCCCGATCATGTCGGATTCTGTGATGTCCGTTCTGTCGAAGTTTGGCTCGCCATCCGTCGGTATCCCGTCAAGTTCGCCCGTATCGGCCGGATTATCATCGGTGGCAAAAACTCCGTCGGCTCCCGTATCATGGAGTTCGGCGACCCAATCCATGTCTTCGTCGCCGGTCCACCACACCCCTACGTCAAAAGCCGGCCGCTCTTCTAAAGGGCCGTAGGCCCTCTCGAACAACGTCATATCGTAGCGAGCCTCTGCTTCACGGCGAATATTGTCTTGTCCTTCTATTTTCTCGCCAGGGCCTCCGTCGCGCCGCTCATCCGTTATGCCGTCTTCATCGTTGTCGATGCCGTCGAACGGATTCCCCGGCGTCTCGAGATAGGCATACCCGAGATAGCCTGTTCGTGCGCAGTTGCTCGAGAGACTGACGCCGGTATTTCGCTGGTCCCACGTATAGACGAGATCCTGCCCGAACTCCGTCGTGTAAAACGCATTATCGTCGTCTGTCTCGCCATAGCCGTCGCACGAGACGGATGATCCTCCTACGCCGGAATCCATGTAGAGCCCGAAAATGATGTCTTCGTAGCCGGTCGTTCCTTCGTTCACGATGTCGTAGTGCCAGAAAATGACGTTACTGGCCTGAGGATTGGACCACTGAAATCCTCGAACCTCGACGCGAAGTCCCAGGCCACGTCGGCGTTCTGCCGTTGGAAGACTGGCGTCTCGACTGTCAGGGAAATAGTTCCAGGCATCGTAGAAATCGTCATCCATCACGAAAAACGATTCCTGATCGGCATTTGGCCTCTTGCCGAAGAAACCGTTCCAGTCTCCGCACCAGCCCGGATCGTCCGGGTCGTCTACCTTGTCGATCCAGCAATTCTCGGGCGGAACGTTCTCGCCGCTCTGCGCTCGCACAGCTCCCGGCCAGGTCCTGGAATCGCTCGAGATCGCGATCGATCGACCCTGATTAATCGATGGGCTCGGCTCAAAGTAGCCTGGGCGAGGTTCGAACCGCATCGTTTTTCCCGTTTGCGGGCTCGTACCTTGCCGCTCACGAAAACCGGTCTCCATTATATATGCTTCGGTGCCGTTCGTCTGCGTGATGCGAGCCAGAACGAACGGCGTAATACCGTCTGAATAGTTCAGCCCGGACCCCTTGGGCACTTCGACGGAATGGAATACCGTCAAATCGGGATTTCCTTCGAAATCCCCGACCATTCCATAGTTGAAGAAGCGCGTGCGGATGCGATTGGCATCGTGCGTCCCCATACGCTCGGCGTCGATCTGGCCGCGAAGAGCATCAGGCACCAGCGGTTCGAGTTCCTGCCCTCTAACGGGCACGACGATCGCGATAAGCGCCAATATGGCGACACAATGCTTCACGGTTGCCGTTCCTGATTCTTTCATCGCGGGATTACGCCCCTGAAGGAGATGCCAACTTCGATCCGTCGAGGGGCAAAAAAACGTCCCGGATTGGTGAGTTGAGCGCGCTGTGATTCGGGAGTCAACGTGTAGAAGGGGCTACCCGTACTCGCGAACACGAATCCATTGGCGAAGTGTTCGTCAAGCAGATTAAATACCCGCGCGAAGGCCGTCCACTGAACTCCAAATACGTTGATGAACTTTTCGGCTCTCACGTCTACGATGAGAAACGCGTCCTTTCTTCCTGAATTAGGCTGCAGCTCGGAACCGAAAACGGACGAAATGGCGGGCGTGAACGGCTGGCCGCTCCCGAGTTTGGCGATTCCTGTGATCGCAAAGTTGTCGCGCTCGTACCACGTGGCCGTCGCGTTTAGCGTATGCCGCTGATCCCAGTTGAACGGGACCTGGCGAGGAAGAGGGTCTTCACCAGCGGCGGATCGATTAAACGTTTCTTTCGGATCGCTCGAGTTGCCGCTCGCGATCTGAAGCGTGTAATCGAGGCTCGTGGAAATCGGCCCGGCACCTCGTTGGTCAAATTGAATGGTGAACCCCCGAACCTGTCCAAAATCGACGTTGGTGAATCGTGCGTACCGCGCCGCCGTGTACGTCTGAATGAATTCCACGCCCAGCAGGTCTCGAATGTCTTTGTGAAAGAGACTGAGGTCCAGGCCGAGAAAACTCGTCAACTGGGCCTTGAATCCGAACTCATACTGCGCCGTGAATTCGGGCTTGAGATCGGGATTCCCCAGCACTCCGACATCGTCCTCAGTTCCCGCCTGCAAGTCCTCCAGAACGGAATAGTCCGCATTCGCGAAGAACTCTCCCAGGCCGGGCATCTGATAGAAATGGCCGAACGAGAAGAACATCGATGCTTGATTCAAAATGGGAAATGAGACTCCCAGGCGCGGCGCCACGCGGAGTTTAACGGACGTCGGCTGAGCTCGCGATTCAGGTGCACCGGTAATGGAATTCGCGGGGTTGGCTAAATCCGACGGAATCGTCGACTTGGCGTCAAAGTACTCCGCACGTATGCCGGCTCGGACTCGGATGTCCCTCCATTCGACGCGATCCTGGAAGAATGCGGCACCCTGTACGGGGTTGTATTCAAGAACACGAGCATTCAGCGTGTCCGTACGCGGCAGTAGTTGCTCGACGCCGTCTCGCGTCACGTTCGTGAGGATGCCGGGCGGTCCGAATTCGAGTTTTGAAAACTGAAACTCGTATCCGGCCTTTAGTAGGTGAACTTTCGTTGCCTGATAGGTGACGCTTCCCTTCGAGACGCCTGCATTCGTCCGCTGGATGAACCGACCAAGATCCAAACCCGTCAGTATCGCTCCGTCTTCGATACTCTGCAGCGAGCGCGGGGGGCCGGCCTCCAGATACCGCGGATCCTGCACGTCTTCATACCTCAGATCCTCGAAATCGAAATAGTTGTGGCGCAGGCTTATCGTGTAGTAGAGGTCGTCTCGCACGGTATGCGTCACATCCAGACCGTGTACGATCGAGAACTGACGGTTCGTCTTTGTCCCGTCAGGATTTAGACGAAAGGGATGGCTGTAGAATTTTCGTTCGATCACGTTTCCCACACCCTGGTACTCGAGCTTTATGCCGGGAATGGAACGATTCGAGAGTTTCCCGAGCCAATTCCACCGATTGTCGAATCCGAGAGGCACGAGCTCCAAATCACCCGTCGGATCCAGGTATCCCGTCTCGAAGTTCACGCTATCCGTCGGCAAGAACACCCGCTCACCATACATGTACCCTTCGTTCTCGAAGCGCTGTCCGTTAAAAAGAAACGTCGTATTCGGAACGAGAGGAACTGGACCGCTCATCGTGGCCTGAAAATTTTGAAGGACCGTCGGGCTCATGTCGCCGATATGCGGAAAACGGTCTTCTGCCGTGCTGAAGTAGTCACCAAAAAAGGTCTCCACCTGAAATTCGTACTGGTCCGTCTGGCCGGCGCGGAGGACGGCATTGACGACCCCACTCATGGCCTGGCCGTACTCGGCGTCGAACGTACCACTAATTACCTGCACTTCCTGCAGCACGGACCGATCGAGTGAAAGCGTCGGGGCATTATCGAACGGATTATTCACAGAGACGCCGTCAACCTGATACTGCACCTCTCCGCTTCTTCCTCCACGGAAGTGTCCATCGATGACGCCTGCCTGAAGGTTCACGATGTCCTCGAGGCGCTGAACCGGCAGGACTGCGATCTCCTCCCGCGAGACCGTCGCCATGGAGGATGTCAGCGAGACGTCGACGATAGGTCGTTCGGCGGTGACGATAACCTCTTCACCTTCGATCACCTCCTCTGTCAGCGTTACGTTCTGCTCGGTCGTCTGATTGGACTGGATGCGAATTCCTTCGACGATCTGGGTTGAAAATCCGATCATCGAGTAGCGCACGCTATACGTCCCCGGAGGAATGTTAATTACTGCGTACTGGCCGTTCACGTCGGTCGCCGCACCCTGTTGAGTGCCCACGATAAGGACGGTCGTACCGATCAGCGGCTCGCCTTGCTCGTCGACGACCTGGCCCGAAAGTTTGCCCGACTGCGCCACGGCAGGAGCGGTCGCGATGAGCGTAAATAGCCCGGCGAAGATACCTCCGATTAATGTATTGCGAACTCGAATCGGGATCATGATCCGGGATTCATTCTTTCGACTTCCGAATCCGGGGCGCGGGAGACGAACGTCTCCCGCGCCCACCTTCGGCACCTCGACGGATCACTTCACGAGAAGCATGCGGCCGGTCTCGCTGACGCGTACGTCAGCGAAGCGCGACGCAACCTCGACGCGATAGAAGTACACGCCGGAGGCCATATTTCCCGCATCAAGCGTGAATTCCTGGCGTCCGGCCGCTTGTAGGCCCGCATTGAACGTCGATACCTGGCGTCCAAGCAGATCGAACACGTGGATGGTAACCTCGCCTCCCGCGGGAATCGCATACCGGATCGTCGTGCTCGGATTGAACGGGTTTGGATAGTTGCCGTGCAGCTCGATATGCTGCGGTAGCTCGGCGACACCGTCCGTAGAGGTTCCGACAAGGACGTCGGGATCCATAAGGCCCCATACCGGCACTCCGCCCGTCCTTTCGCGGCTCCACCACGTTCGAATGTTATAGTCCTGAGCGGGATCTTCAAACCTGTCCAGGTCGAACGTATGTGCACTAAAGAATAGCAAGCCATCGCCCCGGCCGGCTGGATATCCAAACGCCCTTGTAAGATCGAATGCGATTTCCAGTTGGTATCCTTCATCGACGTCGCTTGGATCCGCAGCCGTTGACGTCCCCTTCAAGCTACCGGCGACCATGTACGCATCTTCAGGGATGTCGGAAAATCGGCGATCAGTACGTGCAACTCCGTCCGGGCCGATCGTGACCGTGTATTCCTGCGGAAGAAGAAACTGCCATGCAGCCAGCGTGTCGCGGTGATTCACCGTAATGGTAAGACCGTCTCCCGCCTCATCTCGAGTGGTGTCGACGGCCTGGTCATCCACATCGATGCCGAAGTAGACCCAATCATCCTTGAAGAACCACTTGATATGCGCCGGACTGGGTTCAAGGACAGGCGGTACCTCAGCAGGGCCTGGCTGAAAATACCCGCTAGCATACGGCGTGACACCTGGCCACGAACGCATCAAGGCTTCATTTTTACCCTGAATCGTGATGCCGATATCCGTCGACTGCCAGACGGCATCATCAAGGCTCCCGTCGATCGTGGGCGCATCGAAGTTGGCGGCGTTTGGAATCACGACGTCGGGATCGACCGCCGGAAGCTCGCCGGACGTAGTCGTAACCGAGGGATGCGTATGGATCTTTGCTGAGCCGGAGTTCCAACCACCAAATTGATTCTGGAAAAATACACGTGTCGTTGCGGCCCTGTCCGCATCGCCCGGCCAGCGCCAGTCGGTGTCGTTGATCGCGAAGCCGATTTGAACCGTGTCTCCGTCAGCCTTGTCCAGGTCATAGCCCGCGGCTGCCATGTTAATCCGCGTCTCAATGACGTATCCGTCGTCCTCTCCGTGTGTGTCGTCGTTGGTCGTGCCGTTGATCGTCCACCCGGCATCCCAGTTGCGCACCTGCTCCTCGGTGCGAGGCTCTGTCACGCTGACGTTTTCGCCGACGCCGTAGAGCGCGTTGCGGGAATGAAACCGGGGTCCAATTCCCACGGTGGGCACGCCCCCTTCAGTGGTATCTGCATTGTTCCACCACGTTAAGAAGGTTTCGCTCGTCGAGGGGAAGTGATGCCGTCCATCCTGTGTCGGCCCGAATCCGGCCTTATTTGAGAACGGCATAAAGATGGAGTCCCAATTCCAGAATCCGATACCCTGTCCTCCGCCGCCAATCGACTTGTCCTGCACCTCGAAGGCAAAATAGAGGGAATCTCCTCTTGCCAATACGTAAATGGTCCCGATGGGAGGATCATCGGGTTCGGTCAATCCGGAGGCGATGTTCTCGATGCCCCACCCGCTGCCCGGAATGCCCGCGTTCTCGCCCCACGTCAACTCGATTCTTTCGGCGTTCTCCCAGGCAGCCTCGTTCAGCTCCCCGTCCAGAACAATGTCCTCATCTGTGAAGCGCGCCCAGATGACGTCCGTACGGTCCTGTGACCAAGCCAGATCCGTGAATCCAGCCATCATAAGGCACGCGAGCCATAGTGTCGTAACCGTGGTTCTCATAGAGTTTCCCTCCGTCTTGCTAATGAGATGTACATGTTTCGTCGTCTAGTAAACGGCCGATGTTCATTCACGCTTGGGTCCTGCCGACGAATCCCGAATCACGAGTGTCGTAGGTAGCAATTCCTTCCGGCCCCTGCCGTTGCCGCGACCGGTGACGGCCTCGATCAGACGAGTGATGGCACGCCCACCGAGCTCGTTGATCGGTACGTGCACGGACGTGAGCGGCGGATTGATGTACCCGGCCATCGGGATGTCGTCGAATCCGGCGATCGCCATGTCGGCGGGTACGTCCAGACCGTGCAGCCGCACGGCGCTCAGGGCGCCGATCGCCGTGGCGTCGTTGGCCGCGAAAATGGCGGTCGGCGGCGGATCGAGGCGCAATATCGCTTCAGCCGCGGTGAAGCCGGACGCTTCGGTGAAGTCCCCTTCCCGCTCCATCGAGGCCGACCATTCTCCACCGCCGTCCGCCATCGCCGCTCGATAGCCCCGCAGCCGTTCGGCGGCATCGTAGTTGTTGTGAGCGCCACGAATCATCGCGATGCGGCGGTGACCGCCGTCGATCAGGTGCCGCACCATCGCATAGGCCCCGCCGTAATTGTCGATGTTGATCGACACGTATTCGTCGCTTTCGACGTCGCAATTCAACAGGACGACCGGCATCGAATCGGATAGGCTCGAGGTCAAGACGCGCGGATCGATGTCGGGGTACATCACGATCAGCCCATCCACGCGCCCGCGCATCGCCTTCATGGCCGTCTCGATCTCACCGGCCTCGTTGTGCGAGCTCGACAGCAACACCTGATAGCCCGCCTGGCGGGCCGCCTGGTCGACCCCGCGTATTACCTCCGAGAAAAACTCACCGTACAGGTCGGGCAACAACACCCCCAGCGTGTTCGTCTTTGCCGTAATGAGGCTCCGCGCTCCGCCGTGCGGCGTGTACCGAAGCTTGCGAGCTACCACCATGATTTTCTCTCGCGTGTCGTCGTTGACGGGACCGCTATCGTTGAAAACCCGCGATACGGTCGCGATCGAAACGCCCGCCTCTTTCGCGACTTCCTTGATGGTTACGCCCATCTTTAACGGTCCGTCATAAAAGCGCTTCCCCATCTGCAGGGTCGTCCGTGCGAGCGGCGATCACGGCCAAAGGCCACGTGTTGAAACGGCACCGTCCGCCGGATGAAAAACGTGTACCTCGAAGGCGGATTCCGAATCGTCACGTGTCCGCCCGTCTGAGGTGTAAACGTTTACACTTTAAATATTCGGCGTTCCTTTGTCAAGCGAATTTGGAGGGCCCCGTTTCGATTTTCGAAGCCGCCCTCGCGACCAAACAGGACCGTTACGTCCCGCTGAACCGATCGGGCGCGAGCCGATGCAGGTGACCCTCCGAACGATTTCCTCGGGAGATGCCCGCCCCATCACCACCGCCTTCATCGTGAACGTGCGCGCACCCCGGTTGCTGAAGAGTGCGTCGTCGTCGGAGGAACCCGAACGGTCAGGCCGTATTTTGGGTATGGCACCCGGAGGCTCGTTACACTGCAACGGAAAGAGCGACCTATGAATTTGCGCGGCGTTATCGGATCGATGGCCATGCTGCCACTGCTCCTCCTGGGCTGTGCGGCGGGAAGCGTCGAACGCAGGACGCAGACTCCGCCCCCAGCCGCCGATGCCGTCTCCTTCAACGTGACGTCGTTCAACGTCCGATACGACACGCCGAACGACGGCGACGACGCGTGGTCGAACCGTAAGGAGACGGTCGCCGGACTGCTCCGCTTTCACAAGGTCGATTTTGCAGGACTCCAGGAGGCGCTGCTCGGTCAGATCGAGGACCTCGAGAATCGGCTTACCGAATACGACTGGATCGGCGTTGGACGAAGCGACGGGAAGGTCGCCGGGGAGTTTACGCCGATCTTTTATCGGCGCGAGCGATTCGAGCCGCTCGAGCACGACACGTTCTGGCTCTCGGAGACGCCGGACGTGCCGGGGAGCAAGTCGTGGGACGCGGCGATCGAGCGCATAGCGACCTGGGGCATTTTCCGCGACCGCACGACCGGACGCCGATTCGTCGTCCTGAACACGCATTTCGACCACGTCGGCGCGCAGGCCCGCGCGGAAAGCGCTCGCCTGATTCTGAATCGACTCACATCCATCGCACCCGATCTCCCGAGGATCGTAACCGGCGATTTTAACACGACGGATGATACCGAACCTTACCGTGTCCTGACCGGGTCGGCTTCCGGGCTCCGCGACGCGTTCGTCGTCACGCGCGAGCCGCATTATGGACCGACGTCGACGTGGAATGGATTTTCCGGCATCGTGCCCGATCTCCGCATCGACTTCGTCTTCGTCGGCAAGGACGTCGACGTGCTTCGCCATGGGATCCTGACCGAACGGATGGACGGACGATTCCCGTCCGATCATCTACCCGTACTAGCCGAAGTCGTGATCCGCTGATTCTCCGAACACGCGACGATTCGCTGAACGCGGGTCGATAGGCTGAACGCGCGTCGAAAAGCCGAAAGCGGGTCGATTGACC